>NZ_JBBCBO010000030.1:0-57649 GCF_037203865.1 Variovorax sp. CCNWLW186 | reverse complement strand
GATCCCATGATGGTCTCCCATCGAGTTGAGGGAGCCTCAGCATGCGCTGGCCGGACTGCAGCTGTCCTGGATGCAGCGCCCAAGCAGCGCCTGCTATTTCTGGGATGGACATCAGCTTTCGCGGCCATGTTTGGCCTACGGCTAGGGGCACAATCGGCCAATTGCGGGCACTCAAAGGAGCTTCATGTTCAGCTTACTGACGGACGTCGTCGTCGGAATCTTCGAGTTCATCGTTGACGTGGTGCTCTTCAGAGGGCAGCGCCGCAAGCGCGATCACGGCGACCGTGCAGTCTCCGAGGACGCGAGCGAGATCGCACGCTTTGACCTCATCACACTGACCTACATTAGTCTCGCGTCGGTCGCATTGATGTTTTTTCTGAGCTTCATCGCGGGTGTTCCTGTGGGTTGGAGCGTCGCGGTTGGTATCGCTGTGGGCGTGGTTTGGGGCGTCTGGCGATACATGCAGTTGGTCAATAGCCCATGAGATCATGGACGCATGACGGCCGGCGACAGGATGACGGACTTCGGCCAACAGCGGCCGGTCAGCCGTGCCTCGAAATTCGCTCGAAACCGACGTTCTCAGTGCCCACAACGGTTAGCGTGACCTTGTAGCAACACAAAATGAATCCCCTCGTAGTTCCGCCTGCTGCCCAGCGAGACGAAAATGCCGTTCAGATGCTTAGCGCATGGATTGCGGAAAGAGGGTTGCACTGCTCTCTCAAGGTCGGCTTCTGGCAAGCGCAAGGTCGCGATGAAGCGCGCTCGTGGGGCATTTTGTTGGCGGACGTTATCCGGCACGTCGGGAATGCCATGGAGGAGCAGCAAGGTGTTCATTCAAGTGCGGCAGTTCAATCAATACTTGAGGCCCTGAATGCCGAGCTCGATCAACCGACTTCGCCGGCCAAGGGCCAATTTCATCCTGGTCATTCGTAATGCATTCAAGGCGCTGAATGTTGGGTGACGGCGGCAGACGGCCAATAGGGGCTGTTGAAGACGAAGGAGAATTTCTTGCCCAACACGACGCACCTTCTACCAGTCGACAAACACGATCTCCCAAGGGCAGAAGCAATCGTCGCTCTCGGCTACCCTGCCGTCGACGCGCTGCTTCCCGCGTTGCTCGCCTGGATGCAAGACATCAACTGGCCTGTCACAAAGGTCCTAACTCCCTTCTTGGCTGGAATTGGTGAGCCATTGGCACCTCATTTGCGCGCGATCTTCGAATCCGAGGATTACGTCTGGAAGTACTGGGTACTCGAGAAACTTGTTGATCCGTCGTCTCAACTCGCGGCGGCGGTCGAGCCGCACCTCTTGCACATGGCCCTGAACCCGAGCCCAGGCGAAATCGACGAAGGGGTGGATGTGATCGCTCGCAGGATTCTGGCGAAGAGCGCCGCCTAAGCAGGACGCTATTGAGGATTGGGAAGGTGCCTCTGGCGCATCTTGGCTCCGGCGCCTGTGGCAACATCCGGCCAAGACCAGTCGTCCAAGTGCGGCTCAGAATTTTGAACGGAGAAGCGATCATGTGGGAGTGCGGGGACGTCGCCGGAAGTGCTCAGTTGGCTCCGGCCGCGCTGTCGGGCATGCAAGCCTACCCGCATCCCCTTGCCTTCTCCAAACTGGACCAGCTCGCAGCCAGGATCAGCGAGGGGTTCGAGGTGACTCGCATCGAGATCACCGGCTACGCAGATCCCAACGAACGCACCGAGATGCCGCAGTGGGCTGTGGACCGCAAGCGTGCAGAGTTCATGCGCAAGTATTTCGAGGCCCGTGGCATCCCGCCAGGCCGCATCATCGTGACGGCCGCTGCGCCCAGACATGAGAACACCCTCGAAGGGCGCGCGCGGGACCGTTCGACCGCGGTGAAGGTTGTCATCCTTCGTCAGAATAAAACCTGACCACCACACACCTGATCGCTACATGAAGGTCGTCGCCAGACATACGTAGGGGCCGTGTACCGCACTCGTTAAGTGACCGCTTTGGAGCAAGTCGTACAGCCGGATAGCGCCCAGAGCGACCGAGCGCAAAGTGTCGATCCCTTAACTTCGCGCAGGAGATCGACATGGAAACACTGATCGTCAAAAATTCTCGGACGCCTTGGAACAAGGAGAAGCTTGTGGGGCAAAAACGGCCATTCAAGCTCAAGGAAATCTGGGCGATACGGGTCCGGCTGCAGCTGTCCTGCCGGACGCGCGAACTGGCACTGTTCAACCTTGGTATTGACAGCAAGCTGCGAGCCTGCGACCTGGTCAAGCTGCATGTTCGGGATGTTGCTACCGGTGACCGAGCGGCAGCGCGAGGCAGCGTGGTCCAGCAAAAGACCGGCCGTCCGGTCCAGTTTGAATTAACGCAGCCGACGCGAGAAGCAGTGGGTGCATGGATCGCAAAGGCTCAGCTTCGGGCCGAAGACTTCCTTTTCCCCAGCCGCGTTACCGCATCGCCGCATCTTGGAACGAGGCAGTACGCAAGAATCGTCGATGGATGGGTCGCGGAAATTGGACTGGACCCTGCAGCGTATGGAACTCATTCCATGCGGCGGACCAAAGCGTCACTGGTGTATCGACGCACGAAGAACTTGCGCGCCGTACAGCTGCTGCTCGGACACACCAAGCTGGAAAGCACGGTTCGCTATCTGGGCATCGAAGTTGAAGACGCCTTGGAGATGGCTGAGCAAACCGACGCCTGAAGCTTCAGCCCGCCCGGCCTTGTTTGACCGGGCGGCTCTCCGGCAGAATGCGGCCAGAACCGGCCGTTCGCTCCGCCCCTCCAACTGATTCGTACCCCGTATATGTGGCCATTCAAGAAAGTCGCGGCGGTCTCGCCGATAGCGGTCGCTCCAACGCCGGAAATGTCGCGGAAGCCAAGGCCAACCCCGGAGGCTGGGTCTACCAAATCGCGGGAAGCTTTGGCCCGGCCGACCACATCCCTCCGGAGTTCATCAAGGGGGCATTCAAGGTCGATGAGCGTGGCAACATCACGGGTGAGTTTCAGGCGAACCCGAAATATCGGGGTGAGCCCTGAGGCCCGAAAACGTACAGCGGGACGCGGCCAGAAGCGGATATCTATCGATGAACCCTATCAAAAATGACGGCAAAAAATCTCCGCTGCTACAGCCGGCGAGCGTAAAGCCGAACTTGGACGCTGTGCCCTCCTGGTATCAGGACTTCTTGGAGCAAGTTGAGCGCTTTTGGGTTGTGAACCAAATCGAACCGTCAAAGCGTTCTTCTTTTCTCCTGAGCAACCTTCTTAGCGCGATTGAGGCAGGCGACAAGGACCGCGTCCATCTCATTTTGGAGGTTGCCCTCCAGTTTGACGACGCGGAAAAAGCGGTCCTTCTCTGTGAGATGCTGCTGATCAAGCAGCACTACCGTCACCAGGAGCTCGTGCGGGAGCTCCAACTCATGGCGGAGCCGTCCGCTGTTCCATATCTGGTCAAAGCGTTCACCTCCAACCTAGACTACATGGACGAGTACAACGGGTCTGGTTCTGGCGTGGTAGCAAAGTGGTTCAGCCACGCTCTCCTCGACATTGGTACCCCGGAAGCTATTGAGGCGTTGAGGGCTTTCTCAGCTCACTCGGACGCGGAGGTTCGAGAAGAGATGGCGTACCGCCTTACCAAACTCGAGGACTTAGATTGAGGCCAACAAAACGGGCCTCGCGCTGCGCGCTCGCACGCGCCTGGTTGTGGGCGTTGAGCGCCCTGCGTCAGGTTTCCTTCAAGGGCCGCATTGGGGCCTTTGCCGCAGCCCAATCATTCGAACCGCAAGGCCGGACGCGGCCATGAGCGGTCGTTCTATCGCGCAAGCGGTGTCGGTCGCCACACAGCATTCTCACCAAACTCCGCATGGCAGCGCGGACACGCGGGAGCGTTCAACGCAACTGGCGCCTCGCAGTTGGGGCAGAGACCGTGAGGGCCAGTCAAGTCCCCGGGAGATTGCTTGTCGAACTTGGACGCGTCCTCCTCGGATTCTTGCGCCTCCGTGGAGGCATTGCTCCATAAGGAAACCACCGTGCCGCATACGGCTCCTGCCCCCACTCCGGCAAGGAGCAGTTGTGTGAGGACATTCGACGGAGGTAGCACGCTGCCAAACTTCAGGAGGCTAAATGCCATCATGCTCGCTAAGCCACTGACGGCTCCCAGCGCGCTCCCGAGAAGCAGACCAATGCGGCTCAGCCCAAATGCCCGGAGACAGAGGTATCCGAGCAGAGAGTGAAGAACTCCTGAAAGCAGAGCCGGTACTACACCGACGAAATACGAAGCGACAAGCACAAACACTAGACCCGCGATGTTGGCGCTGCTTTCCCCTGCACTCGCAATAAATAGCCCAACTGGCGGTCCTATTCCAGCAAAAACAAATGGAGCAAAGTTCAGCTTGTCCGAACTCGCAGTGGTACCGGCATCAATGGTGGGTTGCCTCATGGAGGCCACTGTACCCGGGACACCGCTCCACGCACCTCGACGGTCCGGCCCCGGCCACGTACATCGCCATAGAGAACCTTAAACGCAAGACTGAATGCGCAATGAGTCTGCGCTACGTCTGCTCCGGAGCAAACCGAAAGTCGGCTTAGGGCCCCTCCGCGACGGCAGCGCGACCGGCTACAGTCGGCCATGAGAAGTCGGTCGATTCTGAGTCAGAATTCCATGATGGAACCCTCTAAACTTTCCGCTGCCCGCGCCTATGCGCTCAGCATGCACGGCGCGCAAATGTATGGGCCACACCCTTATTCGCACCACTTAGATGCGGTCGCAGCCACACTCGCGCCGTATGGTCTGACCGCTCAGGTCATCGGGTATCTGCACGATGTTGTTGAAGACACCGGTGCGACGATCGCCGAAGTCTCCTCCCGCTTTGGCGACGAAGTCGCCGCATGCGTAGCACTCCTCACGGACGAACCTGGCGCGAACAGAAAAGAGCGCAAGTCGAAGACGTACGCGAAGCTGGCGAAAGTAGCAGGGTCGGAAGAGCTCGCGCTGATCGTGAAAGTCGCCGACCGCCTCTCGAACGTGAGGGCGTGCGTGGCTGATGCCAATCGTGACCTTTGGAACCTTTATCGCAGTGAGCATGCGGTATTCAAGGCATCCGCATTTAGGGCTGGGCTCTGTGATGAACTCTGGTCTGAACTCGACGGGCTGTTGAGTGATGACAAGCTGCCGCAGGCAGCGTGACTGGAGTTGGCCGTATTCTGCCCTTACCGGGACAATATGCTTCGTGCTGGGATAGAAATATACGAGTTGCATCCACAACTTGGCCAGCGATTGCTGCTTCCCGGTGAGATTGCCAACGCACCCTTGCGTCTGCATTCCAAAGCTGCGGTCATCGATCGCAAGCAGATGTTCATCGGATCGGTAAATTTTGATCCTCGCTCACAAGGGCTAAACACCGAGTTCGGGCTTCTCATACGCAGCCCTAGTCTGGCTGCGGAGGCGCTTAGCCTGATGGAGCTGCTTAAGAAAAATGCCTCATACCAGGTTCGGTTGAAGCAAGGATCGGAGCGCGATTTGGAGTGGTTGTTTGTCGAGAGTAACACTCAAAAGACGATTGATTCCGAGCCCGGCTCGGATGTCTGGACCCGTCTAAAACTTTACATGCAATCGTTGCTGATTCCAGAGTCTTTCCTTTAGAGAGCGTTAACGTTGTTGCCGCAGACAGGGCCAGGGGCCTAACCCCGCCGGGGGACGCGAGCGCGTACTTGTGCATCGGTTCCGTTAGGCGCCGTCGTCGCTCACATCGAACTTCAATCCGCGGGCTTGCAATGCGGCTTGCAGCGATGTGCTTTCCTCAGGAGTAAATCCATCGAAGTAGATCTGCAGCGTCTTCCCGCAGCTCAGAAATAGATCTCTATCCGGAGCAGCCCAAAGCTGGACACCGTGTCCAATCGCCGCTGTAAGAAAACCGAAGGCCTCCTCAGTAGATACGAGGCCAATCTCTTCACCTAGATTGCTCCAGCCCGTGATCTCGGCGCTGACGGGATGCTCGAACTCCCACCCCAACGCTTGCAGGGCATCGAGTAGCTGGACGCAGCTTGCCGGAGAAAGGCGAGCAATCTCTTTCGTCATGACCAAATCGTAGCTGCTGCCACCTCACAGAACACGAACGGCGAAATAGGCTTCGTCGGTATCGCCCAGGTCACGGAAGCCCGCAGTCCTGGCCACATCGAAGGCTTTGATCCAGCGCTTGGACAGTGCGATCTCGCCTTTGGTGAGATCGCTCTCGCCCGACACACTCGCGTTCTGAAACGCGCGAAGCGCCGGCACCACGTCATGGCCCAGTTGCCGGTCAAGCTCGCGCCGGAAGCGTTGCTCCGCCACCTTGGCCGCATCGGCCGCCGGATGCGGATAGTCGGAGAGCCGCACGAGGTAGGCGACGCGAGGTTCCGGTTCCACCTCTTCAAACCGAAACGGTAGGTCGTCATCACTGGCCTCCTGCGGCGCGACGTCGACCGGCGCCGCGGCTACCGGCTGCGGGAAGAAGAGTTCAGCTTGGTCCATGGTCATCTCCTTGAGCAAGTTCGCAAACGCGCTATGCGCTTCCGCCGAGGCTGGAACCGCCGCGGCGCAATGGCCAGCGCTGCAGCGCCTTCGCAATCATTTCGCCGTGGCGCTGCGCCTCCAGGCGGGCGGCCTTCGCATCGGGAGGGGCGGGCGTCGGCACCGGCCGGCAGAACCAGCGCTGCGGGTAGGTGTCCGCCTTGATGTTCTTGAGCGCCCGTCCGCGCGGATTGATCTCGGTGCCTTCGATGAAGAAACCGCCCCGGACTTCAAGCATGTAAGCGCGATTGAGCAGCGGGATCACATAGCTCTCCTGGTCGTCGGCCAGCAGCATGGCGATCATCAGGCTGCGACCAGGGCGCGGGTCATCGATCCTCGGCACGTAGAGCAGCTCTCCGATGCGGCGCGTGTGCTTCACCGCCTCCTTGGTGGAAAGCGCCTGGCCCTCGAACCGGTATCTAAACACTTCGCAGTACACCTGTATGAATATACAGTAGTATGGCGCCATGAAAGACGACATTCCGACCGATCTATGGATCTACTACTGTGCGCAGCAGCTCAAGCGCCATTGGCGGACGGTGGATCCTGAGCAGCTCGAGGAGCTGGCCACCGACCTGGCGTGCGAGGCGCATCTGCGCACGCTGTCGCCCAGGGCCGCCGCGCTCAAATGGCTGGAGCCGGTGATGACGCCAGGGGAGGCCAGATAGCCGGAACGGCACAATGCGCCGATGCCAAACATTGCCTCGATCCTCAAAGCCGAGATCTCCCGCGTCGCTCGCAAAGAAGTGCGCGTCGAGATCGAAACCCTCAAGAAAGCATCTGCTACGCATCGCGCCTCGATTGCCGAATTGCGGCGTCAGGTGAATGCGCTTGAGAAGGAGCTGCATCGTGTCGCGAACGGCGCGGCGCGTTCCAGTGCGGCGTCTGAGTCAGACGCTGAAGCAGCAGGCACGAAGCGCCGATTCAGTGCAACCAGGTTGGCTGCGCATCGAGCCAAGCTCGGGCTGTCCGCGGCGATCTATGGACGGCTGGTGGGCGTTTCCGGGCAGACGATCTACCACTGGGAACAAGGCAAGGCACGCCCGCGGGCAGCGCAGCTCGAAAGCCTTGCGGCAGCAAGGGACCTGGGTGCGCGCGAGGTTGTGGAGCGTTTAACCACGCTGAAGTGAAGAAGGCGGCCCGTTTTCGCGCAGCAATGCGGTCATCGCTGAGCAGACGAGCGACCTCGTTGCTAGCAAAGGTCGTGGGTCGTTCGGAGCTCACGTTGAATGAGGCCGACAAGCTCTATCAATCCGTGGGAGGTGTCCGGGTGCTCTGAACGTCTGTCGCGTATCGGCACCAAGTCAGCGACAGACAAGCGCCCTCCGAACGTTTGCTCACCGATCTCGAACCGCCGCGAGGGCTGACGTTCTGGTCGCCAAAGCTTCTTGTTGTTAGCAGTTGCTGTTGAAGTTGGCCCCAGTCCTCCTCAGATTTTTTTGACACTCTGTTTGGGCGGGGTTTGCTTTAACGCAGAGAATTTTGACTCTCTGTTAGGAAATTTGACACTCTGTAAGGAGCTTCTAACCCCAGACCGCGCCCGGTCACACACCCTTGCGCATAATTGACGCAAGCTATGACTCTCACAGAACTCAAATACATCGTCGCAGTAGCCCGCGAACGGCACTTCGGCAAGGCGGCAGAGGCCTGCTACGTCTCCCAACCGACGCTGTCGGTGGCCATCAAGAAGCTCGAGGACGAGCTCGAGGTCAAGCTCTTCGAGCGCAGCGCGGGCGAAGTGACCGTCACGCCGCTGGGCGAGCAGATCGTGCAGCAGGCGCAAAGCGTGCTCGACCAGGCCGCCAGCATCAAGGAAATTGCCAAGCGCGGAAAAGACCCGCTGGCCGGGCCCCTGAACCTGGGCGTGATCTACACCATCGGCCCATACCTGCTGCCCGATCTGGTGCGCCAGGTGATTTCGCGCACGCCGCAGATGCCGCTGGTGCTGCAAGAGAATTTCACCGCCAAGCTCCTCGAAATGCTGCGCGCGGGCGAGATCGACTGCGCGATCATGGCCGAGCCTTTTCCCGACACCGGCCTGGCGATGGCGCCGCTCTACGACGAGCCCTTCATGGCGGCGCTGCCCACGAAGCACAAGTTCGCGGACCGGGAATCGGTGACCTCCGACGAGCTGCAGAACGAAACCATGCTGCTGCTGGGCACCGGCCATTGCTTTCGCGACCATGTGCTGGAGGTGTGCCCCGAGTTCGCCCGCTTTTCGAGCAATGCCGAGGGCATCCGGAAAAGCTTCGAGGGCTCGTCGCTCGAAACCATCAAGCACATGGTGGCGTCGGGCATGGGCGTGACCCTGGTGCCGCGCCTCTCGGTGCCGGCCGAAGCGCTCAAGCCCAAGGTCAAGGGCCGCAGGGAGCCCGAGCAGATGGTGCGCTACCTGCCGGTGCGCGACGCGCAGGACCGAGACCCGCCCACGCGGCGCGTGGTGCTAGCCTGGCGCCGCACCTTCACGCGCTACGAGGCGATTGCCGCGTTGCGCAATGCCATTTATGCGTGCGAGCTGCCGGGCGTCAAGCGGCTGTCATAAGGCTGCCGCAAGAGAGAGCAAACTCGCGAACTTGGCCTACGTGGAAGCCATTCGAATTCATTCATCGCTGGGATAGAGTGACGCTGTTGCGAAGCCGCGGGCCGGCTTTCAGAATAACGGTGTCCCTAAAACTTGAAGAAAGAGTTTCACGCCATGGCAAGAGATTCGAAGAAAGCGTCGTCGTCCTCTTCATCGGGCAAGGTGCCCAAGAAGGGTGATGCCCTGGTGGCCCAGGAGTCGGGCAGCCGCAATGCGCCGATCATCAACATCGGCATCGAGCGCCAGGACCGTGCCGCCATTGCCGAGGGCCTGAGCCGCGTGCTGGCCGACACCTACACGCTCTACCTCACCACGCACAACTTTCACTGGAACGTGACGGGGCCGCATTTCAACTCGCTGCACGCCATGTTCATGACGCAGTACACCGAGCTCTGGGGCGCGACCGACATCATTGCCGAGCGCATTCGCGCGCTCGGCCACTATGCGCCGGGCTCCTATGCGGAGTTCAGCAAGATCGCCACCGTGCCCGATGTGCCGCAGACCCCGCCCAAGGCGATGGAGATGGTGCGCATCCTGGTGAAGGGCCACGAAACCGTGTCGCGCATCGCGCGCGAGTTCATCCCGGTGGCGGAAGAGGCCGGCGACGACCCGACGGCCGACATGCTGACCGCGCGCTGCACGGTGCACGACCAGACCGCATGGATGCTGCGTTCGCTGCTCGAAGACTGAGCGGGCACGCAAACCCGAACCCCGAGAGCGGCACAATGGCCGCTCTTTTTTTGCCTGCCGCATGCTCGCCCGCCGTTTTGCGCTTTATCTCGACCTGATTCGCTGGAACCGTCCCGCCGGTTGGCTGCTGCTGCTCTGGCCCACGCTCGGTGCCCTCTGGTTTGCGGCCGAGGGATGGCCGGGCTGGCACCTGCTGGCCGTGTTCGTGCTGGGCACCATCCTGATGCGCAGCGCGGGCTGCTGCGTCAACGACGTGGCCGATCGCGACTTCGACCGCCATGTGAAGCGAACCGCGCAGCGGCCGGTCACCAGCGGAGCGGTCTCGGTCAAGGAGGCGCTGGTGCTGGGCGCGGTGCTGGCGCTGCTGGCCTTTGCGCTGGTGCTCACGACCAATCGGGTGACGGTGCTGTGGTCGTTCGCGGCGCTGGCCATCACGCTGGTCTATCCGTTTGCCAAGCGCTTCGTCTCGGTTCCCCAGGCGGTGCTCGGCATTGCCTTCAGCTTCGGTATTCCGATGGCATTTGCGGCGGTGCAGTCCTCCGTGCCGGTGTTCGCCGCCTGGCTGCTCGCCGGCAACCTGTTCTGGGTGCTGGCCTACGACACCGAATACGCCATGGTCGACCGCGACGACGACCTCAAGATCGGCATGAAGACCTCGGCCATCACTTTTGGACGCTTCGACGTGGCCGCGGTCATGGCGAGCTACGGCCTGTTCCTGGCGGTCTGGGCCTGGGCCGGTGCCAGCCGGGGGCTCGGCGTGGTGTTTTTTGCAGCCATTGCCATTGCCGCGGTGCAGGCGGGCTGGCACTGGCGGCTGATTCGCGACCGCACCCGCGACGGCTGCTTCAAGGCCTTCCGGCTGAACCACTGGCTCGGCTTCACGGTGTTTGCCGGCATCGCGGCCGGCTATGCCATCCACTAGACAGACAGGACGCACCATGCTCGAACGCCTGACGCAGAAGGTCGGCCAGGAAGGCCTGTCCGGATGGCACCTCATCACGCAGGAGATGGTCGACCGGTATGCGGCACTGTCGGGCGACGGAGAGGGCGAATGGATCCATCTCGACCCGGAGCGCGCCGCACGCGAGGCGAACTACGGCGGAACGATCGTCCCGGGCTTCTTCCAGGTGTCGCACCTGATCCGGCTGACCGGCGAGGCCATGCGGAGGCTGCTGCCCTTCGATGCGAACCACGCGTTGAACTATGGATTCGACCGGTTGCGCTTTGTCAGGCCGATGCCGGTGGGTGCGCGCTTCCGGGCGCGGGTGCGCATTCTCGAAGTGACGCCCAAGCCTGGCGACAGCTTCCTGCTGAAGGAGGAGGTGCTGCTCGAGCTCGAGGAGGGTACCGTCACGCTGGCGGCTGAGTGGCTGGTCTTCCTCGGGCCGCGCGCATTGCCGGCCTGACGAGGTTCAGGCGCGGCCGAATTCCTCGCCCAGTTCAGCGGCGCGCTGCTGGGCCGCGCGAATGGCGGTCTTGAACTTTGCCTTGACGTCGGCGCCCTCGAGCGACGTGAGGGCCGCATAGGTGGTTCCGCCCTTCGACGTCACGCGCTCGCGCAGCACCGAGGGCGGCTCGGTGGCGCTGTGCGCCAGCGCCGAGGCCCCGGTGAAGGTGCCGACCGCCAGCCGCAGGGCCTGGTCGGACGACAGGCCCATTTCGACGCCGGCCTCGGCCATGGCCTCGATGAAATAGAACACATAGGCCGGGCCCGAGCCGGACATGGCCGTGACTGCGTCCAGCGCGGCCTCGTCGTCGACCCAGAGCAGCTCGCCGGTGGGCGCCAGCAATTGCGCGACCAGTGCGCGGTCGGCAGCGTCCACGCCGGGCCGCGCGTAGAGACCGGTCATTCCCTGGCCGACCAGCGCCGGCGTATTGGGCATGGCGCGCACCAGGCGCTCGCTGCCGAGCCAGCGCGCGATGCTGCCCGACGGAATGCCCGCCGCGACGCTCAGGTGCAGTGCGTCTTCAGCAAAGGCGCGCACCGGGCGGGCGGCTTCCGCAAAGGTCTGCGGCTTGACCGCCCACACCACCACGGCGCAGCGCGAGAGGGCCTCGCTCGCCTCGGCCTGCGCGGTGATGCCGAAGGACCGCGCCAGCTTCTGGCGGGCTTCTTCGAAGGGTTCGACCACCTCGAAAGCGTCGGCGGGCGTGCCCTGCTTGATGAGGCCGCCGATGATGGCGCTGGCCATGTTGCCGCCGCCGATGAAGGCCACGGGAGGAAGCGGGGCCGGCGCGGTGCGGGGCAGGAAAGTGACGGCGATGGTCATGGTCGGTCGGTGTATTCGAATGCCGCGAACTGGGTTGTCTGCAGCGGGTTGAAATTGTCGTCGCTCACCACGACCAGCATGCGCTTGCCGTCCGGCAATGCCGGGCCCCAACAAAGGCCTTCGGTGTTGTCCAGGCGCGAAAGGCCGAGCGAGGCGAAGTCGGCGACCAGCGTTTTTGGCGCCGGCCGGTGGTTGCCTGTGGCGAGCACGTCGGTATTCAGCACATCGGTCGCGTCGCGGGTTTCGATCTCATAGAGGCGCAGCGAGTTTCCGGCGCCAGTGGCGTAGGCGCGCTCGAGCACCAGCATCCGCTTGTTGTCGAGCATCAGGATCTCGCTGATGCCGTTGTCCGCATGGCCGCCGGGGAGGAGCGGCCGCAGCGGAATCGGGTCGGGAACATAGGCGATCTGCCGAACGGCCCGACCGGTTTCCAGGTCGACCTGGGTCAGCCGGCAAGGGCCCCCGGCCGCTTGGGTGGTGGGAACCGGGCCGTCCTGGATCAGGGCGTTCTCCATCGCGAGCCAGGCATGGCGGCCGTCCGGCGTCACTGCGAGGCCTTCAAAACCCAGGTTGTCGCGCGGACCGCGTTGCCGGGCCGGATCGGGGCTGAACATGGCGGGCAGCGCGAATTCACGCAGCAGCCGGCCATCGCGCGCCGATTCATAAAAGCTCGGGCCGAACCCGCGCAACACGTCCCCTTCGCTCACCCAGAGGAGGGTGCCGGCCCCTGGCCGCAGGCGCAGCGATTCGGGGTCTGCCACAGGGGTGCCCGGCTCGGCGCGGCGCCGGTCGGGCCAAGGGCCGCCGCCGGGTCGTTGCAGCTGAACCACATCTCGCGGGGCGGGCGCCTCGGTCCAGGGTGCGGGCCAGGAGGCGATATAGAAACGTGCCGGACTCAAGTCAGATCGATCATCGCTGAGTAGCAAGTACTCGCTTCTTTCTGCGTTGTAGTCCACGCCGGAAAGGCCGCCCGCCGTCGTGCCCTGTATATTCAGCCGGTGCGGCCAGTGGGCCTCCGCGATGCGACGCAGTCGTCCCGCCCCTGGCAGCGGCACCGCCGGACTCCCGCAGCCCCACAGTCCCGAGCCTGCCAAAGCGGCGGCGCCGCCGGCCAGCAGCAGCCGGCGACGCGCGGGTGAAGGGGCTTCCTGGAGGGCTGGAATAACGGTGCGCACGCCGCCAAGTCTAGTCCCGGCGCATTTCCGGGCCAGAAGGCAGTTGACAGCCTTTTGCCTGCGTGCCACAATCGCTGGCTTCGCTTCAAAAAGGCGAAGCTTTCAGCCCAAAGCGGAAGTGCCTCGAGTGGTTCGAGGTGCAGACGACGGGCCCAAGACTGACCGCAGCGTCTCCCTCCTGGAGGCGCATCGGTACAAGTTGGGAACTACTAGCAATGATCCAAACTGAATCCCGGCTCGAAGTGGCCGACAACACAGGCGCGAAGTCCGTCCTGTGTATCAAGGTGCTCGGTGGCTCCAAGCGGCGTTATGCCAGCGTGGGCGACGTCATCAAGGTCAGCATCAAGGAAGCCGCTCCGCGTGGTCGCGTCAAGAAGGGCGAGATCTACAGCGCAGTGGTGGTCCGCACCGCCAAGGGCATCCGTCGCGCCGACGGCTCCCTCGTCAAATTCGATGGCAACGCAGCTGTGTTGCTCAACGCCAAGCTGGAGCCGATCGGCACCCGCATCTTCGGACCGGTGACGCGCGAGCTGCGCACCGAAAAGTTCATGAAGATCGTGTCGCTGGCCCCCGAAGTTCTGTAAGGACAACAACGCCATGAACAAGATTCGCAAAGGCGACCAGGTCATCGTGTTGGCCGGGCGCGACAAAGGCAAGCGCGGCGTCGTCTCGCTGCGCAAGGACGATTCGCACCTCGTCGTCGAGGGCGTGAACATCGTCAAGAAGCACGCCAAGCCGAACCCCCTCAAGGGTACGACCGGCGGCATCGTCGAGAAGACCATGCCCATCCATCAATCCAACGTGGCGATCTTCAATGCCGCGACCGGCAAGGCCGATCGCGTGGGCATCAAGATCACCCAGGGTGCTGACGGCAAGCGCGTGGCTGTTCGCGTCTTCAAGTCCAGCGGCGACGAAATCAAGTTCGCCTAAGAGGTACTCACATGGCACGTCTCCAACAACACTATCGCGAAAAGATCGCGAAAGACCTGACGGAAAAGTTCGGCTACAAGTCGCCGATGCAGGTCCCCCGCCTCACCAAGATCACCCTGAACATGGGTGTGGGTGAAGCTGTCGCCGACAAGAAGGTTCTCGACAACGCTGTCGCCGACCTCACCAAGATCGCCGGCCAGAAGCCCGTGGTCACCAAGTCGAAGAAGGCTATCGCCGGTTTCAAGATCCGCGAAAACCAGCCCATCGGCTGCATGGTCACGCTGCGTGGCGTGCAGATGTATGAGTTCCTGGACCGTTTCGTGACCATCGCGCTGCCGCGTGTTCGCGACTTCCGCGGCATCTCCGGCCGTGCGTTCGACGGCCGTGGCAACTACAACATCGGCGTCAAGGAACAGATCATTTTCCCCGAGATCGAATACGACAAGGTCGATGCCCTGCGCGGTCTCAATATCAGCATCACGACGACGGCCAAGACCGACGAAGAAGCCAAGGCGCTTCTCGCTGGTTTCCGTTTCCCGTTCAAGAACTGAGGTGATCTGTGGCTAAAGCATCTTTGATCCAGCGCGAACTCAAGCGCGACAAGCTGGTCGCCAAGTACGCTGCGAAGCACGCGGAACTGAAGGCAATTTCCAACGACGTGAAGAAGAGCGACGAAGAGCGCGCTGCTGCCCGCCTGGGCCTGCAAAAGCTCCCGCGCAACGCGAACCCCACGCGTCAGCGCAACCGCTGCGAAATCACCGGTCGCCCCCGTGGCACCTTCCGTCAATTCGGTCTGGCCCGCGCCAAGATCCGCGAACTGGCTTTCAATGGCGACATCCCCGGTGTCACCAAGGCCAGCTGGTAAGCCAGGCAGGAGCAAACAACATGAGCATGAGTGATCCCATTGCCGACCTGCTGACGCGTATCCGTAACGCGCAGATGGTGGCGAAGCCCACTGTGTCGGTCCCGTCTTCCAAGGTGAAGATCGCGATCTCGCAGGTCCTGAAGGACGAGGGCTATATCGACGGTTTCCAGGTCAAGACCGAAGACGGCAAGTCCGAACTCGTCATTACCCTGAAGTACTACGCTGGCCGTCCGGTCATCGAGCGCATCGAGCGCGTGAGCCGTCCCGGCCTGCGTGTCTACAAGGCCAGTGCTTCCATTCCGCAAGTCCAGAACGGCCTCGGTGTTGCGATCGTCACGACCCCCAAGGGCGTGATGACCGACCGCAAGGCGCGCGCTACCGGTGTCGGTGGCGAAGTGCTGTGCTACGTCGCCTAACCGAGACATCGAGGAGTAACTGAAATGTCCCGAGTAGGAAAAATGCCGATCACCATCCCCGCAGGCGTGGATGTGTCGATCAAGGAAGACCAGATCAGCGTCAAGGGCACGGGCGGCACGCTCAACCTCGCACGCAACGCGCTGGTCAAGATCGTCAGCAATGACGGCAAGCTGAACTTCGAACCCGCCAACGAATCGCGTGAAGCGAACGCAATGAGCGGCACGATTCGTCAGCTGGTGAACAACATGGTGGTTGGCGTGACCAAGGGCTTCGAGAAGAAGCTCAACCTGGTCGGCGTCGGCTACAAGGCCGCAGCGTCCAACAACAAGTTGAACCTGCAAGTCGGTTATTCGCACCCGGTCAACATCGACATGCCGCAAGGCATCACGGTGGCCACCGCGACCCCGACCGAAATCGTGATCAAGGGTGCTGACCGTCAGCGCGTTGGTCAAATCGCCGCTGAGATCCGCGCTGTTCGTCCGCCTGAGCCTTACAAGGGCAAGGGCATCCGTTATTCGGACGAGAAGATCGTGATCAAAGAGACCAAGAAGAAGTAAGGGGCAGCAAAATGATGTTGACCAAAAAAGCACAGCGTCTTCGCCGCTCGCGCCAGACCCGCATCCGCATCGCGACGCAGGGCGTGGCTCGCCTGACGGTGAACCGCACCAACCTGCACATCTATGCCACCGTCATCTCCGACGACGGCACCAAGGTGATCGCCACCGCATCGACGGCCGAAGCCGAAGTGCGCGCTGCACTCGGCGGCTCGGGCAAGGGTGGCAATGCCGCCGCTGCAACGGCCATCGGCAAGCGCATCGCTGAAAAGGCGAAGGCTGCCGGCGTCGAGAAGGTCGCTTTCGACCGCGCAGGTTTCGCGTACCACGGCCGCGTCAAGGCGCTCGCCGAGGCGGCCCGCGAAGCCGGTCTGCAGTTCTAACCGGACACGAGATTCAAAATGGCAAAGATTCAAGCAAGAACGCAGAACGAAGGCCCTGAAGACGGTTTGCGCGAGAAGATGATCGCGATCAACCGCGTCACCAAGGTGGTGAAGGGTGGTCGTATCCTCGGTTTCGCAGCACTCACCGTCGTGGGCGACGGCGAAGGCCGCGTCGGCATGGGCAAGGGCAAGTCGAAGGAAGTGCCTGCCGCCGTGCAAAAGGCGATGGAAGAAGCCCGTCGCAACCTGGCCAAGATCTCGATCAAGAACGGCACGCTGCATCACCGCGTGACGGGTCATCACGGCGCCGCTTCGGTCGTCATGATCCCCGCCCCGAAGGGTACCGGCATCATCGCCGGCGGCCCGATGCGCGCCGTGTTCGAAGTCATGGGCATCACCGACATCGTGGCCAAGAGCCATGGTTCGTCGAACCCCTACAACATGGTTCGCGCTACGCTCGACGGGTTGAAGAACTCGACGACCGCGTCCGAAGTGGCTGCCAAGCGCGGCCTGACCGTCGAAGAAATCTTCGCCTGAGCGCAAGCTCTCGCAAGGCTGAAGGAAGCATTCAAATGACGACGCAACAACAAACCCTCAAGGTGCAATTGGTCAAGAGCCCGATTGGCACCAAGGAATCGCATCGCGCGACCGTGCGTGGCCTCGGCCTGCGCAAGCTCAACAGCGTGAGCGAGCTGCAAGACACCCCGGCGGTGCGCGGCATGATCAACAAGATCAGTTATCTGGTCAAAGTTCTGTAAGAGAGACTGATATGGAACTCAATGGCATCAAGCCGGCAGCCGGCGCCAAGCACGCCAAGCGCCGTGTTGGCCGCGGTATCGGCTCCGGTATCGGCAAGACCGCAGGTCGCGGTCACAAGGGTCAGAAGTCGCGCGCAGGCGGTTTCCACAAGGTCGGCTTCGAAGGCGGTCAAATGCCGCTGCAGCGTCGCCTGCCGAAGCGTGGCTTCAAGTCGCACCTGCTGAAGTTCAACGCCGAAGTCACGCTGACTGCCCTCGAGCAGCTCGGCCTGGCCGAAGTCGACATCCTGGCGCTCAAGCAAGCCGGCCTCGTGGGCCAGCTCGCCAAGGTCGTCAAGGTCGTCAAGACCGGTGAACTCACCAAGGCCGTCAAGCTGACGGGCGTGGGCGCAACCGCTGGTGCCAAGGCTGCAATCGAAGCAGCCGGCGGCAGCATCGCCTGATCACACTGGACTGAAAGAAGTTCTTCGTGGCAACTAACGCGGCAACGATCGCAAAAACAGGCAAGTTCGGCGACCTCCGCCGCCGGCTCGTCTTTTTGCTGCTCGCGCTCGTGGTCTATCGGATCGGCGCGCACATTCCTGTGCCGGGCATCAACCCGGACCAGCTGGCTGCGTTGTTCCAGGGCCAGCAGGGCGGCATTCTGAGCCTGTTCAACATGTTCTCGGGCGGGGCGCTGTCGCGCTTCACCGTGTTCGCGTTGGGGATCATGCCGTACATCTCGGCGTCGATCATCATGCAGTTGATGACCTACGTGGTTCCTACCTTCGAGCAATTGAAGAAGGAAGGCGAGGCTGGCCGTCGCAAGATCACGCAGTACACGCGCTACGGTGCACTCGGCCTGGCCTTGTTCCAGTCGTTCAGCATCGCGGTGGCTCTCGAGTCGTCGGCCGGTCTGGTGAACTCCCCCGGTTTCGGCTTCCGCCTGACCGCGATGGTGAGCCTGACGGCGGGTTCGATGTTCCTGATGTGGCTCGGCGAGCAGATCACCGAGCGCGGCCTGGGCAACGGCATCTCGATCCTGATCTTTGCAGGTATCGCGGCCGGTCTGCCGAGCGCCATTGGCGGCCTTGCGTCGCTGGTGACGACCGGTGCGATGAATCCGATCATCGCGCTCTTCATCATCGCGATCGTGGTGCTGGTCACCTACTTCGTGGTGTTCGTCGAACGCGGCCAGCGCAAGATCCTCGTGAACTATGCGCGGCGTCAGGTCGGCAACAAGGTCTATGGCGGCCAGTCGTCGCACCTGCCCTTGAAGCTGAACATGGCCGGTGTGATTCCGCCGATCTTCGCCTCGTCGATCATCCTGCTGCCCGCAACGGTGGTCGGCTGGTTCAGCACCGGTGAAGGCGGTTTCCGCTGGATCAAGGACATTGCCAGCGCACTGCGCCCGGGCGAGCCGATCTACGTGCTGCTGTACGCTGCCGCGATCGTTTTCTTCTGCTTCTTCTACACGGCACTCGTGTTCAACAGCAAGGAAACGGCCGACAACCTGAAGAAGAGTGGTGCTTTCATTCCTGGCATTCGCCCGGGTGACCAAACCGCTCGCTATATCGACAAGATTCTGGTTCGCCTGACGTTGGCCGGCGCGGTGTACATCACCTTCGTCTGCCTGCTGCCCGAGTTCCTGATCCTGAAGTACAACGTCCCGTTCTACTTCGGTGGTACCTCCCTGCTGATCATCGTGGTCGTCACGATGGACTTCATGGCCCAGGTGCAAAACTACATGATGTCCCAGCAGTACGAATCGCTGCTGAAGAAGGCCAACTTCAAGACATCGTAGGGCCGTGAGTTTCAGTATTGAGAATATTGGGTGTGGGCGGTGTACCGCCACGTTAAACAGTTTTAGGAGAATGAAATGAGAGTTTCGGCTTCGGTCAAAACCATCTGCCGTAATTGCAAGGTCATCCGCCGTAAAGGTGTGGTGCGTGTGATTTGCACCGACCCGCGCCACAAGCAGCGCCAGGGTTGATTGAAGAGTATTAGAGGACGCACATGGCACGTATTGCTGGCATCAACATTCCGCCGCACAAGCACGCTGAAATCGGCCTGACCGCCATCTTCGGCATCGGTCGCACGCGCGCCCGTCAAATCTGCGAAGCGAGCGGCATCGAATATTCGAAGAAGATCAAGGACCTGACTGACGCCGATCTCGAAAAGATCCGCGACCAGATCGCCTTGTTCACCATCGAAGGCGATCTGCGTCGCGAGACGACGATGAACATCAAGCGTTTGATGGACATCGGCTGCTATCGCGGCTTCCGTCACCGTCGCGGCCTGCCGATGCGCGGCCAGCGCACGCGCACCAATGCCCGCACCCGCAAGGGTCCGCGCAAGGCTGCGCAGTCCCTGAAGAAATAAGGATAGACCAGCATGGCTAAAGCACCTGCAAACAACGCCGCACAGCGCGTTCGCAAGAAGGTTCGCAAGAACGTTGCGGACGGTATCGCCCACGTGCATGCCTCGTTCAACAACACCATCATCACGATCACCGATCGCCAGGGCAACGCCCTGTCGTGGGCTTCGTCGGGTGGCCAGGGCTTCAAGGGCTCGCGCAAGTCGACGCCGTTCGCTGCGCAGGTGGCTTCCGAAGTGGCCGGCCGTGCTGCTGTCGAACAAGGTATCAAGAACCTCGACGTCGAGATCAAGGGCCCCGGCCCCGGTCGCGAATCGTCGGTGCGCGCACTGGCTGCGCTCGGCATCCGGATCAATTCCATTGCCGACGTGACGCCCGTTCCGCACAACGGCTGCCGTCCCCAGAAGCGTCGCCGCATCTGATCGTCAGTCCGCAAGGCGCAGCCGGCTCTTGAGCGGCTGCGCATTTGTTTTTTAACTAAGCCCACCGCCATCCGCGTTTTCGCCGATGGCTCCCGCAGGCAACTGCGGCAGATGACACAAAGGAAACCACGTGGCACGCTACCTCGGCCCCAAGGCCAAACTTTCCCGCCGCGAAGGCACCGACCTGTTCCTGAAGAGCGCCCGCCGCTCGATTCAAGACAAGGCCAAGTTCGACTCCAAGCCCGGCCAGCACGGCCGCACTTCGGGTCAGCGCACGTCTGACTACGGCCTGCAACTGCGTGAAAAGCAGAAGGTCAAGCGCATGTACGGCGTGCTCGAGAAGCAGTTCCGCCGCTACTTCGAAGAAGCCGATCGTCGCCGTGGCAACACCGGCGCCAACCTGCTGTTCATTCTCGAATCGCGCCTGGACAACGTGGTCTACCGCATGGGCTTCGGCTCGACGCGCGCCGAAGCACGCCAGCTCGTGTCGCACAAGGCGATCACGGTGAACGGCCAGTCGGTCAACATCCCGTCGTACCTGGTGAAGACCGGCGACGTGATCGCCGTGCGCGACAAGTCGAAGAAGCAGACCCGCATTGCCGAAGCGCTCCAGCTCGCCCAACAAGTCGGTATTCCGGCCTGGGTCGAAGTGAACGCCGACAAGGCCGAAGGTACCTTCAAGAAGGTGCCCGATCGCGACGAATTCGCAGCCGACATCAACGAATCGCTGATCGTCGAACTGTACTCGCGCTAAACAGACGATAACGGGCCGCTCTTCGCGGCCCGAATTTGATTTTTTTGTTCCCATCGGGAGGCACTTCCGATGGGTGCTTCACCAGCCTTACCGGTGTAACGAGCCGGGGGTATTGAGAGGAAGTCTGCATGCAAACCACCCTGCTGAAACCCAAGACCATTCAGGTCGAGCAACTTGCCGCCAACAAGGCCAAGGTCACGCTCGAGCCTTTCGAGCGCGGCTACGGCCACACGCTCGGCAACGCGCTGCGTCGCGTTCTGCTGTCGTCGATGGTCGGTTATTCGGCCACTGAAGTCACGATCGCCGGCGTTCTGCATGAGTACTCGTCGATCGACGGCGTGCAGGAAGATGTCGTCAACATCCTGCTGAATCTCAAGGGCGTGGTGTTCAAGCTCCACAACCGCGATGAAGTCACGTTGAGCCTGCGCAAGGACGGCGAAGGCCCGGTCCTGGCATCCGACATCCAGACCCCGCACGACGTCGAGATCATCAACCCCGACCACGTGATCGCGCACCTGTCGCAAGGCGGCAAGCTCGACATGCAGATCAAGGTTGAAAAGGGTCGCGGCTACGTGCCCGGCACGATGCGCCGCTACGCCGACGAGCCGACCAAGTCGATTGGCCGCATCGTTCTGGACGCGTCGTTCTCGCCCGTGAAGCGCGTGAGCTACACGGTCGAAAGCGCTCGTGTCGAACAGCGTACCGACCTGGACAAGCTGCTGGTCGAGATCGAAACCAACGGTGCGATCACCGCTGAAGACGCCGTGCGCGCCTCGGCTAAAATCCTGGTCGAGCAACTGGCCGTGTTTGCACAGCTCGAAGGCGGCGAACTGGCTGCATTCGATGCGCCGGCACCGCGCAGCGCTCAGCAATTCGATCCGATCCTGCTGCGCCCTGTCGACGAGCTCGAACTCACCGTGCGTTCGGCCAACTGCCTGAAGGCCGAAAACATCTACTACATCGGTGACCTGATCCAGCGTACCGAGAACGAGCTGCTCAAGACCCCGAACCTGGGTCGCAAGTCGCTCAACGAAATCAAGGAAGTCCTCGCTTCGCGCGGCCTGACCTTGGGTATGAAGCTTGAAAGCTGGCCGCCGGCCGGTCTCGACAAGCGTTGATTTTTGAATTGAGCCCATGAGGGCTCGTGCCCGGGCAGTACCTGATACGGCTGCCTGTTTAATAAAGTAAAGGAAAAGCACCATGCGTCACGGACACGGACTCCGCAAACTCAACCGCACCAGCTCGCACCGCCTTGCGATGCTGCAGAACATGATGAATTCGCTCATCGAGCACGAAGTCATCAAGACCACGGTCCCCAAGGCCAAGGAACTGCGCCGCGTTATCGAACCGATGATCACGCTCGCCAAGAAGCCCACGCTTGCCAACAAGCGCCTGGCTTTCGACCGCCTGCGCAGCCGCGACAGCGTCGTCAAGCTCTTCGGCGAACTCGGCCCGCGCTTCGCAGCGCGTCCGGGCGGCTACACCCGCATCCTGAAGATGGGTTTCCGCGTTGGCGACAATGCACCCATGGCTCTGGTCGAACTGGTGGACCGTCCTGAAATTAAAGAAGAAGCCGCCGAGCAAGGCGCTGCCGAATAAGGTATAATTCCATCTTGCCGCGCGATGGAGCAGCCTGGTAGCTCGTTGGGCTCATAACCCAAAGGTCGCAAGTTCAAATCTTGCTCGCGCAACCAATTTAAAAGGCCCTTTGAAATTCAAAGGGCCTTTTTCTTTGGTCGATGAATCCAAATAAAAAGCCCTCTCGCGAGGGCTTTTTTATTGCTCTGCCGGTCAGTCGGGAATGACCGCCGTCACTTCGATCTCGACCTTGGCACGGTGCTCGACCAGCGCCGCCACCTGCACGCAGGTCATGGCCGGAAAGTTGCGCCCCATCGCTTCGCGGTACACGGGCCCGAGTTCGGCCAGCCGCCGGCTGTATTCGTCGCGGTCCGTCACGTACCAGGTCATGCGTACCATGTGCTCGGGGCCGGCGCCCGCTTCGCGCAGCACTTCGGCGATGTTGCGCAGCGCCAGGCCGCATTGGTCGATGAAGTCGTCCGACTCGAACTGCTGCTGCGCATTCCAGCCGATCTGTCCGCCAACGAACACCATGGTGCCGCGTGCGGCCACGCCATTCGCATAGCCCTTGGGGGGTAGCCAGCCCGGTGGCTGCAAGAGTTTGTTCATCATGTTGTGCTGTTGAGTTGTCTCAGTTTGAATCGCTGGAGCTTGCCGGTCTCGGTGCGCGGAAGCACCGTCACAAACTCGATCTCCCGCGGGTATTTGAAGGGCGCGATGCTGGCCTTCACGTGGTCCTGCAGCGCCTTGACCAGTGCGTCGTCGCCTTCATGGCCGGGCTTCAGCACGCAGAAGGCTTTCACGATCATGCCGCGGTCCGGATCGGGCTTGCCGATGACGCCGCACTCGGCCACCGCCGGATGCTTGAGCAGCGCATCTTCCACCTCTGGGCCGCCTACGTTGTAGCCGGCCGTGATGATCATGTCGTCGGCGCGCGCCTGATAGAAGAAGTAGCCGTCGTCGTCCTGCACGAACGAATCGCCGGGGTAATTCCAGCCGTTCTTCACGTAGTCGGCCTGGCGCGGATCGTCCAGATAGCGGCAACCGACCGGGCCCTGCAGCGCCAGCTTGCCGACCGTACCGCGCGGCACTTCGTTGCCCGCGTCGTCCACCACCTTTGCAGTGAAACCGGGCACCACCTTGCCGACCGCACCGCGGCGCACCTGATCGCCCGCGGCGGAGATGTAGATGTGGAACACCTCGGTGCCGCCGATGCCGTCGAGCATCTCGATGCCGGTGGCTTCCTTCCAGAGCTGCCGCGTCGCGTCAGGCAGCGCTTCGCCGGCGCTCACGCAGATGCGCAGGCTCGGAGCGCCGTGCTGTCGAACGAAGGGCGCCATCTGTCGGTAGAACGTAGGCGCGGTGTAGCAGATGGTCGCGCCGACCTCATTGATGAGCTTCACGAGCCCTTCGGGCGTGAACGGCGCATCGGCAAAGTACACAGAGGCTCCGGCCCACATCGGGAACACCAGCAGCCCGCCAAGTCCGAAGGTAAAGGCCAGCGGCGGCGAGCCGATCACGATGTCGTCGCTTCGAGCCTGCAGCACGTGGCGCGGCCATGTCTCGCACATTGCAAGAACGTCGCGGTGCGTGGTGACCGGTGCCTTGGGCTTGCCGGTGGTGCCCGATGTGAATGCAAGCAATGCGATGTCGTCCGACGCCGTCGGGCACGCCGTGAACACACCGCTTTTGCCCGCCGCACGTGCCGACAGCGAATCGGGCGCATCGGGCTTGTTGAAGGCAATCACCGATGCGAGCACCGGATGCTCCCGCTGCGCAATCGAGAGTTCGTCGAGCAGCCGGCCGTCGCACAGCGCTGCTACCGGTTGCGCCTTCTCGATGATGTCGCCCAGCTCCTTGGCGCGCAGCAGCGGCATGGTGGCCACTGCAATCAGGCCGGCCTTGACGACCGCGAGCCAGGCCAACGCCATGGCCACCGAATTGCCGCCGCGCAGCAGCACACGGTTCCCCGGCACGAGCGCCAGATCTTCGGTGAGCACCTGCGCGATGCGGTTGACCTCGACGGCCGCCTGTGAGTAGGTCAGCGTGCCCGTCGGCGAACGCAGCATCGGCATGTCGCCGAACCCCTTGGCGGGCGCCTTGTCCAGGAGCTCTTCGACCAGGTTCAGCTGATCGGGCAGCTGCAACTCCGGAAGGTCGTAGCGAAAGACCGGCAACTGCTCGGCGGGCGGCAGGCGGTCGTGAACGAAGCGGTCGACTTGGGCAGACACGGTATTTATCCCCGCAGAACGGATTTGCCAATGATCAGTTGTTGAACCTCCGTCGCGCCTTCATAGATGCGCAGCGAGCGGATGTCGCGGTAGAGGCTTTCAATCTTCGTGCCAACCTTCACGCCAAGGCCGCCGTGCATCTGCAGTGCCATGTCGATCACGCGGCTCGAGTTCTCGGTGGCGCACATCTTGGCCATGGCCGCCGCAGCGGACACATCGCCCACTGCGGCTGCACCGCGCTGCTCGGCGTCGTCGCGCATCCACGCGGCGCGATAGGTGAGCAATGCGGCGCTGTCGATCAATGCAGCCATCTCACCCAGCTTGGCCTGCGTGAGCTGGAAGTCGGCGAGCGTCTGCCCGAACATGCGGCGGCTCTTCGCATGCGCGACGGCCTCGGCGAGTGCTCGGCGTCCCATGCCCAGCGCGGCGGCTGCCACCGAGGCGCGAAAGATGTCGAGCGTGCGCATTGCCAGCTTGAAGCCGCCGTTGAGCTCACCCAGCTGCGCCGTGCGCGGCACAACGCAGTTGTCGAAGCGCAGCGTAGCCAACGGATGCGGTGCCATCACGTCAATGTGCTCGGACGTGTCGAGCCCGGGTGTCTTCGCATCGACGATGAACACCGTGATGCCGCGCGTACCGCCCGTTGGGTCCGTCTTTGCGAACACGCAATAGAAGTCGGCGATGCCGCCATTGCTGATCCAGGTCTTCGTGCCGTTCAGGCGCCAGCCCTCGGCGGTGGGCTCGGCGCGCATCGCCATCGCGGCCACGTCCGAACCCGCATCGGGTTCGCTCAACGCAAAGGCCGCGATCTTCTCGCCCTTGCCTACGGCCGTGAGGTATTGCGACTGCTGCTCGGGTGTACCCGCAAGCGTGATCGCACCGCTGCCCAACCCCTGCATCGCAAAAGCGAAGTCGGCCAGCGGCGAGTGGTAGCCCAGTGTTTCGCGCAGCAGCACGAGCGCGCGCGAATCGAGGCGCTCGAGCGCACCACCCGCGCTGCCGGGCACCGCATAGCGCAGCCAGCCGCCGTCGCCGAGGCGCCTTACCCACTCGCGGCAGGCTGCGCGGTCGTCGCGCTCATCGATCTCTTGCGCTGCGCACCAGGGCAGCAGGTCGCGCGCGAGCGAGCGATGGGCTTCGTCGAAGAAGGGCAGCGCGAGATGCGCCGTCGAAGGTGGAGCGGGAATCTTCGTCATCATGGCGTCAGTCCCCACCGAACACCGGCTTGCGCTTGGCGGCGAAGGCTTCGTAGGCGCGCTTGAAGTCTTCGGTCTGCATGCAGATGGCCTGCGCCTGCGCTTCGGCTTCGATGGCCTGGTCGATGGTCATCGACCATTCCTGCGAAAGCATCGTCTTGGTCATGCCGTGCGCGAAGCTCGGGCCTTCGGCCAGTTCGCGCGCCACCTTGGTGGCAGCCTCGAGCAGTGCATCGCTTTCGTGCAGCGCGTTGAAGAAGCCCCAGGCATGGCCTTCCTGCGCCGTCATTGCGCGGCCGGTGAAGAGCAACTCCGATGCACGGCCCTGGCCGATCACGCGCGGCAGCAGTGCGCAGGCACCCATGTCCGCGCCGGCAAGGCCTACGCGTGTGAAAAGAAAGGCAGTGCGCGTGGCGGGCGAGCCGTAGCGCAGGTCGCAGGCCAGCGCAATCATCGCGCCGGCGCCGGCGCACACGCCGTCGATCGCGCCGACGATCGGCTGCGGGCACGCGCGGATCGCCTTGACGAGGTCGCCCGTCATGCGCGTGAACTCCAGCAGCTCGGGCATGCGCATGCCGGTGAGCGGGCCGATGATCTCGTGCACGTCGCCGCCCGAGCAGAAGTTGCCGCCCGCGCCGGTGATGACGATGGCCTTCACGTCGGTGGCGTAGTTCAACGCGCGAAAGAGATCGCGCAGCTCGGCGTACGAGTCGAATGTGAGCGGGTTCTTGCGCTCGGGCCGGTTCAGCGTGACGGTGCCGACGCCGGCTTCATAGCTCCACGCGAAGTGCTTGGCCTCGTAAGGCGCCTTGGCCTCGAATTGCGCGCGCATGGGATTGCCCGCTCCGATGTAGTGCTTCATTCGGCCTCCGCCATCTGGCTGTGTGAGTGTTGCTTGACCTTGCCGAGCAGCTTGTGAAGCTGCGCGATCTCCTTGGCGCTGAGTCCCGCGAAGGCATCGACGATCCAGTCTTCGTGCTGCTGCGCCATTTCATTGAAGAGCTTGCGGCCGCGCGCGGTAAGACGCACGCGCCAGGCGCGCCGGTCGCCCTCGACGTCGACGCGCTCCACCAGCCCTTCGGTCACCAGCTGGTCGGTGATGCCGGTCACGTTGCCGCCCGTCACCATCATGCGGCGCGAGAGCTCGTTCATCTTCAGGCCGTCGGGCGCGCGCTCGAGCTGCGACATCAGATCGAAGCGCGGCAGTGTGGTCGAGAACTGCGAGCGCAGTTCGTTGCGCACCTGCTTCTCGATCAGCTGCGTGCAGGTGAGGAGCCGCAGCCAGAGCCGCAGGGCCTCGGGGTGTTCGCTGTGGGCGCGCGCTTCGAGGTCCATGTCAGTGCGTCTCCTCGTTGTTCTGCGCGGCCATTGCGGCATTGGCCGCCGCGGCCATCTGCTGCTGCTTGGCAATCTCGCGGTACATCTGGTCGCGCCCGCTCAGGTACTGCTTCGGCCAATCGACATCGCGGCTTTGCAGCTTGGCGGCCTCGTGCAGCGTCCAGGCGGGGTCGGCGAGGTGCGGGCGCGCGATGGCGCAGAGGTCGGCACGTCCGGCCGCAATGATGCTGTTGGCCTGGTCCGCATCGGTGATGGCGCCCACTGCAATGGTCGAGATGCCGACCTCGTTGCGGATGCGGTCCGAGAACGGCGTCTGGTACATGCGGCCATACACGGGCTTTGCGGCGCGCGTGGTCTGGCCGGAAGACACGTCGATGAAATCGGCGCCGGCTTCCTTGAAGAGGCGCGCAACGATGACCGCATCCGCGTCGGTGTTGCCGCCGGGCGCCCAGTCGTGCGCGGAGATCCGCACGCTCATCGGCTTGTCTTCAGGCCAGGCGGCGCGCATCGCGCGGAACACTTCGAGCGGATAGCGGCAGCGCGCTTCGATGCCTCCGCCGTACTCATCGGTGCGCAGGTTGGTCAGCGGGCTGATGAAGGCCGACAGCAGGTAGCCGTGCGCGCAGTGCAGCTCGAGCCAGTCGAAGCCGCATTCGGCCGCGCGACGGGTGGATTCGACGAACCGCTCGCGCATGTCGTCCATCTGCTCGCGCGTCATGGCGGCCGGCAACTGGTTCTGCTCGCCATAGGCCACCGCGCTGGCGGACAGCAGCGGCCAGTTGCCGCTCTCCAGGGGCTCGTCGGTGCCTTCCCAGCCCACGCGCGTCGAGCCCTTGGCCCCACTGTGGCCGAGCTGCATGGCAATCTTCGCGCCCGACTGCGTGTGCACGAAATCGACGATGCGCTTGAACGCGGCCTGCTGCGTGTCGTTGTAGAGGCCCGTGCAGCCGGGGGTGATGCGGCCCTCGGGCGTCGGGCTCGTCATTTCGACGAACACCATGGCGGCGCCGCCGAGCGCGCGAGCACCCAGGTGCACCAGCAAGAAGTCTTGAGGCACGCCGTCGACCGCACTGTAGGTGGCCATCGGCGACACCAGGATGCGGTTCTTCAACGTGAGGCCGCGCACGGTAAGCGGCATCAGCATGGGCACCACCGGCTTGCCGCCCGCGAGCCAGCGCTCGTAGCCGCCGAGCCATTCGGTGTCGCGCACGCGCAGGTTCTCGTGGCTGATGCGCTGCGAGCGCGTGAGCAATGAATAGGCAAACTGCTCGATCTGCATGCCGGTGTAGCGCGGCACGTTTTCGAACCATTCGGTGGAGTTGCGGGCCGCGTTCTGGATCTTGAGCACCTCGACGCTGCGGCGTGCCTCGTAGCCTTCGAGCACGTGGTCGACAGTGCCGCCGCGCTCGAATTCATTCGCCAGGTCGATCGCGTCTTCGAGCGCGAGCTTGGTGCCCGAGCCGATCGAGAAATGCGCCGTGTGCGCCGCGTCGCCCATCAGCACCACGGGCACCGAGCGGCCCTGCACGTCGATGCGGTGCGTCCAGCGTTCGCACACCACGCGCGGAAAGCGGATCCAGTTGGCCGAGCCGCGCAGGTGCGTGGCGTTGCTGATGAGCGGATGCCCGCCCAGGTACTTGGCGAACAGCTTCTCGCAGAAGGCGATGGCCTCGGGCTGCTCCATCTGGTCGAGGCCATGGGCCTTCCACACCGCCTCGGGTGTTTCGACGATGAAGGTGGATGTCTTGTCGTCGAACTGGTAGGCGTGCGCCTGGAACCAGCCGTGCTCGGTCTGCTCGAAAGCAAAGGTAAATGCGTCGAAAGTCTGGTTCGTGCCCAGCCACACGAAGCGGCAGTTGCGCAGGTCGATGTCGGGCTTGAACACATCGGCATAGCGCTGGCGGATGCGGCTGTTGAGCCCGTCGCTGGCAATCACCAGGTCGGCGTTGTACTGGGCGGCAATCGCCTGGTCGTCCGTCGCGTCGGTTTCGAAGACCAGCTTCACGCCCAGCGCCAGGCATCGCTCCTGCAGGATGTTCAGCAGCCGCTTGCGGCCGATGCCGCAGAAGCCGTGCCCGCCCGAGCGGACTTGGCGGCCCTTGAAGAACACCTGGATGTCGTCCCAGTGATGGAACTCGTTGCCGATGAGCGCCGCGGTCTCGCCGTCCGCCGCCGCCAGGTTGGCCAGCGTCTGGTCGCTGAGCACAACCCCCCAGCCAAAGGTGTCGAACGGGCGGTTGCGCTCGACCACGGTGATGTCGAGCGCCGGGTTGCGCGCCTTCATCAGCAGCGCGAAATACAGCCCGGCGGGCCCGCCGCCGATGCACAGGATGCGTTGAAGGTCCATGGCGGGTGCGGCTGAAGCGCCGGCGGTAAGGCTGTTCATGATTGAATAGTTTAAGCATAAACAATCTGCTGTCAACGGGACCATTACCACAGGGGGTACCTTGCAGGTTGTGCGATGTCATGCAAAAAACTGAAAAAATCAATACCATGGCCGCACCATGCAAAGCTTGATACCCAAGATCGAGTCGCAGCTTGCGTCGCTGCCCGTGCCCATCGCGCTGGAATTGCCTGATGGCCGAAGAGTTGCCAAGCCGGGGTCCCGCGTCACCCTGGCGTTCAGCGAGTGGTCCGCGCTGGCCAAGCTGGCCGCCCGTCAGGTGGGCGCCATTGGCGAGGCGTATGTAGAAGGCAAGGTCCAGATCGAAGGCGCAATGCGCGACCTGGTCGACGCAACGGTCGGCATGCTGCCCGGCAACCCCGCCGAGACCAACACCACCTGGTGGACCCGCCTGGCCCGGCTGGCCAAGTCCCGCGGCTCGCACTCGCTGAACAAGGATGCGGAGCAGATCCAGTTCCACTACGACGTTTCGGACGACTTCTACGCGCTATGGCTCGACCCGCGCCGGGTTTACTCGTGCGCCTACTTCCGCACCCCCGACCTGACGCTTGCCCAGGCGCAGGAAGCCAAGCTCGACCACATCTGCCGCAAGCTGCTGCTACAGCCCGGCGAGAGGTTCCTGGACATCGGCTCCGGCTGGGGCGGCCTGCTGATGTGGGCGGCCGAGCATTACGGCGTGGACGCCACCGGCATCACGCTGTCGAAGAACCAGCATGCGCATGTACAGCGGCTCATCGACGAAAAAGGCCTGCAGGGCCGGGTGCGCGTGGAGCTGCGCGACTACCGTGAGCTTTCCGCCGATGCGCCTTTCGACAAGATCGCGTCGGTCGGCATGTTCGAGCACGTGGGTGCGGCCAACATGCCGACCTATTTCCGCAAGATCCATTCGCTGCTGAAGCCCGGCGGCCTGGTGCTGAACCACGGCATTACCTCGGGCCAGCTCGACTACCGGCAGCTGGGCGCGGGCATGGGCGACTTCATCGAGAAGTACATTTTCCCGGGCGGCGAGCTGCTGCATGTGACGCATGTGCTGCGCGAAACGGCTGCCGCGGGGCTGGAGATGGTCGACACAGAAAGCCTGCGCCCGCATTACGCGCGCACGCTCTGGGCCTGGTCGGACGCGCTCGAGGCGCAGCTCGGCACCGCACGCGAAGTGCTGGAGCGCACCGGCGGGCCCCAGAGCCGCAATGCCGAGCGCATCCTGCGGGCGTATCGCCTGTACCTGGCAGGCTCCGCCATGAGCTTCGAGCAGGGTTGGATCTCACTGCACCAGATGCTTTCCACCAAGCCGGACGGCAGGGTGGAGCACGGTGCGCTGCGCGGTTCGCAATCGGTGTACCCTTTTGCCCGTGACTACATCTACAAGTGAGTAAAAACAACCATGCTGTATAAATTTCAGTCGCGGGCTACGCCTGACTTCGTCATGCTGGAGGTGCATGCACGCCAGCTGCTCGACATCGTCGGCAAGCCGGCCGCGCCCCAGGGCATCATCACCGTCGAGCAGATTCCCGCCGCCATCGCGGCGCTCGAGTCCGCGCTGGCACGCGAAGCCAGCAACGCCCCCCACAACCACGACGACCACGTCGTCGAAGGCCATGCCGATGACGCCGAAAAGCAGCATGTGAGCCTGCACCAGCGCGCCGCGCCGCTGCTTCACATGCTGCGAGATTCGCTGGCCGAGAAAAAAGACGTCACCTGGGGCACCTGACCAGGCCGGGGCGGTCAGTCGACCTTTGCGCCGGAGTCCTTCACCACCTTGGCCCACTTCACATGCTCGCTGGCAATCAGCTTGGTGAAGTCGGCGGGTGAATTGCCGCTCGGAATGGCGCCTTGCGCCAGCATCTTTTCCTTGATGGCGGGCGTGCCGAGCGACTTGGCCACTTCCTGCTGGATGCGGTTCACGATGTCGGGCGGCGTGCCGGCCGGCGCGAGCAAGCCGAACCAGGAACTCGCCTCGAAGCCCTTGAGCGCCGGGCCACCCGCTTCCTCGACGGTCGGAACATCGGGCAGCGCCGGGGAGCGCTGGGCGCTGGTCACGGCCAGGGCCGTGAGCTTGCCGCCCTTGATCTGCGCCATCGAGGAAGGCAGGTTGTCGAACATCAGGTCGGCATTGCCGCCCGCCAGGTCCAGCAGCGCGGGGCCCGAGCCCTTGTACGGGATGTGCGCCATGTAGGTGCCGGTCATGCTCTTGAAGAGCTCGCCCGCCAGGTGGATGGACGTGCCGCTGCCGCTGGAAGCCATGTTGAGCTTGCCCGGGTTGGCCTTGGCGTACTTGATGAAATCCTGCACGTTGCGGATGTTCAGGGCCTTGGCCTTGTCGGCGTTCATTTCCATCACGTTGGGCACGGCGGCCACCAGTGTGATCGGCACGAAATCCTTGATCGGGTCGAACGGCAGCTTGGGGTAGAGCGCGCGGTTGATGCCGTGCGTGCCCACCGTGCCCATCAGCAGTGTGTAGCCGTCGTTCGGCGCGCGCGCGACAAGCTCGGCGCCCACGTTGCCGCCCGCGCCCGCGCGGTTGTCGACGATGAACTGCTGGCCGAAGGCCTTGGAGAGTTCGGGCGCAACGGCACGCGCCAGGATGTCGGTGGTGCCGCCGGCAGCAAAGGGCACGACGATGCGCACCGGCTTGTTCGGCCAGGTGTTCTGGGCCCACGAAGGGGTTGCCGCAAGGGCGATCACCGCCGCGGAAGCGGCAAGCGCAGCCCGGCGATTCGTTTTGAAGATTGAAGAAGTCATGCGCGCGTTTGTACAGGTGAAGGGCATGGTGCGTCGCGGGTAAAAACCCCGGTGGTGCGCCGGGTATGCCGGTTATGCCGGTTAGGCCACCTGCATCCGCTCGGCGAAGCGCTCGCGGCGAAAGCGCTCCAGCACAAAGTCGATGAACACCCGCGTCTTGGCCGGCAGCAGCTTCTTGCTTGGGTAATAAAGCCAGACCGCGCCCGCATCGAAATGCCACTCGGGCAGCAGGCGCACCAGTTCGCCGCTGCGCAAGCCCCGCTCGACGAAGGGCATCGGCAGCATGGCCACGCCCAGGCCCATCAGCGCGGCATGCGCAATTGCTTCCGGATCGTTGAAGATCGCGCGCGGCCGGGGCAGCTCCACCGTGGTCTGGTCGCCCTTGGCGTGCTGCAGCGTCCAGCTGCGCAGCCGGCCTGTCGGCGAAGAACGGCGCAGCAGCGCATCGAACTGCGCCAACTCGGCTGGATGGCCGGGCAGCGTGCGGCCCGCCAGGTACCCCGGGGCGGCCACCGCCACCACGTGAATGCGCGCCAGCTCGCGCGCCACCATGCCGGGCGACAGCTCGATGCCGCCGCCAATGGCCGCGTCGAAGCCCTCGCCCACCAGGTCCACCTGCTGGTTGTCGAAATGCCAGTCGGGCAGGATCGACGGGTAGCGCGCAAGAAACTCGCCCATCAGCGGCAAGACATGCTCGCGGCCGAACGCCTGGCCCATGCTCACCTTCAGCGTGCCGGCCGGTTGGCCGTCGTCCTTCGAGACATCGGCCACCGCGTCTTTCAGCGTTGCGAGCGCCCCGCCGATCTGCCCCAGGAACCGCTCGCCGCCCTCCGTCAGCGTGAGGCGGCGCGTGCTGCGCTGAAACAGCCTGACGCCCAGGCGCGCTTCGAGCCGGGCAACGTTCTTGCTGACCGCCGCGGGCGTGAGCCCCAACCTTCGGGCGGCGGCCGAGAAGCTGCCGCTTTCCGCGCTCTGGACAAAAGAATCGAGGTGATTGAGCGGTTCCATTCGCTCATTTTCAACCAATGGTTGAATTTGATTGCACCAATTGACGGCTACCGCGAGGGTAATGAAATCCTGACACTGAAGGTCTTCCACTTCACAACTGCAGGAAACAACATGGCCTCCACCCCCCAACCCACCACTCCCGTCCTGGCCGGCAAGGTCGCTTTCATCACCGGCGGTTCGCGCGGAATCGGCGCCGCCATCGTGCGCCGCCTGGTTCGCGACGGCGCCGCAGTGGCCTTCAGCTACGCCAGCTCCAGCGCTCCGGCCGACGAACTCGCGCGCAGCATCGAAGCCGAAGGCGGCCGCGCACTGGCGCTGAAGATCGACAGCGCCGATGCCGCCGCGCTCACCGCCGGTATCGACGAAGCGGCCCGCACGTTCGGCAAGATCGACGTGCTGGTGAACAACGCCGGCGTGTTCCTGGGCGGCAGCCTCGACGACTTTTCGCTCGAGGACTTCGACAAGACGCTCGACATCAACGTGCGCGCCGTGTTCGTCGCGGCCAAGGCGGCCTCGCGCCACATGGGCGAAGGCGGCCGCATCATCAACATCGGCAGCACCAACGCCGAGCGCATGCCCTGGCCCGGCGGCAGCGCCTATGCCATGAGCAAGTCGGCGCTGAAGGGGCTGGTGCAGGGCCTTGCGCGCGACCTTGGCCCGCGCGGCATCACGGTGAACAACGTGCAGCCCGGCCCGGTCAACACCGACATGAACCCGGTCGACGGCCCGAACGCCGCCGCCATGCACGGGCTGATGGCGCTCGCCCGTCATGCGCATCCCGAAGAAATTGCCGGCATGGTGGCGTACCTGGCCAGCCCCGAGGCCGGTTTTGTGACGGGCGCGAGCCTCAATATCGACGGCGGCTTCGCGGCCTGAACGGCTGAGCTGAGATGGGCCCTCAGGGCCGGCATCAGCCCAGCAGTTTTTTCGCGGCCGCCACCACGGCTTCGGCGCCGACGCGCGATTGCGCTTCGAGCACCGGCGCATAGCCGACCGGAATGCGCGGCGCGCCGAGCCGCGCCACGCGGCACCCGGTGGCTTCGGCGGCGCTGGCCGCAATCTCGGCACCGAAGCCGGCCACCTGCACCGCCTCGTGCACCACCAGCAGCCGCTGCGTGCGCGCGCAAGAAGCAAGCACCGTCTCGCGGTCCCACGGCCAGAGCGTGCGCAGGTCGATCAGGTCGGCCTCGATGCCTTCGGCCGAGAGCGCATCACAGGCGGCTGTGCATGCCTGCACCTGCTTGCTCCAGCTCACGATCGTGATGGCGTTGCCTTCGCGTACGCGCCGCGCCTTGCCAAGCGGCACGGCCATGTCTTCGTCCACGTTACCGCGCAGGCCCCACAGCGTCTTGTGCTCGATGTAGACCACCGGATCGCCGCACTGCAGGGCGGCGCGCAGCAGGCTGTAGTTGTCCTGCGGCGTCGAAGGGCTGACCACCACCACGCCCGGCAGGTGCGCGAACCACGCTTCGAGCGACTGCGAATGCTGCGCGGCCGAAGCGTCCCAGATGCCGCCCGGCATGCGCGCCACCAGCGGCACCCGGCCCTGCCCGCCGAACATGAAGCGGTTCTTGGCGGCCTGGTTCACCAGTTCGTCCATGCCGCAGAGCGCAAAGTCGACCACGCGCATCTCGACCACCGGGCGCAGGCCTGCGAGTGCCATGCCCACGCCGGCACCCATGATCGCGGCCTCGCTGATCGGGGTGTCGATCACGCGCTCGGCGCCGAAGGTCTGCTGCAGCCCCTTGTACTGGCCGAAGATGCCGCCGCGGCCCACGTCTTCGCCGAGCACCACCACGCGTGCATCGGCTTCCATTTCGCGTTGAACCGCGAGCACCGCGGCTTCGGAGTAGCTCAAATCCTTGAAATCCTTGTTCAGTGCCATTGGCCGGCTCCGATGGTCTGCACGTCGCTGAAAGCGGCGGTGGCGTCGGGCCAGGGTGCCGCATCGGCAATGGCCAGGGCGGTATCGACCTCGTCGCGGGCAGCGTTTTCAATCGCGTCGAGCGTGGCAGCGCTGACGCCGTGCGACAGCAGGTGCCCGCGTGCCCGTGCAATCGGATCGGTTTCGAGCGCAGCGGCGAGCTCGGCCGGATCGCGGTACGCCGCGAGATCCACCGAGACATGCCCCTTCACCCGGTAGGTCAGCGCATGCAGCAGGCGGGGCCCGCCGCCATCGCGCACTTCGCGCACCAGTCGTGCAGCGGTTTCGTGCACCGCGAACACATCGTTGCCATCGACCTGCGTGGCCGCAATGTCCATGGAGGCAGCACGCGTCGATGCGCCTTCGCCCGCCGTCATCGGCCCGCTCGCCGTGGTGGCGCTCCAGCGGTTGTCCTCGCAGACGAAGAGCACCGGCAGGTCGTACACGCGCGCCCAGTTCAGCGCCTCGAGAAAGGGGCCGCGATTGATTGCGCCGTCGCCGAAAAAGCAGACCGTAATGTCACCGTTTTTCTTGAGCACCTTTTGCGCATGTGCAGCGCCCACGGCAATCGGCAGGCCGGCCGCCACCACGCCGTTGGCGCCGAGCATGCCGACCGAAAAGTCCGCAATGTGCATCGAGCCGCCCTTGCCGCCGTTGAAGCCCGTGGCCTTGCCGAACAGCTCGCACATCATGCGGACCAGGTCAGCGCCCTTCGCCAGCGTGTGGCCGTGGCCGCGGTGCGTGGAGGTGAGGTAATCGCTCACGCGCAGATGGGCGCACACGCCTGCCGGCACCGCCTCTTGTCCGGTTGAAAGATGCAGCGGCCCGCGCACCTTGGCGGAACCGGCGGCCTGCTGGCCATAGGCGCTCACGCCACCCTGGCTGGCCGCTTCGGCGGCGTTCTCGAAGGCCCGAATGCGGACCATGGTGCGGTACAGCGCCTCGCCGATGATTTCTGGCGTGGCGTTTGAATTGCTCGAAACCATTTTGTCTCCAGCGCCGGTGATGCGGGCGCATGGGAAAAAATGGTATCAAGCGTGACGAGCCTTCGGCACGGGGCTTACCCCCGACGCGTCTCGGTTGCCTCGGCCGCTTCTTGCAAGCAGTGTGCGAGCCGCCCCACGATGGGCGGACTGGCTCGCGGCTTTCGTTGGAGAAGGCCCACCTCCCTGTAGAACGTGAGCTCGCCGAGCGAGAGCACGCGAACGCTCGCAGGCAGCGGAAGGTGCGCCTCGACCAGCGGCACCAGGGCAACGCCCAGTCCTTTGGATGTCATGTGGATGAGCCCCGGAATTTCGTCGAGCTCGATCGAGTCGTTGACTACGATGCCTTCGCGGCGCAGGAACCGTTCCACCATGCGTCCGCCGAACGATGCGCGGTCGTAGCGCAGGAACGGTTGCTCCTGGATGAGGGTGCGCCAGTCTTTCCCCGGCATCTTCTTGGGCGCGATGAGCACGTACGGCTCATGCACCAGCGATTGCCACGTCAGGTCCGGAAGAATGCCGAAGGGCGGCCTGATGATGACTGCGGCGTCGATGACGCCGGCATCCAGGTCGTCCATCAGCCGCATCGACACACCGGGCGACACGTGCACGCGAAGTTGCGGAAGCTCCTTGCGCAGGCTGGCAAGCGCCCGCGCGAGCAGCGTCGATTGGGTCGAGGCGATGGCGCCGATCCGCAGCAGTCCGCCATGGGCGGCTTCCTCCGGCAGCTCGCCGAGCTTTGCATAGAGCGCGCAGATTTCTTCCGCGCGCCCCAGCGTCGTCTCGCCCGCCGCGTTCAAGGTAGCCGACCGGCCCGTCCTGTCGAACAGCTCGAAGCCCAGCGCCTCTTCGAGCCGCTTGATCTGGCTGCTGACGGCCGATTGCGTCAGGCCGATGCGCTCGCCCGCGGCGGCAAACGTGCCGTGTCGGCACACGGCAATGAAGGTTCTGAGCTCGTTGATCATGGCCCGAGCATCTCAAGAATCGACGCCCGGTTCAACGACTCATCGCTCGGAGCCATGCATCGACCCGCTACCGCGCCTCGTACTCTTCCATCGGCTTGTCGGTCGGGTTCGCCCAAGCGGCCTTGGTCAGTGCGCTTGCCGGCAGGCCGACCTTCGAGTTGTGGGGCGGAATAGGCTGCACAAACCACTTGTCGTAGATGCGCGCGGCCTCTCCGCTCCTGGCGAGCGACACCACGCTCTGGTCGACGAGCTTCTTGAATGCCGCGTCGCCCTTCGGAAGCATGATTGCAATCGGCTCCACGCTGAGCACCTGGTCGAGCAGCCTGTACTGCGCCGGCTCCCTGCTCTTGGAGATCAGCGTGGCAAGAATCTGGCCATCGGCCGCAAAGCCGTCCACGCGGCCCGATTCGAGCAGCAGGAAGCCCTCGCTGTTGTCCTTGGCCAGCACCTCCGCAATTTCGCCCGCACCATCGCGCTTGAGCTTTCGCAGGATTTGCACAGACGTGGTGCCCGTTGTCGCGGCCACGGCCTTGCCGGCAAGCAGGGCCGGGGAAGCAATGCCGGAAGCTGCCTTGACGGCGATGCGAACTCCTTCGACGTAGAGCGTGGGCGCAAACGCCACGTCTTTCTGCCGCGCCGTGTTGTTGGTCGTGGTGCCGCACTCGATGTCGACCGTTCCGTTCTGCACCAGGGCAATGCGGTTCTGCGGCGTGACCAGCTGGTACTTCACGCCGATCTTCTCGAGCTGCAACGCCTTGCGGATGTCCGCGATGACACGCTCGCAGACTTCGACATGAAAGCCCGTGTAGCTGCCCGGACCGAGCGTGAAGGACATGGCGCCTGAAGCGTCCCGCACGCCCATGGTGATGGCGCCGGATTCCTTGATCTTCTTCAAGGTGTCGGTTTGCGCAGAAGCGTTCGCCGTCGAAAGCAGCAGAGCCGCAGCAGCGGCGCTCGCGATGAGCAAAGGAGTTTTCATGCGGCGCTTCTTTCTCAAACGGCGAACAGCGAATCCAGATTCGCGAACGACTTCATCTCGATGGCATTGCCCGACGGGTCGAGAAAGAACATCGTTGCCTGTTCGCCCGGCTCGCCCTTGAAGCGGATGTAGGGCTCGATCACGAACCTGGTTTGCCGCGCGACGAGCTTGTCGGCCATGGCCTGCCACTTGTCCATTGGAAGAATGGCGCCGAAATGGCGCACCGGCACGTCGTGCCCGTCCACCGCGCTGCTGGCCTTGTGGCCGCATTCGTCGGGGGCGAGGTGCGCCACGATCTGGTGGCCGTAGAAATCGAAGTCGACCCATTCGGGCGCGCTGCGGCCCTCGGGGCATCCGAGCAGATCGCCATAGAACGCACGCGCTTCGGCAATGTCGCGGACCGGAAAAGCCAGGTGAAAAGGGATTCTTTCGTGGGGAGCGTTCATGGCGGACATCGCGGCTGGGAGTTGAAGGTGGGCAAACTTTAAGCAGCGAGCCTCATAACCGAAAACGATATATTTCCTTGCTGAGCATCGATTTCTTAAATGCTTTGCAGCGCACCACCGGCGCTCTTCTGCTGCGTCTCTTGCGTGCCGCCCGCTCACGAAGTCGCCTTGCACTTTGAAACCAGGCTTATCGGGAATTCCCGGATGACCTTGGCCCAACACCAATGGGATAGTTAGTTCGCCCTTCAAACTAACTAATTTCTTACACGGCGTTTTCGCCGGGCACCACCACAGGAGAGACATCGATGCAACTCAAGCACACCTTGGCCGCCATGGCCTTCGGCCTCACCGCAGTGAGCGCACTGGCCCAGACCGTGGTCGGCGTGAGCTGGTCCAACTTCCAGGAAGAGCGATGGAAGACGGACGAGGCCGCCATCAAGGCCCAGCTCGAGAAGCTCGGCGCCAAGTACATCAGCGCCGATGCGGGTGGTTCGCCTGAAAAGCAGCTGGGCGATATCGAGGGGCTGATGTCCAAGGGTGCCAAGGCGCTCATCGTGCTTGCGATGGACAAGGACGCGATCCTGCCCGCCATTACCAAGGCCACTCGCCAGAAGGTGCCCGTGGTGGCGTACGACCGGTTGATCGAAGCACCCGGCGTCTTCTACATCACCTTCGACAACGTCGAGGTCGGCCGCATGGAGGCGCGCGAGGTGTTCAAGGTCAAGCCCAAGGGCAACTACGTGATCATCAAGGGCTCGCCGAGCGACCCGAACGCGGACTTTTTGCGTGCGGGCCAGCAAGAGGTGCTGGACGCCGCCGTGAAGAAGGGCGACATCAAGATCGTCGGCGACGAATACACCGAAGGCTGGAAGCCCGAGGTCGCGCAAAAGAACATGGAGCAGATCCTCACCAAGGTCGGCAACAAGGTCGACGCGGTGGTGGCCGCCAACGACGGCACCGCCGGCGGTGCGGTGGCTGCGCTCACGGCCAAGGGCCTGCGCGGCATTCCGGTGTCGGGCCAGGACGCCGACTTTGCGGCGCTCAACCGCATTGCGCTGGGCACGCAGACCGCCACCATCTTCAAGGACTCGCGCGAGCTTGGGCGCGAGGCCGCCAGCGCTGCCATCGCACTGTCGCAAGGCAAGCCGGTCGAAAAGGCCGCGCCCTGGAATTCCGGGCCGAAGAAGATCTCGCTCTCGTCGCGCCTGCTCACGCCGGTGCCAGTCACGCGCGACAACCTCGACGTGGTCGTGAAGGCCGGCTGGATCAAGAAGGACGAGCTCTGCAAGGGCGTTCCGGCGGCCAGCGCGCCCGCGGCCTGCAAGTAGTAACAACAGCAGCAACAACGACGGCTGCGAGCACAACCGCTCGCTGTTGATCCGCGCAACACTGCGCCGGCCGGCCTGCGGGCCCGGCCGGAGAGCTGCCGCACACCCGTACCTTCGAGAGGGCAAAAAAAATGAGCAACCAAACACCAGGCTGGTGGCGGCGCACCGGCGTCGACCTGCGGCTGCTGTTGATGAGCGTGCTGCTGATCGCGATGGGCGTGGTCTTCAACGTGATGTCCGGCGGCGTGTTTCTTTCGCCCGAAAACCTCTACAACGTGGCGCAGCAGACGGCCGTGGTGGGCATCGTGTCGACGGTGATGGTGCTGGTCATCGTCGCGCGCCACATCGACCTCTCAGTGGGTTCGGTCATGGGCTTCGTCGGTGTGCTGATCGCCTACCTGCAATACACCTCCGGCTGGTCTTGGCCCACGGCCTGCCTGGCAGGGCTTGCGGTGGCGCTGCTGGTGTCCATCTACCAGGGCTGGCTCACGGCCATGCTGGGCGTACCCTCGTTCGTCGTCACGCTGGGCGGCCTGATGTCGTTTCGCGGCGCGGCCTTCCTGGTGGCCGACGGCAAGACACAGCCCGTGAACGACGAGTTCTTTCAGCGGCTCGGCGGAGGCTACGACGGCGGCATCGGCACCACCGCAACATGGGTCATCGCGGCCTTCGTGACGCTGGTGCTGTTCGCCCGCATGCTTCAGAAGCGCCGCGCCCGCGCCCGTCATGAAATGCCCAACGAGCCGCTGTGGATGGAGGTGCTGCTGACGGCGGTGCCCGCAGCTGTGGTGTTCGTCTTCGCGGCAGTCATGAACAACTACCAGATCGCCTCGAAGGACGCGCCGCAGGGCCTGCCGATTCCGGTGTTGATCTGGGCCGTGGTGGCTATCGTGCTCTCGTTCATCGTGCACCGCACGCGCTTCGGCCGCTACGTGTTCGCGATGGGCGGCAACCCCGATGCGGCGGCGCTGGTGGGCATTCCGGTGAAGCGCGTCACGCTGATGCTGTTCGCGTTGCTCGCGGTGCTGGTCACGGTGGCGGCCATCGTGTCGATTGCACGCCTCAATGCCGGCACCAACTCGCTGGGCACCGGCATGGAGCTGTACGTGATCGCGGCGGCCGTCATCGGCGGTACCGCACTCGCGGGCGGTACCGGCTCCATCTTCGGCTCGGTGCTGGGCGCGCTCATCATGCAGTCGCTCGACAGCGGCATGCTGCTGCTCGACGTGCCCATCGGCAAGCGCATGGTGATCATCGGGCAGGTGCTGATCGTGGCCGTTGTGTTCGACGTGCTGTATCGGCGCAAGTTTGGGGAGAACTAGATGAACTTGCGTTGTTCACGGTCTGGTTCGGGGCGCGCTCCCGCCGACGGGGTACCTTTCTCCGCGAATGTCCCCCGGCCTGCGGCCTCCTCCTTTATTTCGCTGCGCAAGGCACCCCGCCAGCGGGAGCGTTGCAAAGAGCGGTCGTTGATCAGCGGTACACCAAGAGCGTGTCCCAGTGCACAGGGCATCGGGTGCTCCACGCAGCGAAATAAAGGAGGAGGCCGCAGGCCGGGGGACATTCGCGGAGGGGAGTACCCGGTGGCCTTTGCACACGCCCTGAACAACAACGTGCCCACAGCAACGGAAGCCAGATGACCACGCCAGACACCGCAAAACCTTTGGTCGAACTGCGCGAAATCCGCAAAGCCTTCGGCGGCGTAAAAGCCGTGGACGGTGTGAGCATCAACCTCCACCCCGGTGAAGTGGTCGCAGTGCTGGGCCACAACGGCGCAGGCAAGTCCACGCTCATGAAGATGCTCGCGGGCGCCTACCCCATCGATTCGGGCGACACGCTGATTGCGGGCGAGAAGGTCCACATCCGCACCCCCGCCGAGGCGCAGGCGCTGGGCATCGAGACCATCTACCAGACGCTCGCGCTGGCCGACAACCTCGACTCCGTGTCCAACCTCTTTCTCGGCCGCGAGAAGATGACGCGCTGGAACACGCTCGACGATCATTTCATGGAAGTGCAGGCGCGCAAGGTGTTCCAGCGCCTGAACAAGAACTTCACCAACATCCGCATTCCGGTGCGCAGGCTCTCGGGTGGACAGCGGCAGGTGGTGGCGATCTCGCGTGCGCTGTATTTCAACGCGCGCATTCTCATCATGGACGAGCCCTGTGCCGCCCTCGGGCCCGAAGAAACCGCCATGGTCGGCGGGCTCGTGAAGCAGCTCAAGGCCGATGGCGTCGGCATCTTCCTGATCACGCACGACATGCCCGATGTGTTCTCGCTCAGCGACCGCGTCGCCGTCATGAAGAACGGCAAGCTCGTGGGCACCTACCGCACCGCCGACGTTACCGAAGACGAAGTGCTCGGCATGATCATCGCCGGCAAGCGCCCCGAAGGAAAAGAGCAGGCGCACAGGTGAACGCGGTCGTGGTTCGTGCGCCGGGGGCTGGTTCATGACCATCGGCGACCAGCAACTTCTCAAGCGAATGAACCGCAGCGCACTGCTGCGCCTGCTACGCGCGCGGCCCGGCCTGTCGCGTGCGCGGCTGGCTGCGGAAAGCGGGCTCACCAAATCGACCGTGAGCCTGCTGGTGCGCGAACTGCTTGACGAGGGCTGGCTCAGCGAAGCGGGAGCCACTGTTGCCGATGGCTTGGGGCGGCCCTCCACGCCGCTGCAGATCAACGTGGGCGTGCGCGCGTTGATGGGCGTCGAGATCGCGGTCGAAACGGTGCGTCTCGTGTGCGTCTCGCTGCAGGGTGAGGTGCTTCATGCCGACACGCAAGCGCTGGCCGACGGCACGCCCGCGGGCGTATGCGCGCAGGTCGCGCGCATGGCCGCGGCGGCGCATGCGCGGCTGAAAAGCCTCGGGCTGCGCCTGTCGAGCATCGGTGTCGGCGTGCCGGGCGCGGTGGACGATTGCACCGGCGTCGTCCGCTTCGCGCCCAATCTCGGCTGGCGCAATGTGAGCCTGCTGCCTGCGCTAGAGAAAGCCTTTTCCGCTGCGGGGCTGCCTGGTGTGACCGTGCAGCTGCAGAACGATGCCGATGCCGGCGCACTCGGCGAGTATGAATTCTTCGGCAGCGAAGGCGGAGACCCGCTGATCTTCGTCAGCTGCGACGTGGGCGTGGGCGCCGGCGTGGTGCTGAACGACCGCCTCTTCACCGGCGCGCAGGGCATGGCCGGTGAGATCGGCCACACCATCCTGCAGATCGACGGGCCGCTGTGCTCGTGCGGCCGCCGGGGCTGCGCCGAAGCCTTCTTCGGCTCGCGCGCGCTCGAGCGCGAAGCGCCCGGCATGGCGCATGCGGCCGCCGTCCTCGGTGTGCTGCTGCAGAACCTGTGGGTCACCTTCGATCCACGCGCCATCGTGCTCGGCGGCAAGTCGTGCACCAACCATCCCGGCCTGTTGCAAGCGGCATTCAAAGTGGTCGAGCGCCAGGCCGAAGCGGCCGGCATGCCCGCGCCCGACCTGCGCCTGGCGCGCTACGGCGACCTTGCGGCTGCTGTCGGCGCTGCGGCGCTGGCGCTGCATGAATACCTGCGGCCGCTGCAGCCCGATGCGCGCACGCGCCGTGCCCGCGCCGCGCGCGAAGACCGAGTACCTTCGAACTAAAAGACTCTCTTCAAAGCGGCATCGCCACCGGCATTGCACGGCCACATGCGCAAACCGCCTACGCGCGTCGCCGTGGCCTTGGCCTAGGTTCTTGACTTCGCAGTCTCCAAGAACCCGGGAACAACAAGGAGCTTCATGCCATGCCCGACGCCGCCGCGCGCCTACGTGCGCCATCTTCCGCGCTGCTGACCGTCACTGCCGTCGTCATCGGCCTTGCAGGCCTGGCGCTGGCTGCTGCGGGCGCATGGCTCGTCGTGCTCGGCGGCTCCTGGTACTACCTGGCCGCGGGGCTCGGACTCATCCTTGCCGCGGTGCTGCTGCCGCGCGGAGGCGGCGCGGGCCTGTGGGTCTATGCGCTCGTGGTGGCATTCACGTTGGCGTGGGCCTTGTGGGAGGTGGGCTTCGACTGGTGGCCGTTGGCGGCGCGCGGCGATGTGTTCTTCGTGATCGGCGTGTTCCTGCTCACCCCGTGGACGGCGCGCGCACTCGCGCGCCGCAATGCCGTTGGCGTGGCGCCCGCGCGCGGTTTTCTTGGCGTGGTGCTGCTGACCTTTCTGCTGGCCGCGGTGGTCTCGTGGACGCGAGACCCCGCCACGCGTGTGGAAGGCACCATGCCCGCACCCACGGCACCTGTGGCCGCCGCCGCCCCATCCGCCAGCCCGCCGCCCCCCAGGCAGGATTGGACTGCCTATGGCGGCAACGGCATGGGCCAGCGCTATTCGGCGCTCGACCAGATCACGCCGGCCAATGTCGGCCAGCTCCAGGAGGCATGGCACTTTCGCACCGGCGACGTGCGCGGCCAGAGCGGCGACCCCGAGGAGACGACCTTCGAGGTCACGCCGCTGAAGATTGGCGAGCGGCTTTTTCTTTGCACGCCGCACCAGTCGGTGGTGGCGCTGAATGCGACCACGGGTGAGCAGCTGTGGCGCTACACGCCCGAGATTCGCCGCCCGCTGGCATTGCAGCACCTGACCTGCCGCGGCCTTTCCTATGACCCGGGCAGTGCCGTTCGGCCTGCGGCTGCTTCCACTGCTACGCCGGCAGCCGCTGCGCAAGCACCCGCACCCGCACCCGCACCCGCCGGAGGCGATTGCGACGCCAAGCTCTTCATGCCCACCGCGGATGGCCGCATCCTCGCGCTCAACCCCGAGAGCGGCAAACCCTGCATGCGTTTCGGCGGCGGCACCGGGCAGATCGATCTCTGGAAGAACATGCCCAACGTGAAGCCCGGTTCGTACTACTCCACTTCCCCGGTGGTCGTGACGCGCTCGCTCATCATCGTCGGCGGCACCGTGCTGGACAACGTCTCGACCCAGGAGACCTCGGGCGTCATCCGCGCCTTCGACATCGACACCGGCGCGCTGGTGTGGAACTGGGACTCGGGCAACCCCGACGACACTGCGCCCATTGCGGCCGACCGCAGGTACACCGCCAATTCGCCGAACAGCTGGTCGATCTCCAGCGTCGACGAGGCGCTGGGCATGGTCTACGTGCCCACCGGCAACCAGCCGCCCGACCAGTGGGGCGGCAAGCGCACCGAAGGGGCGGAGCGCTACTCGTCCTCGGTGGTGGCGCTCGACCTGGCCACCGGCCGCGTGCGCTGGAGCTTCCAGACCGTGCACCACGACTTGTGGGACTACGACGTTCCCTCGCAGCCCAGCCTCATCGACTTGCGCGTCGGCAACGAGACGGTGCCCGCGCTGGTGCAGCCCACCAAGCAGGGCGAGCTGTTCGTGCTCGACCGCCGCGACGGCAAGCCCGTGGTGAACGTGCATGAGCGGCCCGCGCCGCAAGGTCCGGCCGAAGGCGACCACACCTCGCTCACGCAGCCCGTGTCGGACTTGTCGTTCGATCCGCCCGCGCTCACGCCGGCCGACATGTGGGGCGGCACCGTGTTCGACCAGCTCGCATGCCGCATCGCTTTCCACCGCCTGCGCTACGAGGGCCGCTACACGCCGCCCTCGACCGAAGGCTCGCTGATCTACCCGGGCAACTTCGGCGTCTTCAATTGGGGCGGCGTCGCGGTCGATCCGCAGCGGCAGATGGCGTTCACCACGCCGGCTTCGCTGGCCTTCGTGTCCAAGCTCATTCCGCGCAAGGACGACACCTCGCTCTACGTGCAGGGCAAGGACCGCCCCAACGACAGCCTGCCCGCGCTCAACGAGAACTTTGGTGCGCCCTTCGCGGTGCAGCTCAGCGCCTTCACCTCGGTGCTGGGCCTGCCGTGCCAGGCACCGCCCTGGGGCCACGTGGCGGGGGCCGACCTGCGCACCGGCAGGGTGGTGTGGAAGCACAAGAACGGCACCGTGCGCGACAGCTCGCCGTTGCCGCTGCCCTTTGCGATGGGAGTGCCCAGCCTCGGCGGACCGATCATGACGGCCGGTGGCGTGGCCTTCTTGTCGGGCACGCTCGACTACTACCTGCGCGCCTATGACGTCGCCAACGGCAAGGAGCTGTGGCGCAGCCGCCTGCCGGCCGGCGGACAGGCCACGCCCATGACCTACACCGGCAGCGACGGACGCCAATACGTGGTGGTGGCCGCGGGTGGCCACGGTTCGCTCGGCACGCGCACGGGCGACCATGTGATCGCCTACGCATTGCCCAAGCGCTGAGGGGCTCAGCCCGCTGCGAGCGGCGCGCCCTGGCCGTCCTCTTCGCGCCAGCCGCGCAAGCGCCGGTACAGCGTGCCGCGCGACACGCCCAGCTGGCGCGCCGCCTGCGACACGTTGCCGCCTTGCGCCGCCAGGGCTTCCTCGATCAGCTTGCGGCTGTGCTCGCGCAGGGTTTCACCGTGCGACGCTTCCGCTTGCATGGGGTTCGGCATGGCCGGGTCCGCGCAACCTTCTGCCGCGGGCGCCTTCATCGCGGCTGCAGGTTCGATCGGCAACACCGGCGCGGCCTCGCCGGGCATTGCCACCGCGTGCCTGAAGTCCGCGCCGTCCGCTGCTTTCAGCCGTGCCTGCACCCAAACGCCGAGGCCACTCGCCAGTCGCATCGGCTGCGCGGCTTCACGCCGGCCCAGCCTGAGCAGGCTCGCCAGATCGTGGCCCAGCATCGACTCCACGGCGCGCTCGCAGCTGTCTTCGGGCAGGCGGCCGATGAGCCGCGCGCCGGCGCCGTTCAGCCAGGCGATGGTCCCGTCGGGCGCCACGCCGGCCAGCGCTTCCATCGGCGTGCCGAGCAGGTTGGGGCTGGCCTGAAAGCGCAGGATCAGGTGGTCGCGCGACTGCGCCTGCAGCAGTCGGTTCTCGATGATCGTCGCGTACAGCGCCACCATCGACGCCGCGTCGAAACCGAAGCGCCGCGCTTCCATCGTGATGTCGAGCACGCCGGCCAGCTGGCCTGTCACGCCGCGAATGGGCGCCGCAGCGCATTGCATCTGCGACAGCACGTCGAAGTAGTGCTCCGCCCCGTCGACGGTGCAGGCCTGCCCGGTGGTCGCCACGATACCCGGCGCGGTGGTGCCGACGATGCGTTCGGAAATGTTCACGCCCACGCGCGCGGTCTTGCGCAGCACCGGTTGGTATGCGGCGGCCGGCTGCTGCGTGACATGCACCACCACGCCTTCGCCGTCGGTCAGGATCACGCGGCAATCGGTGCCCGCAAGCGCGCTTTCCATGCTCGCGAGTTCCTGCCGCGCCACTTCGAGCAGCTCGCGGTTGCGCGCCAGCGTGGCGTGCAGCCGGCTGGGCGTGACCGCGTCGAAGGGAACGATGCGCTGCCTGTCGCTGTGCGTGCGGGTGCAGCGCAGCCACGACTGGATCACTGCTTCGCCGACCAGCCCCGAGGGCCGCACGCCTTCCTCGAAGAACTGCTGCCGCGCGAGCGCCACGCGCTGCGCCGGCGTCGTTGAAAAGAGTTGGCGCGGCGCATTGGCCTTGCCCAGCCTTTCGAAAGCCATGCTGTTCGCTGCTCCTCGAAACGGGAAATCGGAGGGGACGAAGGGGAGTTGCTGACCCCTGCGAATGTGTTCCGCAATGGAACAGCGCCGGACTGGGGAAATCCCGAGGGTGAAGGCGAGTGCGGCAAAAACGATCCTTGCGGCACAAAGGAGACTCACGATGAAAAAGATCCACTCCGGCCTGCTTGTGCTTGCCGGTGCATTGCTGAGCCTGTGCGCGCCGGTGGCCACCGCGCAGGGTTCCGCCAGCGCACAAGACCGCGCGGGCGCTGCCGTCAAGAAGGTCAACGGCGACTTCATCCGCGCCAACGCGGCCCAGAAGAAGACACCCGACTGGCCAAGCTACGGCCTCGACTACGCCGAGACCCGTTTCAGCAAGCTCGACCAGGTGAACGCCGGCAACGTGAAGCAGCTCGGCCTGGTGTGGTCGTACAACCTGGAGTCCACGCGCGGCGTGGAGGCCACGCCGCTGGTGGTGGACGGCATCATGTACGTCACGGCCTCGTGGAGCGTGGTGCACGCCGTCGACACGCGTACCGGGCAGAGGCTCTGGACCTTCGATCCGCAGGTCGACAAGTCCAAGGGCTTCAGGGGCTGCTGCGACGTGGTGAACCGCGGCGTGGCGCTGTACGAGGGCAAGGTCTACGTGGGCGCCTACGACGGGCGCCTGATCGCACTCGATGCGGCCACGGGCCAGAAGGTCTGGGAGAAGAACACCATCGAGGGGCAGAAGGGCTCCTACACCATCACCGGCGCGCCGCGCGTCTTCAAGGGCAAAGTCATCATCGGCAACGGCGGCGCCGAGTACGGTGTGCGCGGCTACGTCACGGCCTACGACGCCGCCACGGGCGAGCAGAAGTGGCGCTGGTTCACCGTGCCGGGCGATCCGTCCAAGCCCTTCGAGGACGAGTCGATGGCGCGCGCGGCCAAGACCTGGGACCCCAGCGGCAAATATTGGGAAGCCGGCGGCGGCGGCACCGCGTGGGACACCTTCGCCTTCGATCCCGAGCTCAACCTGATGTACGTGGGCACCGGCAACGGCTCGCCGTGGGCGCGCAGCAAGCGCAGCCCCGGCGGCGGAGACAACCTCTACCTCGGCTCGGTGGTGGCCCTCAACCCCGACACCGGAAAGTACGTGTGGCACTACCAGGAAACCCCGGGCGACAACTGGGACTACACGTCGACCCAGCCCATGATCCTGGCCCACATCCAGATCGGCGGCAAGCCGCGCAAGGTCATCCTGCATGCGCCGAAGAACGGCTTCTTCTTTGTCATCGACCGCACCAACGGCAAGTTCATCTCGGCCAGGAATTTTGTCGAGGTGAACTGGGCCACCGGCTACGACACCAACGGCCGCCCGATCGAGATTGCCGCCGCGCGCCAGAACGAAAAGCCCGGCGACAGCATTCCGGGGCCCTTCGGCGCGCACAACTGGCACCCGATGTCGTTCAACCCGCAGACCGGCCTGGCCTATGTGCCCGCGCAGCATGTGCCGCTCAACCTGATGGACGACAAGGACTGGAAGTTCGACCAGAACGTGCCCGGCCGCCCGCATGGCGCCATGGGCTGGAACACCGCCATGTTCGCCAATGCCGAGCCGCCCAAGAGCAAGCCCTTCGGCCGGCTGGTGGCATGGGACCCGGTGGCCCAGAAGGAAGCATGGGGCGTCGACTACGCCTCGCCGTGGAACGGCGGCACGCTCACCACCGCGGGCAACCTGGTGTTTCAGGGCACAGCCGACGGGCGCCTCCTGGCCTACAACGCCAAGACCGGCGAGAAGCTGTGGGAAACCCCCACCGGCACCGGCGTGGTCGCGGCACCCTCGACCTACATGGTCGACGGCAAGCAGTACGTGTCGGTTGCGGTGGGCTGGGGCGGCGTCTACGGGCTGGCGCAGCGCGCCACCGAAAGGCAGGGCCCGGGCACCGTGTACACCTTTGCCGTCGGCGGCACCGCCAAGATGCCGGAGTTCGTGCAGTACCGCATGAGCAAGCTGGTCGAAGGCGTGAAGTACGACCCCGCCAAGGTGCAGGCCGGCACCATGCTCTACGTGAGCAACTGCGTGTTCTGCCACGGCGTGCCGGGCGTGGACCGCGGCGGCAACATCCCCAACCTGGGCTACATGGACGCGGCGTACATCGAGAACCTGGACAAGTTCGTGCTCAAGGGCCCGGCCATGGCGCGCGGCATGCCCGACTTCACGGGCAAGCTCTCGGGTGACGACATCGAGAGCATCAAGGCCTTCATCCAGGGCACGGCGGACGCGATACGGCCCAAGTAAAGCAACCAGCCGCAGCATTAAAAAAGCCGCCGGACCTGAGGTCCGGCGGCTTTTTACTTGTCCGAAGATTCGAAAACGATCAGTCGGCGTACACGCCTGCGGCCTTGATGATCGGGCCCCACTTGGCGATTTCAGCCGAGACGAACTTCTTGTGCTCGGCCGGCTCCACGCGCTTGTCGGTGGTGATCACCGCGCCAAGGCCTTCCTGGCGCTTGATGAAGCCCGGGTCCTTCATGGCGGCCTTGATGGCTTCGTTGAGCTTCTTCAGCACCGGTGCCGGCGTGCCCTTGGGCGCGTACACGCCGTGCCAGATGGTCACTTCGAAGTCCTTCAGGCCCGATTCGGAGAGCGTGGGCAGGTCTTTCAGCACCGCCGGCGTGGTCAGGCGCTTGGACGTGGTCACGGCGTAGGCCTTGACCTTCTTGGCTTCGATCTGCGACGTGGTGTTGGTGGTCTGGTCGCACAACAGGTCGATCTGGCCGCCCAGCAGGTCGGCAATGGCCGGTGCCGTGCCCTTGTAGGGAACCGGGGTCATTTCGGTCTTGAGGGCGCTCTGGAACAGCAGGCCGCACAGGTGCGAGGCTGCGCCCAGGCCGGCGTTGCCGAGGTTGATCTTGCCCTTGTTGGCCTCGATCCAGCCCGTCAGTTCCTTGTAGTTGTTGGCCGGCAGGCCGGGCTTGCCGATGAGCGTCATCGGAACTTCATTGACCATGCCGAGGTATTCGAAGTCGTTCTCGACGTTGAACGGCAGCTTGCGGTACAGCGCCGGCATGGTCGACATGGCGATGTGGTTCAGCAGCAGCGTGTGGCCGTCCGGTGCGGCGCGGGCCACCTTGGCGGTACCGATGGAGCTGCCGGCGCCGGCGGTGTTGTCCACCACGATGGTCGCGCCGAGGGTCTTCTGCAGCGATTCAGCCAGGTCGCGGGCCACCCGGTCGGTCGGGCCGCCGGCCGTGAACGGCACCACGATGGTGACGGTCTTGCCTGCGGGGAAATCCTGGGCATGGACGCCGACGGCGGCAGCGGCAAGCGCCGTGAGTGCAAGCAGTTTCTTCATGGTGTCTCCGGAGACGGTGAAATTGAAAATGGCCGCGATCATAAGGGCTGACCGTGACCTGACCTCTAGCGAATAGCCCTTAGGACGGGCCCGAAATATGCCCTTTCCTGGGGCATGATGCGCGCTCGCAACTCGCGCCTGAGGGGGCGCGAAAAATAACCACAACACTGCTGGCCCCAAGGCCGCATCGAGGAGGAATTTCAATGGATCCCTGGGTTTATCCGCGCGAGCGCTGGCTCGGCAACATCACGCTCGGGCTCGGCCTGCTGGTCTGGGCGGCGCTGGTGCTCGGCACTTTCGGCATTGCACTTATTTATGTGCTGCTTGGTTTCATCGGCTACGTATTCGCACAATCGGCCGTCATTGCCTGGATCAAGGGCACGGCCGTCAAGCTCTCGCCCACGCAGCTGCCCGAGCTGCATGCACGCTTCCAGGCGTGCTGCGGCTATCTCGGCATCGAGGAGCCGCCCGAGGCCTACCTGCTGCACGGCGACGGCATCTTCAATGCCTTTGCCACGCGCTTTTTCGGCCGCAACTTCGTCGTGCTGCTGTCCGACGTGGTCGACGCCATGGAAGCGCAGCCCGACGGCATCAACTTCTACATCGGCCACGAACTCGGCCACATCCGCCGCGGCCACCTCACGGGCCACATCTGGCGCGCACCGGTGCTCTGGATTCCGCTGCTCGGCGCCGCCTATTCGCGCGCCCAGGAATACACCTGCGACCTGCACGGCGCCGCCTGCTGCGAGCAGGCCGACTCCCCACCCCGCGCACTCGTGGCCTTGGCGGCCGGCGCGCAGCAATGGCGCAATGTCGACCTGCAGCGCTATGCCAACCAATCGGCCGGCAACAGCGGTTTCTGGGCCTCGTTCCATGAACTGATCGCCGGCTATCCGTGGCTCACCAAGCGCGTGGCGCGCACCATCGATCCGGCCGCCAAGTTGCCGAGCCGCAATCCGCTGGCCTATGTGCTCGCGATCTTCGTGCCCTACACCGGTCGCGCCGGCGGCGGCGCGCTTGGCCTGCTGGTGGTGGTGGCCATCATCGGCGTGCTGGCTGCGGTGGCCTTGCCGGCCTACAAGGACTACGAGTCGCGCGCCGCGGTTTCGCAGGCTTGGTCCGAAGCCGCGCCGGTGCGCGAAGCCCTTGGCAACTACTACAAGGAGAAGCAGGAGATTCCCGAGTCCCTTGCAACCGCCGGCGCACCCGAGGCCTTGCCCGGCGGCTCGGTGCTGACGCTCGACACCGACACCATGGTGGTCGATGTGGAGCTCCCCAAGGCAAAGGGCACGCTGCGCATGGAACCCTCGGCCACCGAAGACGGCATTGCCTGGAATTGCGTGGCCGGCGACGACCTGTCGCAAAAAGCCTTGCCGGTTTCTTGCCGCAAGTAACTGCAGGCCAAGCGTAAGAGAAGTTTTCCGCCTGTCGAACTGTCCGACAGGCGGACCCGGCCAGTGCCGATGCACGGCGCGGGTGCGGGCCTTAGGGTGAACTCTTGTCCAAGGAGTTTTCACCCATGCCCGTAATTTCTTCTTCACTCGACGGAATGAAGGTTGCCATCCTCGTGTCCGACGGCTTCGAGCAAGCCGAGATGACCGAGCCGCGCAAGGCGCTGGACGGCGCCGGCGCGCAGACGCAGATCGTTTCGCCGCTCGACGGCAGCGTGCGCGGCTGGAAACACCTCGACCCGGCCGACACCTTCGAAGTCGACGTGCCGCTGAAGAACGCCAACGCCGATGAATTCGATGCGCTGCTTTTGCCCGGCGGCGTCGTCAACCCCGATGCGCTGCGCATCAACCCGCAGGCCGTGGCTTTCGTTCGCGCATTCGTCGAAGCGGGCAAACCCATTGCCGCAATCTGCCATGGCCCATGGACGCTCATCGACGCGGGCGGCGTCAAGGGCCGCAAGATGACCTCGTGGCCGTCGCTGCGCGCAGACCTGCAGAACGCCGGCGCGAAGTGGTTCGACAAGGAAGTGGTGGTCGACCAGAACCTGGTGACGAGCCGCAAACCCGATGACCTGCCCGCGTTCAACCGCGAGATGACGAAGGTGTTCGAACTCTCTTACGAAGACGCCATTCATTGATGCGGGCTGAAACGGGTTCTGCTGCGTTCAGCGCGTGAACTCCGGCCCTGTGTAGCGCGCACGCGGCCTTATCAGTTGCCCTGTGGCCTGCTGCTCGAGCACGTGGGCCGTCCAGCCCACCGTGCGCGCGAGCGCAAAAAGCGTGAACGGCGCATCGGCCGGCAGCTTGTGCACGGCCGCCATGGCCACCAGCGCAAAATCGATGTTCACCGCTTCGCCCAGCAGCCTTTCGCCTGCGGCACGCAGCTCCGCGAACACGGGCGGAAGCTCGATGCCCGCGAGCAGCGCCGCACAGCGCGCGTCACCTTGCGGATACAGCGGGTGGCCGAAAGCCGCGAGCGGCCGGTCGTGCGCGAGCCACTCGCGCACCGCGGGCTCGCTGCCCGATGCGGCGGCGCTACGCACGAGCGCCTGGACCGCCGCCGCGGCCCCGCCATGCAACGGACCTGTCAGCGTCGAAAGGCCGGTGAGCAGGCACGCCGCCATCGAAGCACCGGTCGATGCGGTCACGCGCGCCGCGAAGGTCGATGCGTTGAGTTCATGGTCGGCCATCAGCACCAGCGCGCGGCGCAATGCATCGGCCGCTTTGGGGCGGCGCCAGGCCGCGGCAAGTCGCGCATGCAAGGGCAAGGCGGCCGAAGAGGCCGGCCCCAGCAGTGCATTGGCCAGCGTGCCGATCGCTTCCGCTGCCTCGGCCTGCAGCACCGCGCGCGAGCGGCCGCGCGAGGGCGGGTCGACCGCGGCTCGCGCCGCGAGTGCGAGCAGGCCCGCCTGCAAGGACGTCGCTTGCTTGGTGTTGCTCACCGGTAGGGAGGCAGTGCATGCGAAGCGCGGCGGTGCGCTCTCCCACAGCAGCCCCGCCACGTCTTCCAGCGTTGCATGCTCCGCCAGCAGGCAGGCGTCCTGCCCGCGGTACCAGAGCCGCCCCTCGGCCACCGTGGACACGCCGGAGGACAGCACCGGCTCGCCCCATTGAATGGCTTCGCTTGCCACCGCCTCGCTGCTGCGCCGCCCGCGCGTGCGCGCGGCAATGCGCTGCACGTCATCGCGGTTGTAGAGGCTGCGGCGCGGGTCCGCCGCGTCGGGCTTGGCGCGAATGCGGCCACGGCTCACGCTCGCGTAGAGCGTTTGCGGCCGCACCTGCATCAGTTCGAGCGCCTCGGCGGCGGGCAGCCAGAGTGGTGGTTTGGTCATGTTGATGGATTAAATCAAGATTGACGTCAATGTTAGCGCCGACAGAATGAACGCCATCTCATCAAGGAGTGCAAGAAATGAACGACGAAGATGGCGGCCTCGAAGGCGTGGTGGCCGCGCACACGGTGTTGTCCGACGTAGACGGCGCGGCCGGGCGGCTGGTGATTCGCGGCCACGAGCTCGATGAAATCGCGCAGCACTGGCGCTACGAAGAAGCGGTGGCGCTGCTGCTCCAGGGCTTCTTCGACAAACTGCCCGACGCAGCCGGCCTGCGCGCAGGGCTGGGCCGCGCACGGCGCGAGGCCTTCGAGCGGCTGCAACCCAATGACGATGCCATGCTGCGCAAGCTGCCGCCCATCGAAGCAGTCCGTGCCCTGCTGGCGCGCCTGCCCGACGGCGACGACCTGTCCACCGCGCTGCGGCTGGTGGCGGCGCCCGCGGTCTACACCGCAGCGGTGATGCGCTGGCGGCTGGGCGTGCAGGCGCTCGCACCCGACGAAGCGCTGCCGCAGGCTGCCGACATGCTTCGCATGCTGCACGGCCGCACCCCCACCGAGGCGCAGGTTGTCGCGCTCGACACCTACCTGGTCACCGTCTGCGATCACGGCCTGAATGCGTCGACCTTTGCCGCGCGGGTGGTGGCCTCGACCGGCGCGGGGCTTGCGTCGGCGGTGCTCGCCGGCATCAGCGCGCTCAAGGGCCCCTTGCATGGCGGTGCGCCCGGCCCGGTGCTCGATGCGCTCGATGCCATCGGAACCGCGGCCAATGCCCGTGCCTGGCTCGAAGAGGCCGTGGCCGGCGGCCAGCGGTTGATGGGCTTCGGCCACCGCATCTACCGCGTGCGCGATCCGCGCGCCGATGCGCTGAAGGGGGCACTGCGCCGGCTGGACGCCGAGGGCGGCGTCAATGCGGCGCGCTTCGAACTGGCCGAGGCTGCCGAGAAAGCCGCGCTCGCCATCCTGCGCGAGAAGAAACCCGGCCGCGCGCTGGAAACCAACGTGGAGTTCTACACCGCGCTGCTGCTCGAAGCGCTGGGCTTCGGCCGCGAGAGCTTCACCTGCGTGTTCGCCGCCGGACGCGTGAGCGGATGGATCGCGCATGCGCGCGAGCAGGTGAAGAAGGGGCGGTTGATAAGGCCGCAATCGGTGTACGTGGGGCCCGCGCCTGAAGAGGCCGAGGCCGCGCTCGCGCACTGAGCTCAAGCAGGCCGCATCGCGTGGTCTCCGGATTGCCGCCGCGTTCCGGTACGCTCGCCGTTTTCGAATCGCCCGGCCCACGCACGCCGGGCGACGGATTCATCAAGGCGAAAGTATTCCCATCGTATGGCGGCATCCCCATCTTCCTTCGAGCGCGCGCAGCGCCTGCCCATGGACTTCGCATGGATCGTGGTGGCGATCGATGCGGCCCTCTTCATCGTGAACATGACGGTGCAGCTGCTGCCTTCGTCGCCCCACAGCGAGCAGATGCGCAGCGTGTACGCGCAGCCGGGCGTGTGGGTTCCGCTGCTGTCCCGCGTTGCCACGGTGTGGCTGCTGGCCGCCACGCTGGCGTGGTGCCATGCGCGCAAGGCGCTCGATGAGCGCGGCGCCGCCCGTGTTGCGCAGCTTCGCAGTCCAACGAGCCGTTTTGCCGCCGTGTTCCTGCCGGCGATGGTCATCAACGCGCTTGCATTGACGCCGCTCTTCTACCAGGCACAGGTGCTCTTCATGCCGGGCGGCTCGCTGCACGAGACGGTCGACATGTATGGCCTGCGCTCGATCATGGCCATGTCGATGCTGGTGCAGTCGGTCATCCAGATGATTGTTCTGGTTGCGAGCGTGTGGCTTGCCGCCCGTTTCGCGCTGCGCGAGCGCGGCATGGCCATCGAGGATGACGCGCCCGCAGCCGCGGCATCGACCCGCCGCGCGGTGGCGCTCGTGATCGCCGCGATGTTCGTCTCGCTGCAGATGTGGATCGGCAACGTTGCGAGCGGCTGGGTCGACACTTCGAGGGACTCCGAACTGCTGCCGCTTCTTCTCGGCTGGTTCGCGGTGCCGCTGCTGGTCTATGGGCTGGCGTTCTGGGGCGCATGGCTCGGCGCCGCGCCGGCGCCCGTGCAAACGCGTCCCTTCAGGGCCGTGGCGGCGGCGGTCACGGCCTTCACGCTGCTGCAGGCCGTCTGCATCGCCCTCGCGGTCGGCGGGCTGGTGTGGGTGGCCAGCGTGAGCTTTTCGGGCCGCAGCAGCGACGGCAATCTCTTGATGCTCGCCGTTGCAATGGCGGCGGTCTACCTGGTGCTGCTGGTGGTGCTGGTGCGCGCCACCACGCGCCGCCTCTACCGCCGCTACTTGTAGCTGCGCGCGTCCTCGATCACCTTGCCGTCGTTCGGCAGCGTGCCCGGCGCTACCAGCTCGATGGTGCCGCGCAGCTTGGTCACTTCGCGCACCGCATCGGCAATGCGCGCATCGAGCCCGGCCGGCGCGCCGGCGCACTCGAGCCTGAAGGTCATCTGGTCGTCGCCCATTTCGCCTGACACCACGAGGCGCGCACGCACGATCTCCGGAAAACGCCGCACGATCTCGGCCACCTGCGAAGGATGCACAAACATGCCGCGCACCTTGGTGGTCTGGTCGGCGCGGCCGAGCCAGCCCTTGATACGCTTGTTGGTGCGGCCCGTGGGGCAGGTGCCCGCGAGCACCGCGGAGAGGTCTCCGGTGCCAAAGCGCACCAGCGGGTAGTCGGGGTTGAAGGTGGTCACCACAATCTCGCCCACCTCGCCGTCGGGCACGGGGTCTCCGGTGCCGGGGCGCACGATCTCGACCAGCACGCCTTCGTCGATCACCAGGCCTTCGCGTGCGCTGGTCTCATAAGCGATCAGGCCGAGGTCGGCAGTGGCATAGCACTGAGTGCCCTTCACGCCATGCGCGGCAATCCAGTCGTGCAGGCTGGGCGGAAAGGCTTCGCCGGAAACAAGGGCCTTGGTGAGCGAAGGCAGCTTCAGGCCTTTCTCTTCGGCCTTTTCGAGCAAGATTTTCAGGAAGCTCGGCGTGCCTGCATAGCCCTCGGGTTTCAGGTCGACCATGGCTTCGAGCTGCTGCTCGGTCTGGCCGGTGCCGCCAGCAAACACGGTGCAACCCATGGCACGCGCGCCGCTCTCCATGATGGAGCCGGCCGGTGTCATGTGGTAGCTGAAGCTGTTGTGAATAAGCTCGCCGCTGCGAAAGCCGGCTGCATGCAGTGCGCGCGCGGTGCGCCAGTAGTCGCGCGCTTCACCTTCGGGCTCGTAGATGGTGCCGGGGCTTGCGAACACGCGGGGCATGCGGGTGCCGCGGCCGATGGTCGAGAAGCCGCCGAAGGGGTCGTCGGCGCGGCGCTGTTTTTGCAGTTCGAGAAGCTCGGTCTTGCGCGTGACTGGCAGCCTGGCGAGTGCTTCGCGTGTCGTGATGTCGGCGGGCTTTACACCGTCGAAAATCTTTGCGAAGGCGGGCGCGGCGGTCTGGGCCTGCGCAATCTGCTTCGGCAGCGCGGCCAGGAGGTCGCGCTCGCGTTCGGCGGGGTCACGGATTTCTAGCTTGTCGTAGTGGTCGGTCATGTCCGTACCCTTCATCTTTCAGTTCTGTTATTCCGTGAGGCTGGTTTGCGGCGCTGTGCAATGCGGGAGCCTTCAGGGCGTGTGCAAAGGCCACCGGGTACTCCCCTCCGCGAATGTCCCCCGGGGCTGCGCCCCTCCTCCTTTATTT
>NZ_JBBCBO010000003.1:0-370696 GCF_037203865.1 Variovorax sp. CCNWLW186 | reverse complement strand
TGAAACGCGCTGTCCACCGAGTGATCAGGCCCGGGTCTGCTTCCTTGAAGTAACCCGGTTTATGGTCGAAAAGTACAATTTCGTTATGTTGAATGTTCGTCAAATTCTAGTGAGCGCCTCCAGCCGCGCTGCGCTCATGGTCTGCCTGGCTGCGGTAGCGGGCGCCCTGGGCGCTTGCGGGCAGCGTGGGCCGCTCTATCTACCGACCGATCCGGCGGCCGCGCAGCGCGCGACCCTGCCGCAGTTGCTCACGCCCGGCGGCTCGCGCGCTGCCGACGCTGAAGCAGCGCCCAAGCCCGCTGCGGCCAGCAGTGCGCCGGCTGCAGCAACCGGCAATGCCACCAGCCCCGGAGTGCCGAAGTGACGAACGCCTCTCTTCCTCTCCTTCCCGGCCATCCGCACATCGCGCATCGCGACGGCGCGCTCCATGTCGAGGGCCTGAGCCTCGACGCCCTCGCCCGCGAACACGGCACCCCCTTGTTTGTCTATTCGAAGCAATGGATGCTGGACGCGTTGGCGGCCTACCAGCGCGGCTTCGAGGGCCGCGAAGCCCTGATCTGCTACGCGATGAAGGCGAATTCATCGCTCGGCGTGCTGCGCGTGTTCGCCGAGGCGGGCTGCGGGTTCGACATCGTTTCGGGCGGCGAGCTGGCCCGTGTGCTGGCCGTGGGCGCCGATCCGGCAAAGATCATCTTCTCGGGCGTGGGCAAGACCCGCGCCGAAATGCGGCAGGCGCTCGCGGCCGGCATTGCCTGCTTCAATGTCGAGAGCGAAGCCGAGCTCGACGTGCTCAACGAAGTGGCACTGGCTGAAGGGCGCCGCGCGCCCATCAGCATTCGCATCAACCCGAACGTCGATCCGAAGACGCACCCGTACATCTCCACCGGCTTGAAGGGCAACAAGTTTGGCATCGCCCATGACCGCGCGGTCGAGGCTTATCGCCATGCCGCCAGGCTTCCGGGGCTCGAGGTGGTGGGCATCGACTGCCACATCGGCTCGCAGATCACCGAAGCCTCGCCCTACCTGGATGCCTGCGACCGGATACTCGACCTGGTCGAAGCCATCGAAGCGGCCGGCGTGCCCATCCATCACCTGGACTTCGGCGGCGGCCTGGGCATCGACTACAACGGCGAAGTGCCGCCCAAGGCCGATGCGCTCTGGCAGCAGCTGCTCGCGCGGCTCGACGCCCGCGGCTTCGGTCGGCGCAAGCTGGTCATCGAGCCGGGCCGTTCGCTGGTCGGCAATGCAGGCGTGTGCGTGACCGAGGTGCTCTACACCAAGCCGGGCGAAGACAAGAATTTCTGCATCGTCGATGCGGCTATGAACGACCTGCCCCGCCCGGCGATGTACCAGGCGTTCCAGCAGATCGTGCCGCTGCGCATCCGTGCGGGCAGCGCGCCGGCCTACGACGTGGTCGGCCCGGTTTGCGAAAGCGGCGACTGGATTGGCCGCGACCGTGCGCTCAACGTGGTGTCCGGCGACCTGCTGGCCGTGCTGTCGGCAGGCGCCTATTGCATGAGCATGGCCAGCAACTACAACACGCGCGGCCGGGCCGCCGAAGTGCTGGTGAGCGGCCAGAGCGCCACCCTGATCCGTCGCCGCGAGACGATGGAAGACCAGCTGCGCAGCGAGCGGATCGAGGGCTGATCCGCCGCAGCCGCCGTGCGCCTTGGGCGGGCCGATCAGCGCGTCAGCCGGCGCTGCTGCGGCCCAGCGACTTCTCGTTGCCGCTACTGCCGCCGCGAGCGCCCGCCGAGGGCTTCGGCTTGCGCTTGCTCGCGTAGTTCCACACGCGCCACCCCAGCAGCACCGCGACGATTGCCGCGTAGACGAACACCTCGGCAAAGTTGTTCTTGCCCGCGCGCATCCAGAAGAAGTGCAGCAAGCCGAGGCCGGCGATCAGGTAGACCAGCTTGTGCAGCATTTGCCAGCGCTTTGCGCCCAGTGCCTTGATCGCGCGGTTGAACGATGTGGCGGCCAGCGGCGTCAGCAGCACGAAGGCCGAGAATCCCACCAGGATGAACGGCCGCTTTGCAATGTCCTTGGCGATGTCGGCCCATTCGAAGCCCATGTCGAACCAGCTGTAGCACAGCAGGTGCACCACCACATAGAAGTACGCGAACAGGCCCAGCATGCGGCGAAAGCGCGCGAGCGCGTTGGCCTTGGTGATCACGCGCAGCGGCGTCACGGCCAGCACGATGCAGATGAAGCGCAAGGTCCAGTCGCCCGTGGCGCGGATCAGAAACTCGGCCGGGTTCGCGCCCAGCCCGTCGGTGAATGCGCCGTAGGTCAGCCACGCGAACGGCAGCAGGGACAGCAAGAAGATCACCGGCTTGGCCGCCGGATGCATGAGCAGCTTGTTCATGGCGCAAAGGCGGGATAGCGAGGCAGGCTCGGGCTCAGTAGTTCTTCTTCAGGTCCATGCCCGCATAGAGCTGGCCGACCTGGGCTTCGTAGCCGTTGAACATCAGCGTCTTGTTGCGCTTGGCAAAAAGCCCACCGCCGTCGCCAATGCGGCGCTCGGTGGCCTGGCTCCAGCGCGGATGGTCGACGTTCGGGTTCACGTTCGAATAGAAGCCGTATTCCTGGGCCGCGGCCTTGTTCCATGCCGTGCTCGGCTCCTTTTCGACAAAGCGGATCTTCACGATCGACTTGGCCGACTTGAACCCGTACTTCCACGGCACCACCAGGCGCACCGGCGCGCCGTTCTGGTTGGGCAGCACTTCGCCGTACATGCCAAAAGCCAGCAGCGTGAGCGGATGCATGGCCTCGTCCATCCGCAGGCCTTCGGTGTAGGGCCAATCGAGCACACGCGAGCCGACGAAAGGCATGGTCTTGGGGTCGGCCAGGGTCACGAACTCCACGTACTTGGCGTTGCCCTGGGGCTCGACCTTCTTGATGAGCTCGGCCAGCGAATAGCCCACCCACGGAATGACCATCGACCAGCCCTCGACACAGCGCAGGCGGTAGATGCGCTCTTCCTGCGCACTGAGTTTCAGCAGGTCTTCGATGCCGTACTTGCCCGGCTTCTTGACCAGCCCCTCGACCTCCACGGTCCACGGGCGGGTCTTGAGCGTGCCGGCGTTCTTGACCGGGTCACCCTTGTCGGTGCCGAACTCATAGAAGTTGTTGTAGCTCGTCGCGTCCTTGTAGTCGGTGAGCTTTTCCATCGTTTGCGCGCCCGGCACGGCGGACTTGGCACCCGGAAGCAGCGCCAGCTTGTGCGGGCCGGTCGCCTGGGCGAAGGCCTCGCGTCCGGCAAAGCTCGCCAGCGCGGCACCGGCCGCGCCGCCAGCCATCAGCTTCAGCAGGTCGCGCCGGCTCTCGTAGACGGCGCGCGGTGTGATTTCGCTCGAAAGCGGATGGATGAAACCGCTGTTGCGACCTTGCGGGCGGGAGGAAAACGACATGGTGACGGCCTTTCGCGTGAATCGTTGTGCTCAGGGTAGTTCGAGCAATTCCCTGATTCGGTTACGCACAATCGCTGCGCGTGGATTCAATTCTTCGCGAAAAGCCGGCTGCCCGGGGCTACAAGGTGCCGTAACTGTGCAGTCCGCTCAGGAACATGTTCACGCCCAGGAAGGCAAAGGTGGTGACCGCCAGGCCGGCCAGCGCCCACCAGGCCGCCACAGTGCCGCGCAAACCCTTGACCAGCCGCATGTGCAGCCAGGCCGCGTAGTTGAGCCAGACGATCAGCGCCCAGGTCTCCTTCGGGTCCCAGCTCCAGTAGCCGCCCCAGGCATCGGCCGCCCACAAGGCGCCCAGCACGGTGGCAATGGTGAAGAAGGCAAAACCGACGGTGATCGACTTGTACATCACGTCGTCGAGCACCTCGTTGGCGGGCAGCCTTGCCGCAATGCGCTTGCGGCCCAGCAGAATGCCCGCAGCGATGAGTGCGGAAATGCCCGCATAGATCACCCAGTAGCTGCCGCCGGCCTCTTGCACGCGCTGGCGGAATGCCACCGGCACAAAGCACAGCGCCACGCCCAAAAGCCAGATCGGCGTGAGCTTGTACCAGCGGGTTTCGCCCGCCTGTTCCTTCACCAGGTAGGCAAAGGCCACCATGGCCGCAAGCGCGAAAGTGCCGTAGCCGATGAAGTTGGCCGGCACATGCAGCTTCATCCACCAGCTTTGCAGCGCGGGCACCAGCGGCTGAATCTCGTGGGCGTTGCGCACCAGCGTGTACCAGAGCAGGAAGCCCACCGCCGCACTCACCACCAGCATGACGAAGGCGCCGAGCGCCCGGGTGCCGTAGCGCGCTTCGAAGTACAGATAGAACGCCGCGGTGAGCCAGCAGAACAGCACGAACACTTCGTACAGGTTGCTGACCGGGATGTGGCCGATGTCCGGCCCGATCAGGTGGCTTTCGTACCAGCGCACCATGGTGCCAATCAGCGCCATGGCAATAGCGGCCCATGTGAGGCGCGAGCCGATCAGCTCGAAGGTGTCGCCCTGCTTCCCGCCGAAGAAACCAAGCCAGTAGAACAGCGTGCTCATGAAGAACAGCACGCTCATCCAGAGAATGGCCGACTGGCTCGACAGGAAATACTTGAGCCAGAACACCGTGTCCGCGCGCGCCAGGTCGCCCTGGTAGGAGCCGATGGCCAGCAGCGAGGCCGCCGCCACGACGATGGCGAGCACCCGCAGCGGCCGCCAGAACCAGCCGATCGCAATGACGGAAATCATCGCGGCGACGAGGATCGGCTTCTCGTACGAGTCCATAGCGCCCGCATACCGCACAAAGGCAAAAAGGCCGCCTGCAAGCACCAGTGCCGCGAAAACCCAGTCGAACAGGTTGCGGCGCGAAAACCAGCTTTCGTTGAGCGTGAGGGTGGTGGTGTTCATGGGGACGCCGGTCCTTCGTTTTTCAAGGCAAGCAGCTTGTGCTTGAGGTGCTCGAACTCGCGATCGCTGTCGATCGTCTTGCGATTGACCGAGAAGGCCATCGTGGCAGCCGTGGTGTTGTTGTCTCCTGCGCTTGCGCCGCCGGGTGCCAGCCACACCCAGAGCCGGCGCTCGCGCACGTACAGCATGGCAAAAATCCCGATGATCAGCAACAGGCAGCCCAGATAGACCACGTTCTTTCCGGGCGCTCGCGCCACCTGGAACACGCTGGCCTGCACCTGGGTGAAGTCGGTCATCATCATTGCGACGGGCGCCGGATAGAAATGCGCATCGCTGATGGCCAGCACCGCCTGCGTGAGAAAGGCTTGCGACTTGTCGTCGCGCGGCAAGGCCTCGAGCCCCGCGCTTTCGCGGCTGAGATTGAGCAGTTCGAACAGCACGTCGTTCAGGATGCGCACCAGCACCGCGCCGGCACGTTCGCGCTCGGGCTCGGGCACGTTGGCTTCCATGAATTCCGCAATGGCCTGCCAGCCGCCCTGCGTGCTGGCATCGGCCTTCGCACGCTCGCTGCCGGCAAAGAGCGCGAGTGCACGCGCAGCCGAAACGCTGAGTTGCTCGGCCATTTCAGGCCGCTTCGGATCGACGGCCTTGGCGATGTAGCGCTCGACGGCACGGGCGCGGGTGTCGGCGTCGGCCAGCGAAGCGCGCATACGCACGAAGCTGTCCATGCTGCCCTGCTCGTCGGCCGGCACGCGAAGGTAGCGGAACGGCTCTTCGGGCTTCTCGCGCATGCCGAGCAGGAACACCGGCTGGCCGTCGCCGGTGTCGACCGGCACCATGTAGTTCTGGTATTCGCGCGCCTGGCCCGCGGCGTCGCGCAGCTTGTAGCCGATGCTCGGGCCGATGTTGCGCAGCACCTTCGGCTTGGTGGTCTTGTTGGCGGCGCCCAGGCGCGATTCGATGTCGTGGCGCAGGTCGACCTTGCGCACGTCGGCGCCGCTCATGGCACCCCCGTCGGCAAAATTCTCGACGTTGATCACGCGCAGCGCAGCGTATTCGAGCGTGAGCTTTTCCTTGCCGTTGGTAATTTCAGTGCTTGGCCCGCCAATGACGCCATCGACCTCGAAGGGCTTGGCGGCGGCCGCCATCGGCACCGCCTTGAGCTTTACCTTGGAGCCGCCGTCGTCGAAGCTCGACTGGTAGATTTCCACGCCCTTGTAGCTGGCCGGATGATTGACCTCGATGCGCGCGGGCACCTGGGCGCCGGTCTCGCGGTCGTGCAGCACCACCTCGCTCGCAAACAGCTTGGGCATGCCGGTGGAGTAATAGTCGACGATGAACTTCTTGAGCTCGATCGAGAACGGCAGCTCCTGCAGCAGCACGCCGTCCGACTGCTGCAGGATGGCCACGCTGCCCTGCCCGCCTTCGGGCACCAGGATGTTGCCGCGGAAGGTCGGGTTGCGGGGCGACAGCCGGTGCTGCGGCGGCACGTCGGCAATCATGCCGCCGCCGGTGAACACGCTCTTGCCGTTGAACCACGTCTGGGCACGCACCACCAGGTCGCCGTCGAGCAGGCCGCCGATGCACACCAGCACGATGGCGCTGTGCGCGGCGATGTAGCCCAGCTTGTGGGCGCCGCCCGCACGCGCCGCGACCATCCAGCCCGCGCCAGACTGGCCTTCCACCGCTTCGCGCTGCTGCAGCTTGACCTTCCAGCCGCCGCTCACCAGCAGTTGGCCGATGCGGTTGGCTGCCGCGGCGGGCTCCTCGGCAAGCTGGTTTTCAGCGCGCTGGCCAAAGGCCTTGAGACTCTGCGCGCGGATGTTTTCCTTGAAGGTCTTCAGGTCCACAAAAATGCGCGGCGTGTTGCGCGCAATGCAGAGCGACGTGCTGATCACCAGGAACAGCAGGATCAGCAGGAACCACCAGGCGCTGTAGACCGAGTCGAGCTTGGCCGTGCGGAACAGCTCGGCCCAGAATGGACCGAACTGGTTGATGTAGTTGTTGATCGGCTCGTGCTGCTTGAGCACGGTGCCGATGATCGATGCGATGCAGATGACCGTGAGCAGCGCGATGGCAAACCGCATCGACGAGAACAGCTCCACCGCAGCGCGAAGCACTTGCGGGCCGCGATGGACGCGAAGGCCGTGGGTGGAGACAGACATCGGTGGGCGGGAAGAAAGAAACAGGAAAAAAGCAAAGGGCGGGCCATCCAGCTGGATCGGCCCGCCCTCTGTTTGGGTTTTTTATCGGCGGTTAGTTCACGCTGAAGGGCGTGGCGTCAGCGCAGGCCGGCAATGTAGTCTGCAACGGCCTTGATTTCGCGGTCGTTCAGCTTTGCGGCCACGCCCGTCATGGGGGCGCTGTTCTGGCGCACGTTGTCCCGGAAGGCAACAAGCTGTGCCACCGTGTAGTCGGCGTGCTGGCCGCCCAGGCGCGGGTACTGCGCGGGCATGCCAGCGCCGTTGGGGCTGTGGCAGCCGGCGCAGGCCGGAATCTGGCGGTCGGCAATACCGCCGCGGTAGATCTTTTCGCCCAGTGCCACGGTGTCCTTCTCCTTGGAGAAGCCGGTCTTGATCTTCTTGGAGCCCACGAACCACGCGATGTTGCGCATGTCTTCGTCGGACAGCTTGGCCGCCAGGGGCTGCATGATCGGGCTCTTGCGCTTGCCGGACTTGAAGTCCTGCAGCTGCTTGAGGATGTATTCGGGGTGCTGCTGCGCCAGCTTCGGGTTTGCCGCAATGGCCGAGTTGCCGTCTGCGTTGTGGCAGGAGGCACAGGCCTGGGCGGCGGAATTGAACACCGCGTCGCCCTTGGCAGGGTCGGGCTTGGCCGGCTTGGCCGCGGCGGGTGCAGTCGCTGCGGCGGCTGGCGCGTCGGCCGCAAGGCTCGCGCTGGCTGCGACACCCATGAGGGCTGCAAGCAGAAAATTGGCAAACAACTTCATATCGGGGGCTCGATTTATTGGCGCAAAACCCCGCGATTCTACAATGGCGGCCCGTTCCGAAAGCTCATTGATGACTACGCCGTCGCGCAAGCACGCTGCTCCCCCTTCCCGCGCGACCCCTGCCGTGGACCCCATCGTCGCCGAGCGCGAGCGCGTTGCGCTCGGCTGGCTGCACACCGCCCACTTCCTGACCAGCGCCCCGCAGCTCGAGCATTTGCCTCCGCTCGACCTGCCCGAAATCGCCTTCGTCGGCCGCTCGAATGCGGGCAAGTCGACCGCGATCAACACGCTCACCCAGCAGACGCGCCTGGCCTTCGCCTCCAAGACGCCCGGCCGCACGCAGCACATCAACCTGTTCGGCGTGGGCAAGCAAAAGGCCGACGACGCCGTGCTGGCCGACCTTCCCGGCTACGGCTATGCCGCGGTCCCCAAGGAAGCCAAGCTGCGCTGGCAGCGTGTCATGGGCAACTATTTGATGACGCGCGAAAACCTGCGCGGCGTGGTGCTGATGTGCGACCCGCGCCAGGGCCTCACCGAGCTCGACGAGATCCTGCTCGACGTGATCCGCCCGCGCGTGGAGCAAGGCCTGAAGTTCCTCGTGCTCCTGACCAAGTCCGACAAGCTCACCCGCAGCGAAGGCGCCAAGGTGCTGTCCATTACGCGACTGCAGGCCGGCGGCGGCGAAGTCAAACTGTTCTCCGCCCTCAAGAAGCAGGGAGTGGGAGAAGCCGCGGAGCTGCTGTGGCGCTGGGCGCATCCGCCCGGGGAAACGCTGGCGGAAGCCGAACAGCCCCCGGTGCCGGAAGACACCTAGGGAAAACCGGCTCGCTGCCGTCCCATCTGCGTGATCCACTATGAAAACAATAGCAACGAAAGTTGAAGGAGACAAAGCATGATCGAGACGTTCCAGCGCAGCCTGCCCAACGGAACCACGCTGAGCTGCCGCGCCACCGGCGCGCCCGGCCAGCCGTTGATGGTGTTCCTTCATGGCTTCCCCGAAGCCGCGTTCATCTGGGACGAGCTGCTCGAATATTTCGCCCAGCCTGAACACGGCGGCTACCGCTGTGTCGCGCCCAATCTGCGCGGTTTCGAGAAGTCGAGCGCGCCGACCGAAGTGGCCGCATACAGGGCCCATCTGCTGATCCAGGACGTCCAGCAGCTCGTTGCCACCGAAAGCGCCGACGGCACCATGGCCGCGCTGGTCGCGCATGACTGGGGCGGAGCTTTCGGCTGGGGCTATGCCAATGCCTTTCCGGAGCAGGTCGGCCGGCTGGTCATCATCAACTCGCCGCACCCCGGCACCTTCACGCGCGAGTTGCGCAACAACCCGGCGCAGCAGCAAGCCAGCGCCTACATGAATTTTCTCGCCAGGCCCGATGCCGAAGCCCTGCTCTCGGCGGACGACTTCAAGCGCATGTGGCCCTTCTTCACCTTGATGAAGGCCGGCCCCGACGGCTTCGGATGGCTGACTGAAGACGTGAAGCAGCAGTACCGCGAGGTGTGGAATGCCGGCCTTACCGGCGCCTGCAACCTCTATCGCGTCACGCCGATGAAGCCGCCGCTGCCGGGCCAGAGCATCGAAGGCATTCCGGTGCTGCCGCGCGAGCGACTGACCGTGAACGTGCCGACCTTCGTCTTCTGGGCGCTCGACGACGCGGCGCTGTTGCCGGGCTTGCTCGACGGCCTGGAGGAATACGTGCCCAAGCTCGAGATCAAAAAGGTGCCCAACGCCACCCACTGGATCGTGCACGAACAGCCGCAGCTCGTGGCGCGCGAGATCGAAGCCTTCCTGAAGCGGAACTGAAGAAGCCGCCCCAGTTCTTCTTCAATAGATCGACGGCGCGCCCTCGGGCCGCGTCTTGAAGCGGCGATGCACCCAGTAGTACTGGGACGGCATCTTGTCGATATAGCCCTGCAGCCGCTCGTTCATGAGCGCGGTGTCGGCCTCGACATCGTCCGTCGGAAAGTTCTGCCAGGCCGGCAGCACCTCGATCTCGTAGCCGCCCGGGGTGAGCTTGGAGACGATCGGCACCACCTTGGCCTTGCCCAGCCGCGCGAAGCGCGAGAGCGAGGGCACGGTGGCGGCCTGCACGCCGTAGAACGGCACGAAGATGGTCTGGTCGCGGCCGAAGTCCATGTCGGGTAGCAAGTACAAGAGGCCGCCCTTGCGCAGGCCTCCGAGCACCGGCTTGATGCCGTCCACCCGGTTGAGCGCCGCCACGTTGCCGAAGCGCGTGCGGCCTTCGCGAATCCATTCGTCGACCATCGGATCGCGCTGGGTCGTGTAGATGGTGGCCGAAGGCCGCGGCGTGTGCATGGTCAATGCCGTGGCCGCGGCATCGAGGCCGTAGAAATGCGGCGCGAACAGGATCATCGGCTCGTCGCCGTTGGCGATCTCGTCGATCTCCTGCGCGGCGCCCACCACCTTGAGCCGGCTGGCCACCACTTTTTCGGGCGCATGCCAAAGCCAGCTGCGGTCGAGCCACGACTGGGCCACATACACAAACGTCTCGCGCGCGATGCGGCGGCGTTCAGCTTCGGACTTATCGGGAAAGCACACCGCTAGGTTGGTATCGACCACGCGCCGGCGCGGCACCGCGACGGTGTGGAGCACGCGGCCCAGCAGCGCGCCGAAGCCGCGGACCAGCGGCAGGGGCAGCGGCGCAATCGCGCGCATGAAACCGATGCCGAGTCGGGAGCCGAGACTCATTGCGCCTGCTCCCCATTGGCGGCGGCCGCCACGACGGTCTCGCCGCGCGGCTCCTTGTAGCGTGCGTAGTCCCACACGTATTGGCCGGGCAGGCTGTGGATCAAGCGGCCGATGGCATCGTTCATTGCAGCTGCAGCGTCTTCGATGGACGCCTTGGGATCGGTGAGCGCAGTGCCCATGATCGGTTCGAAGCGAATCACGTAGCCCGCACCGCGCGGTAGCCTTTCGCACACGCTCAGGAAACAGGCGGCGCCGGTCTGCTGCGCGAGGCGCGGCAGCAGCGTCATGGTGTAGGCCGGCCGGCCAAGAAAAGGCGCCCATACGCCCTGCCCCAGCGGTGGCACCTGGTCGGGCAGGATGCCGGTGTAGCCACCGCTGCGCAGCGTGCGGATGAGGCCGCGCACGCCAGTGTTATTGGTGGGCAGCGTCTGCAGGCCGGGCCGGTCACGCGAGCCCGCGGCAATCAGTTCGGCCATCCATTTCTTGCGCGCGGGGCGAAACAGCGCGGTGATCGGTCCGTAGGCCTGGAGAAAGCGCTCGCCGATGGCCTGGCCGCACATCTCCCAACTGCCCAGATGCGGCGCCACCAGGATCACGCCCTTTTTCGCCTGCATGGCGGCCTCGAAGGCCTCGACGCCTTCCCAGCGCACCACGCGCCGCAGTACGCTTTCGCCCTGCGGGCGCAGCCAGAGCCAGGGCAACTCGGCGGCCATTTGGCCGGCGGCGGCGATGGCCGGGCGGTACTGGTCGGGCGTGAAGCCCGCGTTTTCGGCATTGGCCTTGAAGCGGCGGCGGTAGTCGGGGGCGCACCACCAGACCATCCAGCCCAGCAACGCGCCGAGCCGATGCATCAACGGCATCGGTACACGGGCAAGCAGGCGGAACAGGGTGACCATGGGCTGACAACAGGGAGTGAATACCAGGACGCGCGCGCACAATTTGGCGCGGCTCGAATAGAATGCAAATTGTCGCCGAGTTACGGAACAACTTGCAGGGCGACAAACACAAGCGCAAGAGCGATTGTGCCCCGCCGATTCGTCGGCATCTGCTAAAGCGTTCGCCAGGGCTCCGCAGAGTTGGCAACGCGCCAAGTCACTTCAAGGAGCTTTGAACAAAATGGCGAACGACTTCCTCTTCACTTCCGAATCGGTCTCTGAAGGCCACCCCGACAAAGTCGCCGACCAGATCTCGGATGCCATCCTGGACGCGATCTTCGAGCAGGACCCCCGCAGCCGCGTGGCCGCCGAAACGCTGACCAACACCGGCCTCGTGGTGCTCGCCGGCGAAATCACGACCAACGCGCACGTCGACTACATCCAGGTGGCGCGCGACACCATCAAGCGCATCGGCTACGACAACACCGACTACGGCATCGACTACAAGGGTTGCGCCGTGATGGTCTGCTACGACAAGCAGTCCAACGACATTGCCCAGGGCGTGGACCACGCCAGCGACGACCACCTGAACACCGGCGCCGGCGACCAGGGCCTGATGTTCGGCTACGCCTGCGACGAAACGCCCGAGCTGATGCCCGCGCCCATCTACTACGCACACCGCCTCGTGGAGCGCCAGGCCCAACTGCGCAAGGACGGCCGCCTGCCGTTCCTGCGCCCCGACGCCAAGAGCCAGGTGACGATGCGCTATGTGGACGGCAAGCCGCACAGCATCGACACCGTGGTGCTCTCCACCCAGCACAGCCCCGACCAGAGCGAAACGCCCACCAAGATGAAGGCCTCGTTCAACGAAGCCATCATCGAGGAGATCATCAAGCCGGTGCTGCCGAAGGAATGGCTGCAGAACACGCGCTACCTGATCAACCCGACCGGCCGCTTCGTCATCGGCGGCCCGCAGGGCGACTGTGGCCTCACCGGCCGCAAGATCATCGTCGACACCTACGGCGGCGCCTGCCCGCACGGCGGCGGCGCGTTCTCCGGCAAAGACCCGTCCAAGGTCGACCGCTCGGCAGCCTACGCCGCGCGCTACGTGGCCAAGAACATCGTGGCCGCCGGCCTGGCGCGCCAATGCCAGATCCAGGTGGCTTACGCCATCGGCGTGGCACAGCCGATGAACATCACGGTCTACACCGAAGGCACCGGCGTGATTCCCGACGACAAGATTGCCGAACTCGTGCGCGAGTTCTTCGACCTGCGTCCAAAGGGCATCATCCAGATGCTCGACCTGCTGCGCCCCATCTACCAGAAGACGGCCGCCTACGGCCACTTCGGCCGCGAAGAGCCCGAGTTCACCTGGGAAGCGACCACGCAGGCGGCTGCGCTGCGCGCTGCGGCCGGCCTCAAGTAAAAAGCCACCGGCGGTGGGTCAGAAGCGGTAAGCGCCGCTCAGGCCCACCGTCCAGTTGCGGCCCGGCGCGGGCTCGTAATAGCGCGCATTGCCCTCATTGACGATGACCGATCCCACATAGCGGCGGTCGAACAGGTTGTCGACCCGCGCAAAGGCGTTGAACTCCCAACGCTCCCACTTCTTCAAGTAGCCGGCGTAGAGCGCCGCGACCGCGTAGCCCGGCGCGCTGGCGGTGTTGGCGTCGTTCGCCTGCATGCGGCCCAGCGCGCGCACCTCGGCGCCGGCCCGCCAGCCTTCGGGCGGCATCCAGCCGAGCGATGCAAAGAGCGATTGCCGTGCAATGCCGGGAATGCGGTTGCCCGCCGCCACCGTGTTGGATACCGCACAGGGCGACGGCGAGCAGAAGGCATCGCGGTAGCGTGCGTCCAGCCATGTATAGGCAAGCTGCGTGCGCCAGTGGTTGGCCGTTTCATGCTGCCAAGCCAGTTCGAATCCGTTGCGCCGCGTGCGGCCCGCGTTTTGGAACGTGGCGCGGCCGCCGCTGTTGGTGTCGGTCACGATCTCGTCTCGCGTGCGGGTCTGGAACATCGCGGCCGTCAGCAGGCCTCCACCCAGCCTTGCCTTGGCACCCACTTCCACGCTGTCGTTGACCGAGGGCCGCAAGGCAAAGTTGAGCCCACTGGCGCCGCCCGCCCGGTACGAGAGCTCGTTGAGCGTGGGCGTCTCGAAGCCGCGGCCGATTGAGCCGTAGAACGCCAGGTCCGGCGTTGCCTGGTACCGCAGCGAGGCGACCGGGAGCGTCTTGCTGTAGCGCGCACTGCCGCTGTCGTCGCGGTTGGCGCCCACGATATAGCGGTCCTGTGAATCGAAATGCACGCTGCTTCGGCGCACGCCGGCTTCCAGCGTCCACTGCTCGGCCAGGCGCCAGGTGGCTTGCGCATAGGGATCGAGGTTCCAGACCTCGTTGCGCTCGCTGCGCCGCAGGCGGCCTTGCACGCCCAGCACGGGCGAGGCCACGCGGCCGAGGTAGTTCTCGTAGCCGCGGCGCTGCTCGCGCAGGCTGTCGTAGCCAAGGCCCACGGCAAGGTCGAGCGGCCGGTCGGCCATCTGCAATGCGGCGGTCCAGCGCAGGTCGACCCCGCCGTACTGGCGCGACAGATCGATCACGCCGCCCGCATGCAGCGGATTCTGTTGGGGGCCGAGCGGAATCGACTGGTACTGCACGGTCTTGCGCTCGCCGCCGTACACCATGAGCCGCAGCGACTGCGAAGCACCCACGCGCCGTTCATAGAGCAGGCCGGCCTGCGTCTGCTCGACCGTCTTGCGCGTGTCGAACTGCGTGGCCAGCGCCGCGCTGCGTGGCGCCAGCGCGTACTGGTCCGCCGTGAGGCCCAGCGGGTCTTGCGCGCTGATGCGCACGCTGTTGAGCACCAGCGTGAGCTTGTCGCCGTTGTCCAGTGCGATGCCGAGCTTGCCGTTGGCGATGTCGCGCCGCGCCGCGCTGTGCTCGCGCCAGCCGTCGGTCTGAAAGCGGCTGGCGTTCAGCAGGTAATCGATTGCGCCTTGTGATCCGCTGCCTTGCAGCGACTGCCGCCAGGTACCGAAGCTCCCGCCGGCCGCCGAATACGAAAGGCGCGGCGCGCCCTCGCCCGACGCGGTGAAAGCCTGCAGCACGCCGCCCGAAGAGTTGCCGTAGAGCGCCGAGAACGGTCCGCGCAGGATCTCGACGCGATCGAGCGAACCGATGTCGATATTGGAAGTCTGGCCCTGGCCATCGGGCAGCGTAGCAGGAATACCGTCGACATACAGCCGCACGCCCCTCACGCCGAAGGTGGAGCGCGCGCCGAAGCCGCGGATCGACAGCTGCAGGTCTTGCGCATAGTTCATGCGGTTTTGCACCTGCAGGCCCGGAACGCCGCCCAGGCTTTCGGACAAATTGACCTGCAGCCGGTTGTCTCGCATCTCCGCACCGTCGACGCGATCGACCGAGCCCGGCACGTTGAAGGGCGCGACCTCGCCGCGGGGCGTGGACACCGTCACTTCGGGCAGGCGGCCGCGGTCTGCTTCTGGAGGAGTCGCTTGTTGCGCCTGGGCAGCGAGCGGAGCCCCCAGCAGCAACAGGCGAACGGCAGTGGCGGTGGCGGCGAGTGCAGGCTTCATCATCGCGCCGATTCTGCTTCGGCGCGGGGCGCCGCACGTACTAGCAACAACCCGGGCGGGGCCGAAGCAGCCAGCCCAGGTTCTCAGATCAGGTTCTGCGCCAGCCGTACCAGCCGCACACCGCGACGGGAATGCCCAGTGCAAACCAGGCGAGCATGTCGCCCAAGCCGCCGTCGCTGAACAGCGCGGAAATCAGGCCGATGGACGTCAGCACGCCCAGCACGATCGGCCAGCCCCACATGCGCCGGAACGCGTGCCGGGGCTTCATGCCTGCACCTTCATGGCCGGGGCCGGGTCAGGCTGCTGCCCGCCATGCTGCGGCGCTCGCCCGGCACTGCCCGCAGCTGTTGGCGCGGCCGGTGTCGGCACGGTGTTGCCGCGCTTGAGCCACAGGTAAAGCCCGCTGCCCAGCACGATGATGGTGGCAATGTCGAGCAGCGCCCAGATGATCTGCATCGGCATGCCCGCGTAGTCGCCGAAGTGCAGAGGCTGCGACACGAGCAGCGCCGTCAGGTACCACGGCATCTCGGGCGAGGCGGTCACCTGCGTGGTCTTCGCATCGACCAGTACCGGCTTCAGCAGCTTCGAGGTGAAGGGCTCGTTGCCGCGCAGGAAGAAGGTGGTGTGGTGCGGGCTCGAGAACGAAGTGCCCGGGAACGCGATGAAAGACAGCTTCATGTCGGGCGCCTGTTTCAGTGCGACTTCCATCGAACGCTGCACCGATCCGCGCTCGGCTGCGGGGACGGTCGGCTCGTTCTTGTAAGGCGCAAGCAGCGTGCTGAGCTGGTCGTACTGCCAGTACTTGATGATCAGGTCGGCCCAGGTGTTGATCATGCCGGTGGAGCCCACCACGAACAGCCAGACCAGCGTGACGATACCCAGCAGGTTGTGCAGGTCGAGCCACTTGAGGCGTGGCCGCTTCTCGCGCCGCACCGTGCCGAAGTCGAGCTTGCGCATGAACGGCGCATAGAGCACCACCCCGGAAACGATGGCCACGAGCAGCAGCAAGCCCATGAACCCCAGGAACAGCTTGCCCGCAAGCCCTGCGAACAGGTCGACGTGCAGCTTGAACATCACGTACATGAAGCCCTCGTCGAACTTGGGCTGTGCCAGCACGACGCCGGTGCGCGCATCGATGGCGACCGACTTGAAGTCTTCGGTAGGTTCAGGCGTGGGCGTGAGCGTGACGAGCCAGAGGCCGTCGTCGTCTTCGGGCTGCGAGACGAACTGCACCACCCGGTCGGGGTGCTTGGCGCGCGCCGTTTCGAGCACGCGGTCCAGGCTCACGCGCGGCGTGTCCGCGGGCATCTTGGGCGCTTCGACCTCGGTGCCCAGAAGATGGCCGATCTCGTGATGAAAGATCAGCGGCAGGCCCGTGATGCACAGCAGCAGCATGAACACGGTGCACACGAGGCTGCTCCACTTGTGTACCCAGGCCCAGGTCTTGATCTTTCGGCTGTTCATCATGTCGTCACTGCTCCCATCGAAAGAGAATTATCAAAAGCGGTAGGTTGCGCTTGCCACCACGCTGCGGCGCGAGCCGTACCAGCAGTCACCGCGCGAAAGGCAGGTGCTGAAGTAGACCTTGTCCGTCAGGTTGTTGATGTTGAGCGCATAGCGCCAGTTGGCATTTTCGTAGGCAAAGACGGCATCGAGCAACGTCACCCCCGGCACCCGTGGACCCACGCCGGACTGCAGGTCGCGGAACGAACTCATCATGCGCACGCCCGCGCCGGCCGAGAACCCGCTGAGGCCACCAATCGAGAAGCGGTACTTGGCCCAGACACTCGCCTGGTGCTTGGGCAGGCCCTCGATCAGTTCGTCCGCATCGGTGTAGTTGTAGTGCGCGATCAGGTCGAGGTTCGAGCCGATCGAGCCCTTGGCTTCGAGTTCGAGGCCCTGGGTCTTGGTCTTGCCGACCTGCGTGTACACGTTGGGCGACGGCGAAGTGATCTGGTTCTTCTCGCGCAGGTCGTACACCGCCGCGCTGAACGCAAGCGCGCGGTCCTTCGGCTCGTACTTCACGCCGGCTTCCCACTGCTCACCGCGCAGGGGCGAGAAGATCTGTCCGTTGCGCGGCGACTGCGGCGTGAACGACTCGCTGTAGCTCAGGTACGGAGACCAGCCCGAAGGCATGGCGTACATCACGCCGAACCGCTTGGTGGTTGCGCTGCTCTTTTCGGCGTCGCTGCCTTCCGCGCTCGAAACGGCCTTGTCGTGGCGCAGGCCCGCCACGAAGATCCAGTTGTCGAGCTTCATCTGGTCCTGCAGGTAGAAGCCGTTCTGGCGCTGGCGGGTGCGCGGCCGCGCATCGCGAATGGGCATGTCGACGTGGCCATACACAGGCGCATAGGCGTCGATGGTGTCGTACGTGGTGCCGCCCCAGACGTTTTCGCGCTGGCGCGCGAAGTCCGCGCCCACAAGCAGCGTGTGCTTGAGCGCGCCGGTCTGGAAATGTCCTTCGACATGGTTGTCGAGCGTCTGCGTGCGGTTGCGCGTCAGGTAGCTGTCGTAGTAGCGGCCCAGCACGCGCCTGAAGATCGGGTCCGTCGCGTCCCAGCTCTCGGCCCCGCTGAAGGCCGCGCCGTAATGGTAGCGGTTGTCGTTTTCGTTTTGCGCATAGCGGAAGTTCTGCCGCAGGGTCCAGTTCTCGTTGAACTTGTGCTCGAACTGCCAGCCGAAGGTCTTGCGCTCGCTGTCGTAGTAGTCGAAGCCCGGCTCGCCGATGAAGCGGCTGGTGGGAATGCGTCCGTTCGGGTTCGGCAGCAACGTACCCGCCCACGGGAAGAATTGCGAACTGCTGCCGCTCTTGTCCTTTTGGTACAGGCCTTGCAGCGTGAGCGAGGTTGCCGCACTGGGCCGCCACGTCAACGACGGCGCAATGACGCTACGGTCGTCGGGCACGTAGTCGACCTGCGTGTCCGACTTGCGCTGCAATGCGATCAGCCGGTAAGACAGCGAGCCGTCCGCATTCAGCGGGCCGGTCAGGTCGGCCTGGATCTGCTTGCGCCCGAAGCTGCCGAACTGCACGCCCACTTCGCGCTGCGCCTCTTGCAGCGGGCGCTTGCTCACCATGTTGACCACGCCCGCGGCAGTGCCCGCGCCGAACAGCATGCCCGAGGGGCCGCGCAGCACTTCGAGCCGCTCCAGCGTGTAGGGCTCGGTGCGCGTGGTGCTGGTGTAGTAGCCGTACGCTTGGCGCAGGCCGTCCAGGTAAATGTCGGGCGAAGCGCCGCGGATGCGCACCGAGTCGGTCCGCGAGTCGAGGCCGTAGGCGTCCGAGCGCACGCCGGCTGCGTAGTTGAGTGCGTCCTGCAGATTGCCCGCGCCCTGGTCCACCATCTGGTCGCGCGTGACCACGGTCACCGACTGGGGCGTTTCAGAAAGCGGCGTGTCGGTCTTGGTGGCGGTGGCCGCGTTTCTCGCGCGATAACCGATCACCGGCGAAGTCGCGGTTTCGGCCTCTGCGCTCGCATCCACCCTGATTTCCGGCAATGCGCCGGGCGCCGGAGCCTGGGCCAAAACCTGCTGATGCACATAAATTGCCATGCATCCCGCCAGCACCGATGCGACCTTGCGCCCCGCCATCAACCTCGTCATTCCTGCTCCACTCCGAAACATTATTAAGAACGATTCGTATTCTAATAGTTATAAAGTCTCATTTGTTCCAATTTCCCGGGAGCGGCCAAGGGCGTTACGCCATCGGCGTCCGGCGGGGCGGCAAGCAAAGCGGCTACGATCCCGCCGCACGCCCCGTGCGATGGCCGGTCTCATGCTCAAGCTCATTGCACTCTCGTTCTCCGCGTTGCGCGGCTCGGCCCTGCGGCTGGTCGGCTCCGCACTTGCGCTTGCTCTGGCGGGCTGTGCCGGTCTTCCCCCTCGCGCACCCGAGCCGCCCACGCTGTCGATCGCAGCCTCCCCCGCCACCACGCTTGGCCGGGCGGCGGCAAGCCTTAGCGCCGCGCAGGACGGGCTCTCGAGCATCCGCCCGCTGGTCGAGGCCTCTTTTGCGCTGGACGCCCGTTTCGAGCTGATTCGTCAGGCGCAAGCCTCGCTGGACGTGCAGACCTACCAGCTCGGCAACGACAAGACCGGCCGCCTGCTGTTGCGCGAAATGCGCGATGCCGCCCGTCGCGGCGTACGGGTGCGCCTGCTGCTCGACGATTTTTATACCGCCGGCATGGACCGCCTGCTGCTCGGACTTGCCGCGGAGCCCAATGCCGAGGTCCGCCTGTTCAACCCGTTCGTGAACGCCCGCGACCACTCGGCCACGCGGTGGATCGAGTTCTTCGCCGACTTTCGCCGGCTCAACCACCGCATGCACAACAAGCTCTTCGTGGCCGACGGCGCGATGGCGATTGCCGGCGGGCGCAACCTGGCCGACGAGTATTTCCTGCGCAGCGAAGGCGCCAACTTCATCGATTTCGAACTGATCATGGCCGGGCCCGTGGTGCCGGAGGCGGCGCGCATCTTCGACACCTACTGGAACAGCGACGTGGTCTACCCGCTCCAGCGGATTGCCGGCGCCAGCGACAGCCCGGAATTGCTGAAAGTGGAGTTCGAAGCCGCCACTTCGCCCATCCATGCGCCGCCGCCCGCCCCTCTTGCCGGCACCGACCTGCTGGGCGACGCGCCGCTCGGCACGCAGCTTGCCGACATCGGCCGGGTGAAGTGGATGCGGGCCGAGGCCCATGCCGCGGCCGACAGCCCCAACAAGGCGCTGGGCACTCTTGCATCGCCGGCCGAATCGCTTGCGGCGCGGTTCCATGAAATGACCGCGAGCGCGCGCTCGGACGTGGTGGTGATTTCGCCGTACTTCATTCCGGGCGAAGACGGCATGGCGCGCATCCGCGAAGGCCGGGCGCGCGGCGTGCGCATCAGCGTCATCACCAATTCGCTGGCCGACAGCGACGAGCCGCTGGTGAACATCAACTACAACCGCTACCGGGTCGACATGCTGAAGCTGGGCGTGAACCTGTACGAGGTGAGCACCCAGCAGCTCAAGCGCAACCGCCAGTTCCGCACGCTGCTCAAGAAGGCGCGCGGGCGCCTTCACGCCAAGCTTGCCCTGGTCGACCGGGAATGGGTGCTGCTCGGCTCGATGAACCTCGATCCCCGCTCGGCGCGGCTGAACACCGAATTCGGCGTTCGCGTGCGCAGCTTTGAATTGAGCCAGGCGCTGCTGTACGCCTATCAGTTGGACGACATCGAAGGCGTCTATCGCGTGGTGCTCATGCCCGATGGCGAGAACGTGCAATGGATCGGCACCGGCGATGTGGACAACGAGGTGCTCGACAGCGAGCCGGATTCCAGCCTGCTCACGCGCCTGCAGCTGCTGCTGTTCTCCTGGTTCGTGCCGACAGACCAGCTGTAGCGCGCTGCAGAGGCTGCGGTGGCCAAGGGCGGCCATCCACGCCATCTACAATGGAGAATGAGATTTGTTCTCAATAACTCCACTCAAACGCACTACAAAGTTCTCAATGGGATTTCGCACCCGGTCGTCACGCATCGCCTTCGCCTTGCTCCCCCTCGCTTCCATTTCTTCACTCTCCACAGCACAAGGCACCGCCAGCTCACCGTCAGACCCTGCGAGCACATCGCTGCCCGAAGTGCATGTGGTGGCCGAGCCGGAATCCGGCGGCTACAACCCCACGACCAGCAGCGGCGCCACGCGCACCAGCACGCCCGTGCGGGAGGTGCCGCAATCGGTACGCATCGTCTCCAGCCAGTTGATCGAAGACATGGGTGCGAGGCGCCTGGCCGACACGGTGGATTTTGTGAGCGGCATCACGCGCCTCAATGACTTCGGCGGCACCTGGGACAACTTCGGTATTCGCGGCTTCAGCAGCACCGACATGGGGTTTCTGGTCAACGGCTTTCCCGGCTCGCGCGGCTACAACCCGCCGCGCGACACCGCCACCGTCGAGCGCTTCGAATTCCTGAAGGGCCCTGCCTCGGCCGTCTACGGCAGCAGCGAGCCCGGCGGCACCATCAACATCGTCACCAAGAAGCCGGAGTTCACGCGCCGCAACACGGCCGACTTCAGCATCGGCAGCCAGGGCCTGCGCCGCAGCACGCTGGACAGCACCGGCGCGCTGGGCCGCAGCGTGGCCTACCGCCTGAACATGGCGGTGGAGGAAGGCGACAGCCGCAGTGATCTGCTGAGCAACCGGCGCACCCTGGTGGCGCCGGCGCTGACCTGGGTGATCGATGACAAGACGGTGCTCAACTACGAGTCCGAGTTCCTGCGTTCGAAGACGCCGCTGGACCGCGGGCTGATCAACGTGCGCGGCGTGCTCGGCACCCTGCCCCGCGACCGCGTGCTCAACGAGCCCGGCGACGGCAACATGACGCTCACCAGCAATACGCACCAGCTCACGCTGGACCGCCAGTTGTCGGACAACTGGCGCGCGCGCGTGGGTGCGAGCTACAAGGAAAGCACCTCTTCCGGCAACTACACCGAAGCGACATCGCTCGCGGCCGACAACCGGACGCTGAACCGCCGCGCCACCTGGCGCCAGCTGCCGTCGCGCGACACCTCCTTCCAGGCGGAACTGGAAGGAAAGTTCACGACCGGCACCTTGGGCCACACGCTGCTCATCGGCGTGGAAGCCTCCAGGCTGTGGATGAACACCGAGATCCTTCGCTCCGGGAGCTACCCGATCGATATCTACCAGCCGGTGTATGGAAAGCCCCAGCCGCCGCTCACGTCGCTCACCTCCAGTACAGACGAGCACCAGCGCGCGAGCGCCGTTTTCGTGCAGGACCAGATCAGCCTTTCGCCGCAATGGAAGCTGCTGGTGGGCGCCCGCTACGACCATTACAGGCAGAGCATCGAGGACCGTGTCGCAAACCGCAACAGCGCCCAGAAGCACGATGCCGTTTCGCCGCGCGCCGGCCTGACCTATCTGCCGAACGACTGGAGCTCCTGGTATGTGTCTGCCGGCAAGTCGTTTCGCGGCAACAGCGGCACCGACAAGAACGGCCGCGCATTCGATCCGCAGCACTCCACCGCCCTCGAGGCCGGCGTGAAGCTGCAGACCCGGGACCAGCGCCTGGGCGCCAATTTCGCCGTGTTCGACATCAAGAAGACGAACGTGCTGACGGCCAGCGACACGCCCGGCTTTTCCGTGGCCGCCGGCGAAGTCAAGAGCAGCGGCTTCGAAGCCGACGTCTATGGCCAGATCGACAAGAACTGGCGGGTGAGCGGAAATTTCGCCTACGTCGACGCCCGCATCTCCAAAGACGCCACGCTGGCGGCCGGCACACGCATCACGAACATTCCGAGGACCAGTGCCGGCCTGTTTGCCATTCGCGAAGATGCGCTGGCCAACGGCAGCCGCTATGGCGTGGGCGCCGGCATCAACTACGTCGGCAACCGCTCGGGCAACAACGCCGACACCTACGCCCTGCCGGCCTACACCACCGTCAAGCTGGTGAGCTACTGGCAAATCAACAAGACCGCGCGCGTGTCGATCGACGTGCACAACCTGTTCAACAAGAACTTCTACACCGCCTCTTGGGGCAATTTGTACGTGATCCCAGGTGCGAAACGCAGTGTCGTCGCCAGCCTGAAACTGGACCTCTGATGAACAAACCGCACCGAATTGCCGCCCTGGCCACCCTCGCGGCGGCGGCCGTACTCTGCTCGGCCGGCGCGCAGGCGCACGGCATCTGGTTTGCCCAGCGCTCCGGCGAACTCGCGCTGATCTACGGCGAAGGCGCCGACGATCTGGACACGGTCAAGCGGCAGCCGCTGATCGCCGCCGTCACCGCCTACGACGCGTCCGCGAACCCCGTATCGACGGCACTGGACGTGAGCGGGCGCCTGCTGGTGGTGGACACCAAGGAGAAACCCGCCATCGTCGCAGCCGTGCTCGACAACGGCACCTGGAGCAAGACGCCGGAAGGCAAATGGCTCAAGAAGGGCAAGGACGAAGTTCCGGGCGCGCTCACCAGCGGCCACAACCTCAAATACGCGGTGCATCTGCGCAGCCCGCTGCGCGGTGCTTTGCCGCCGTTGCCAGGGCACACGCTGCAGATCGTCCCGGTCGATTCCACGCTGCCCGAAAAGCTCGGCCAAGACCTGCGCCTGCGCGTGCTCTACAAAGGAAAACCCGTGGCGGGCGCCCTGGTGCTGGCCGACTTCGTCAACGATCCCGACGCGAAGCCGATCGAAAGCGGCGCCGACGGCACCGTGGTCATCAAGGTGCGCAACCAGGGGCTGAACGTCATCACCGCCGTGCTGTCGACGCCGCCGGCAGATCCTGCGAAGACCGACAAGGTGGAGCACCTGGCGTCGCTCTCCTTCGTGCTTGCGCACGCGCCGGAATAGGCGAGCGGGGCCGACGGCTGCGCCCCGGGGCCTTGAAACTCCACCGATTGCCCTTATGATTAGCACTCGCTGCTGACGAGTGCTAACAAGCCTCGATTCCAGCCGATGGGCCGCCGGTCTCCCCGCCCGGCGCCCGACCACAACCCCGTTTCTTATCCAGGAGATGCAATGAAACTTCGTCCTTTGGCCGATCGCGTGATCGTCAAGCGTGTTGACAGCGAAACCAAGACCGCCTCCGGCATCGTCATTCCCGACGCAGCCGCCGAAAAGCCCGACCAGGGTGAAGTCCTGGCCGTGGGCCCGGGCAAGCGCAACGACAAGGGCGAACTGACCGCACTGACCGTCAAGGTCGGCGATCGCGTCCTGTTCGGCAAGTACAGCGGCCAGACCGTCAAGGTCGGTGGCGACGAACTGCTGGTCATGAAGGAAGACGACCTGTTCGCAGTCGTCGATAAGTAATCCATCCATCCCCTTTCGGAGAAATAAAACATGGCAGCAAAAGACGTAGTCTTCGGCGGTGAAGCCCGCGCACGCATGGTCGAGGGTGTCAACATCCTCGCCAACGCAGTCAAGGTGACCCTGGGCCCCAAGGGCCGCAACGTGGTGCTCGAGCGCTCGTTCGGCGCCCCCACCGTCACCAAGGACGGTGTGTCGGTCGCCAAGGAAATCGAACTCAAGGACAAGCTCCAGAACATGGGCGCCCAGCTCGTGAAGGAAGTGGCCTCGAAGACCAGCGACAACGCTGGTGACGGCACCACCACCGCCACGGTTCTGGCTCAAGCCATCGTTCGCGAAGGCTTCAAGTACGTGGCCGCCGGCATCAACCCGATGGACCTGAAGCGCGGCATCGACAAGGCCGTCACGGCGCTGGTCGAAGAGCTGAAGAAGGCTTCGAAGCCCACCACCACGTCGAAGGAAATCGCACAAGTCGGCTCGATCTCGGCCAACAGCGACGAAACCATCGGCAAGCTCATCGCTGACGCGATGGACAAGGTCGGCAAGGAAGGCGTGATCACTGTCGAAGACGGCAAGTCGCTCGAAAGCGAACTCGACGTCGTCGAAGGCATGCAGTTCGACCGCGGCTACCTGTCGCCCTACTTCATCAACAACCCCGAGAAGCAATCGGCGCTGCTCGACAACCCGTTCGTGCTGCTGTTCGACAAGAAGATCAGCAACATCCGCGATCTGCTCCCCACGCTGGAACAAGTTGCCAAGGCTGGCCGTCCCCTGCTGATCATTGCCGAAGAAGTCGAAGGCGAAGCCCTGGCTACGCTGGTGGTGAACACGATCCGCGGCATCCTGAAGGTCGTGGCTGTCAAGGCTCCTGGCTTCGGCGACCGCCGCAAGGCCATGCTGGAAGACATCGCCATCCTGACGGGCGGCAAGGTCATCGCTGAAGAAGTGGGCCTCACGCTCGAAAAGGTGACGCTGGCCGACCTGGGCCAAGCCAAGCGCATCGAAGTGGGCAAGGAAAACACCATCATCATCGACGGCGCCGGCGCTGCTGCCGACATCGAAGCCCGCGTGAAGCAAGTGCGCGTGCAGATCGAAGAAGCCACGAGCGACTACGACCGTGAAAAGCTGCAAGAGCGCGTGGCCAAGCTGGCCGGCGGTGTTGCGGTGATCAAGGTTGGCGCCGCCACCGAAGTCGAAATGAAGGAAAAGAAGGCTCGCGTCGAAGACGCCCTGCACGCCACACGCGCTGCAGTGGAAGAAGGCGTTGTGGCTGGCGGCGGCGTGGCTCTGCTGCGTGCCAAGCAAGCCGTGGGCGACCGCGTGAAGGGCGACAACGCCGACCAGGACGCCGGTATCAAGCTGGTGCTCAAGGCGATCGAAGCGCCCCTGCGCGAAATCGTGAACAACGCCGGCGGCGAAGCCTCGGTGGTGGTGAACGCTGTGTTGGCCGGCAAGGGCAACTACGGCTTCAACGCTGCGAACGACACGTACGGCGACATGCTCGAGCTGGGCATTCTGGACCCGACCAAGGTGACCCGCACCGCGCTGCAGAACGCAGCATCGGTTGCTTCGCTGCTGCTGACGACCGAAGCCATGGTCGCCGACGCACCGAAGGAAGAAGCCGGTGCCGGCGGCGGCATGCCCGACATGGGCGGCATGGGTGGTATGGGCGGCATGGGCATGTAATGCCCGGCTGAGCTCTGCTCACCAAAACAAAAAGGGCCGCGCAAGCGGCCCTTTTTTATTGCGCGGTACGTTTATCGAAATTGGTCGCGCAGCGCCATGTAGAGCACCTGGAAGCGCGCATGCCGCGTCTTGTGCGAGCCGTTCCCTTCGACCGAGGGCGCCAGTTGCTGCTTGACCGGCGGCAGCGTGCACACCTCGGCCACAGCGCCACCGTCAGCCAGCCACGCGAGGCGCGCCGCACCCAGCGCGCCGCCCGTCTCGCTGCCTGCATAGAGCGTGAGCGGCACCTGGAAGATGTCGGCCAGCAGTTGGCCCCACCACACGCTGCGCGCACCGCCGCCGACCAGCGCCACTTCGCGCAGCGGCATGTCGGCCGGCAGGCGCAAGGTGTCGAAGCCGTCGCGCAGCCCGAAGCTCACGCCCTCGACCACGGCATAGGCAATCTCGGCCGACCCATGCGCATGCGTCAGGCCGAACAACGCGCCCTGCGCATTGGGGTTGTTGTGCGGCGAGCGTTCGCCTGAAAGGTACGGAAGGAACAGCGGGCACCGCTCGCGCTGTGCCGGTGCGACCGATGCGGCCGCTTCGAGCAATGCCGCCTCGTCGGCGAACTTGAATGCCTTGGCAGCCCAGCTCACCGCGCTCGCGGCAGAGAGCATCACCGACATCTGGTGCCAGCGATTGGGCAGCGCATGGCAAAACGCATGCATCGCCTGCGCGGGGTTCGGCAGAAAGCGGTCGGTCGAAACGAACACCACGCCCGATGTGCCGAGCGACACGAAGCCCTGCCCCGGTTCCACCAGCCCCATGCCGACCGCGCTGGCGGCGTTGTCGCCCGCACCACCGGCAATGAGCACCGTGGTGCCGCTGCCCACGCCCCAGCGCGCGGCAAGCTCGGGCTTGAGCTGCGTCGACACTTCGCTGCCTTCGACCAGCCGCGGCATGTGCTCGCGCGTGAGCCCCGTGGCCGCGAGCAGTTCGTCGGACCAGCCGCGCGCACCGACATCGAGCCACAGCGTGCCGGCCGCATCGGACATTTCGCTGACGGCCTCGCCGCTGAGCATGAAGCGCAGCCAGTCTTTGGGCAGCAGCACGCGCGCCACGCGATTGAAGATTTCAGGTTCATGCTCGCGCACCCACAGCAGCTTGGGCGCTGTAAAACCGGGCATCGCCAGGTTGCCCGCGATCTCGCCCAGGCGCGGCACGGCGCGCGCGAGCGCCTCGCACTGCACGCCGCTGCGGCCGTCGTTCCAGAGAATGGCGGGACGCAGCACCTCGCCCGCGGCATCGAGCAGCGTGGCGCCGTGCATCTGGCCCGACAGACCGATGGCACGCACGGCTCGCAGTGCATCGGGGTGCGCCTCCCGCAATTCGGCCATGACCTGTTCGAGCGCTTGCCACCATTGGCTTGGCGCCTGTTCCGACCAGAGCGGTTGCGGCCGTTCGACCGTGAGTGCTGCACGTGCGACGCCGACGATGCGGTGATCGTCGGCAAGCAGCAGCGCCTTGAGCTCGGACGTGCCGAGGTCGAGTCCCAGATACAAGATAGTGCTCCCTGATTGCGCCCCGAGCGCCTGCTGTTGTTCCGAAGTCAGCCGAACCGCGTATCGGCCTGGCGCCGGAACTCGCTCGGCGTCATGCCCTTGATTTCGAGAAACCGCCGGTTGAAGTTGGCCACGTTGTTGAAGCCGACCTGATAGCAGATGTCGGTCACGTAGTGATCGGTCTGCATCAGCAGGTGGCAGGCGCTGTTGATGCGCACGCGGTTGACGAAGTCGGTAAAGCTGTTGCCGGTAGAGCGCCGGAAGAATCGGCTGAAGCGGCTCTCGCTCATGCCGAGCTCGGCCGCCACGTCCGACATCGAGATGGATTCCGCCAGGTTGGCGGTGATGCGGTTGACGATGTCGTTGATCTGGTCGACCTGCGCATCGCCCTCGATGCCTTGCGCGCCCTGCATCTGAACGCTCGACAGCAGCCGGTAGTCGGTGCATTGCGCCAGGTCGGCCATGAACTCGAAGAAGAGCCCGAGCCGGCGCACGCCGCGCGCAGCCTTGATGTTGTCCCAGTGCGTTTGGGCCTGCTGCGACATGCCGAAGAACTCGATGCCGTGGCGCGCGCGTTCGAGCAGCTGCATCACCTCGCGCAATTCCGGAATTCCGGCGGCAGCGCTCTCGATCGGCTCGTGGCGGAACTGGATCACCCGATCGCGCCCCTCGGCACCGCCTTCGGGCACGTCGAGAGAAATCCAGTTGTGCGGCAGCCGCGGCCCGCAAAGCACGAGGTGCCCCGGCTGGAACGGCCCGATCCAGTCGCCGACGAAAGCCTTGCCCGACGTCTCCGTGATCAGGTGCAGCTCGTAGTCTTCATGAAAGTGCCATCGCACCAGCGGGCTCGGAAAGCCGTGCGCAAGGCAGCGCACCAAGCCGGTTTCAGGGGCCTCGTAGCCTAGCGACGGCGAACGCGCGATGTCGCGCTCCAGTTCGGGTTGGCGCTGGCGGGGAATCGCGCGTTTGCGGGTGGACGTTGTCATGGCAGCACGAAGGTCAAAACCGGGACGCGGCAGGCTCATTGTCCTGCTGCGCGAGCGCGGCCTCAACCGCCTGGAGCGTGGGTGGATCGGCGCCTTCGCGGGTGCAGTTCAGCGCAGCGGCCGTGGCGGCAAAGCGCATCACCTCGCGCCAGGCCTCGTCGCTCAGTTCGCCAAGCTGGGCCGGGTGCCCCACGCCGTGCGCAAGCAGCGACACGGAGAGGCCGGCCGTGAAGGTGTCGCCCGCGCCAATGGTGTCGACCACCTCCACCCGAGGCGCCGCCACGGGGAGCGGTTCGCGCCCGGTGCGCCAGAGCGTGGCACCGGCGCCGCCGCGAGTGACGATGACCGCATGCACACCGGCCTGCAGGCACTCCGCGGCCAGCGCATCGACTGGCCGGCCGGGGGCGAGCAGTTCGGCATCCTCGTCGCTGAGCTTGACCATGTCGGCCATCGCAAGCCACTCCATGACGCGCGTGCGATACGCCGGCATGTCGGGAATCAGGCTCGGCCGCACATTGGGGTCGAACACGATCACGCGGCGTCCTGCGTTGGCCGTGACCAGTTCGGCGATGCGCGTGGCCGCCGGCTCCTGCAGCAGCGAGATCGACCCGAAGTGCAGAAAGCGGCAGTCCGCCGGCAGCTGCGGCAGCGGCTCGGGCGCCCAGGTCGCGTCGGCGCTGCCACGGGTATAGAACGCATAGCGGTTGGTCTGCGGCGTGCGCTCGACAAAGGCCAGGGTCGACGGCGCGTTGCTCCGCAGAATGAAGCTGGTGTCCACGCCGTTGTGCTCGAGAAAGCCCATCAGCCGCTCACCGAAGAGGTCGGTCGACAGCTGGGTGAGAAAGCCGGTGGGTTGGCCCAGGCGAGCGCAGGCCACCGCGGTGTTGAGCGGCGAGCCGCCCTCGTGCCCCAAGAACCCGAGGGTGCCTGCCTCGCTGGCGGTGAAATCGATCAGGGCTTCGCCCGTGAGTGCAATACGCATAGTGGTTCGATTCTCTTCGTCTTCTCTCAGCCCAAGGCACGCGCGTCGGCCAGGAAGCCGCTCTCGGCAGCCAGCGTGGCGGGATGATCGAGCAGTTCGGCAAAAAGGCGTGGCGGAATGGTGATGGCACCCACGCCAAGCCCCAGCAACGAAAGATACGCCTCGCGCGAGCGGATGCTCGCGACCAGGAGCCGCGTGCCGGAAGAGGGCCGCTGCACCACCAGGGCCTGCATTTGCGCAATGAGCGCCAGCCCATCGATACCGGCGTCTTCGAGCCGCCCGAGATACGGCGCCGCGTACGCCGCGCCCAGTTGCGCGGCAAAGTGCGCCTGTTCGGGCGCGTACACAGCCGTCCACGTCACCGGCACGTCTTGCGCGATGAGCCGTGCGCCGGCATCGAGGCCTTGGCGCGTGGCGGGAATCTTTACCACGAGTTGTCCGCGGTCGAAGTGCGAGAGCAGCTTATCGGCGTCTTTGAGCATGCCGTCGACATCGCTCGAATACACCTGGGCTTGTACCTGTCGCGCGCCCAGCTCAATGCAGCGCTTCAGCAGACCCGGTACCTCGTCGCGGCCTACGCCTGCGCGTTGAAGCAGCGTGGGGTTGGTTGTTACGCCGTGAACGACTGGGTGCGGTAGGCACGTCTTCAGCTCGGTCAAGTCGGCGCTGTCCAGATACAGGTGGAAATCTTGGTTCATGGGCTTGCTTGGTGCACAGAATACGGAGAGTTCGTGGCGTGTGCAAAGGCCACCGGGTACTCCCCTCCGCGAATGTCCCCCGGGCTTCGCCCTCCTCCTTTATTTCGCTGCGCGGAGCACCCGATGCCCTGTGCACCTGGGCACGCTGTTGGTGCGCGGCCAATCAACGGCCACTGCTCATAACGCGCACGTCGATGGGGTGCCTTGCGCAGCGAAATAAAGGAGGAGGCCGCAGGCCGGGGGACATTCGCGGAGAAAGGTACCCCGTCGGCGGGGGCGCGCCCTGAACAGGAACGCCCTGAACACGCACCCTCGGAACAACGCGCCAACAGCAACCCGCGACGAAATGAGTACCCGGCCTTCATTACTAATGCTCCGCAGCCGCCATCGACTCCGCGCGAATCTCTTCCGTCAACCGGGCCTTGCTTTCCATGAACTCGGGCGAAGTCTTGATCGTGTAGTGGCGCGGATGCGGAAAGTCGACCGCGATCTCCGTCTTGATTCGGCCCGGCCGCGCGCTGAACACCGCCACGCGGTTGGCCATGAAGATCGCTTCGTCGATGTCGTGCGTGACGAACAGCACCGTCTTCTGCGCCGACTCCCATATGCCCAGCAACAGCTCCTGCATCAGCACGCGCGTCTGGTTGTCGAGCGCGCCGAAGGGTTCGTCGAGCAGCAGCATCTTGGGGTCGTTGGCGAGTGCGCGCGCAATGGCCGTGCGCTGCTGCATGCCGCCCGAGAGCTGCTTGGGAAAGTGGTTCTCGAACCCACGCAGGCCCACCTTGGCGATGAAGAACTCGCTGCGTTCCTTTTGATCGGCCTCGCTCATGCCGCGCTCGCGCAGGCCGAAGCGGATGTTCTGCGCCACCGTGAGCCACGGAAAGAGCGTGTAGCTCTGGAACACCACGCCGCGGTCGGCGCCGGGGCCTTCGATGCGCTCGCCGTCGAGCAGCACCTGGCCAGTGGTCGGAAAGTCGAGCCCCGCCACGATGCGCAGCAGCGTCGACTTGCCGCAGCCCGAGGGGCCGAGGATGGTGACGAAGTCGTTCTCCTTCACCTCGAAATCGATCGGCAGCAGCGCCTGCGTGCTCTGGCCCTTGGTGCCCGTGAAGACGCGCGACACGCCCTGGATGGAGAGTTGGTTGCTGTTGTTGTTCGTCATCATCACAGTGCTGCCCAGGCGAACATGCGGCGGTTGAGCGCCTTGAATGCGAAGTCGGACACCAGCCCGATGACGCCGATCACGATGATCCCGAAGATGATCTGCCCGGTGTTCAGCAAGGCCTGGCTGTCGGTGATCATGTGGCCGATGCCGGACGAAGAGCCGATGAGTTCGGCCACGATCACGTAGGTCCACGCCCAGCCCAGCACCAGGCGCAGGGTTTCGGCAATGCCGGGTGCGGCGCCAGGAATGAGCACCCGCGCGACGATGCCGCGGCTCTTGGCGCCCAGCGTGTAGGCGGCCTCGACCAGGTCGCGCCGCGCACCGCCGACGGTGACCGCGACCATCAGCGTGATCTGGAACACCGAGCCGATGAAAATGACCAGCAGCTTCTGCGCCTCGCCGATGCCCGCCCAAAGAATCAAGAGCGGAATGAAGGCCGAGGCCGGCAGGTAGCGGCAGAACGAGACAAAAGGCTCGAAGAAGGCCTCGACGCCTTTCCACGTGCCCATGGCAACGCCCAGCGGCACCGCGACGATGGTCGCCAGCACAAAGCCGCCGAACACGCGCCACACCGTCATGCCGATGTCGTGGATGAAGTTGTATTCGGTGAAGAGCAGCACGCCCTCCTTCACCATGGTGACGGGGCTCGCCAGGAAGGTCGGCGACACGAAGCCGCCGAGCGTGAAGAAGGCCCATACCGCCACGAACAGCACGAAGAAGCCGAGCCCCAGCAGCCAGCGTGCACGCGCGCCCACGGGTTCGAGCGGCGCCAGCGAGCGCCTGCGGCGGGGTGCCGCCGGCGCCGCCGCCAGCCGGGCGGGAACCGCCGCCGGCTCGGATGAATTCATGACAGGCGTCGCTTCCATGCTGCTGGCTCGCTCTTACTTGATGAAACTGGTGTCGAAGGTGGCGGCCAGGTCGTCGGGCGCCTTGCGGATGACGCCGGACTCCAGCAGGATGGCCTGTGCGTCCTTCATGAAGGGCGTGATCTCGCTCGCGAAGAACTTCTGGTTGGCTGCCTTGTCCGACCAGCGCAGGTAGGCCGACGACTTGGCGAACTGCTCGCCGGTCTGCTTGACGGCCGCGCCCATGATTTCGTTCGACTTGGCCGGATCGGCCTTGATCATGTCGATGGCTTCGAAGTACGAATTTGTGAGCGCCTGAGCGGCCTTGGCGTTGGCCTTGAGCCACGTGGGCGCGCAGCCGACGGTGTCCATCACCATCGGGTAGTCGAGCGTGGTGGCCAGGATCTTGCCCGCGGCGGGGTTGGCGCGCACGGTGGAGAGATACGGCTCGTAGGTCATGGCGGCATCGTTCTGGCCGGCCACGAAGGCCTGCGCCGCGGGCTGCGGCTCGAGCGAGACGAGCTTCACGTCCTTCATGGTCATGCCGTTCTTGTTGAGCATCCAGGCCAGGCCGAAGTACGGCGCGGTGCCGGGTGCGCTCACGCCGATGGCCTTGCCCTTGAGGTCGGCAAAGCCCTTGACGTCGTTGCGCACGGCCAGGCCGTCGGCGCCGTAGGACTTGTCCATCTGGAATATCTGCACGATGGGCACGCCATTGGCGTTCCATGCCACGTGGGTTTCGACCGTGGTGGCCGCGCACTGGATGGAGCCCGAGGCCAGCGCCAGGTGGCGGTCTTTCTGCGGGATCATCTTGAGCTCGACATCGAGCCCGTTCTTCTTGAAGATGCCGGCCTTGTCGGCCAGCGTGAGCGGTGCAAAGCCGGTCCAGCCCGACATGCCGAGCACGATCTTGGTTTCCTGCGCGGAGGCCGTTCCGGCCATGCCTGCTGCACATGCGCCTGCTGCCAGCAGGGAAGCGACTTTCACAATTACCGTCTTGACCATGGGTACTCCTGGTTCTGTTCTCTGAAAAGGCTCGGCGATGCGCCCCTGATAGCGGGATACGCGCGCCTCGCATTGTTGCCAAGCGCCCCAACTTGTATATACAGGATAACCCGGGAGAGCCGTTTCGGTGCATTTCTTAAGGAAAATGCACCAGATTGCTGTCTATACAGGAGAGCGGCGGGACGGGTTTTGCGATTGCAAACCTCGTGCCACGGTCATGTCGATGCCGCTGGGGGACAATCCGGGGTCGCTCCCTTTTTTCCCGGTTGCCCGCCCCTTCGCCCCTGCCCTCCGTGTCCTCGCTCGCTCCCCTCCCCCTCGACGCTCCCGGCAGCAGCAGCGCACCCGCCGACATCCTTCACGAAGTTTTCGGCTACTCGCAGTTCCGCGGGCCGCAGCAGGACATCGTGGAGCACGTGGTGGGCGGCGGAGATGCGCTGGTGCTGATGCCCACGGGCGGCGGCAAGTCGCTCTGCTACCAGATACCGGCCATTGCGCGGCAGCGCTCGGGGCGCGGCGTTTCGGTGGTGGTGTCGCCGCTGATCGCGCTGATGCACGACCAGGTCGGCGCGCTGCACGAGGCCGGCGTGAACGCGGCCTTTCTCAATTCGACGCTCGACTGGGAGCAGACGCAGGACGTGGAGCGCCGCATGCTGCGCGGCGAGATCACGCTGCTGTATGCGGCGCCCGAGCGCGTGAACACGCCGCGCTTTCTCTCGCAGCTCGACTCGCTGAAGGAGCGCGGCAAGCTCTCGCTGTTCGCGATCGACGAGGCGCATTGCGTGAGCCAGTGGGGCCACGACTTCCGGCCCGAATACCGCGCGCTCACGGTGCTGCACGAGCGCTACCCGGGCGTGCCGCGCATTGCACTCACGGCCACGGCCGATGCGCTCACGCGCGCCGACATCGTCGAGCGGCTGCAGCTGGAGGAAGCGCGGCAGTTCGTCTCCAGCTTCGACCGGCCGAACATCCGCTACACCATCGTCGAGAAGAAAGACGCGACCACGCAGCTGCTGCGCTTCATCGAGCGCGAGCACGAAGGCGATGCGGGCGTGGTCTATTGCCAGTCGCGCAAGCGCGTGGAAGACGTGGCCGTGACGCTGCAGGGCGCGGGCATCAACGCGCTGCCCTATCACGCCGGGCTGGACGCCGCGGTGCGCCAGAAGCACCAGGACCGGTTCCTGCGCGAGGAAGGTATCGTGATGGTGGCGACCATCGCCTTCGGCATGGGCATCGACAAGCCCGACGTGCGCTTTGTCGGCCACTTGGACATGCCCAAGAACATCGAGGGCTACTACCAGGAAACCGGCCGCGCGGGCCGCGACGGCGCCCCGGCCGATGCGTGGATGGCCTATGGCCTGCAGGACGTGGTGAACCAGCGCCGCATGATCGACGAGAGCCCGGCCGGCGAAGAGTTCAAGCAGGTGATGCGCGGCAAGCTCGATGCGCTGCTGTCGCTGGCCGAGGCAAGCGACTGCCGTCGCGTGCGGCTCCTGGGCTACTTCGGTGAAAAGAGCACACCCTGCGGCAACTGCGACAACTGCCTGAACCCGCCGCAGGTGTGGGACGGCACCGATGCGGCGCGCAAGCTGCTCTCCACCATCTACCGCGTGCAGCAACTGAGCGGCATCAGCTTTGGCGCGGGCCACATCATGGACATCCTGCGCGGCAAGGAGACCGAGAAGGTCAAGCAGTTCGGGCACGAGCGCATCAGCACCTTCGGGCTGGGCGCGGAGTTCAGCGAAGTGCAGTTGCGCGGCGTGCTGCGGCAGCTCATCGCCACGGGCGCGCTGGCCGTCGATGCAGAGGCGTTCAACACACTGAAGCTCACCGAAGGATCGCGGCCGGTGCTCAAGGGCGAAGCGAACGTGACGCTGCGCGAGTCGATCTCGTCGCCCGCCGAGCGCAAGCCGCGCCGCGAGAAGGTGGCCAAGGGCGCGCCGTCACCGGCGGCCGCCAAGCTCGATGACACCGGCAAGAAGCGCTTCGAGGCGCTGAAGGCCTGGCGCGCGGAAGTGGCACGCGAGCACAACCTGCCGGCCTACGTGATCTTTCACGACGCCACGCTGGCGGCCATTGCCGAACGCGCACCCGCCACGCTCGAAGACCTGCAGGGCATCAGCGGCATCGGCACCAAGAAGCTCGAAGCCTACGGCAGCGAGGTGCTGCGCGTCGCCTCGGCTTTCTAGGCTCGTCCGCCTGGCGCGTATCGGTCAGCTGGCCTGCGGCAGTGTGATCGGCACCGGCCGCGTGAGCAGGTCGACGTAGAGCTCGAAGAAGCGCGCGTTGTCGAACTTCTTCACCACGGTCATCTTCTGCAGCGTGGGCCCCGCGGGCTGCGCGCTGTAGCCGATGGAGCGGCCGTTTTGTGCGGCGCCGGGCTGGGCGACCACGTCGACATAGCGCTCCACCGTTTGCGTGGCGTAGCTCGGGTCGATGAGGTAGGCGAGCGTGAGCGTGTCCCAGATGTTCTGCGTGTAGCTGGGGTTGTTCTCGAAGCCGTTGGTGCCGCTGAAGCCGTAGCCGTTGAGTTGCTTGAACACCTCGGTCACGGGCGTGGGCTTGGCGGTGTGCGCAATGCGGTCGTAGATGGGTTTGGTGAGAAACACGGTGTCGGTCACGTCGAGCGGCACCACCACCTGCGGAATCGGCAGGCGCACCACGAACTGCGCGGCCTCGGGGTCGAACCACCAGTTGAACTCTGCAAACTTGGTGGTGTTGCCCGCCACGTCGATGGCGCCGCCCATGTAGATGATCTTCTTGATGAGCGGCACGATCTCGGGGTTCTGCTTGACCGCGAGCGCAATGTTGGTGAGCGGGCCGATGGCAAGGATGGTGATCTCGTTGGGGTTGGCCTTCACCGTGTCGACGATGAAGTCGACCGCGCTCTTGCGCTGCAGCACGGTGCGGGTCGCGAATCCGTCGGGCGAGGGCTTCAGGTCGGCATCGGTCTTGGGCTCGGGGCCGCTCCATGCGCCCAGGTAGCCATCGCCTCCCGCACCAGCGGCCATTTCGGCCTCGATGGTCGCGTAGTCGTGGTTGAACGCGTAGTTCGCGCCGGCATAAACGCCGATGCGGTCGCCCACGCCAAGGCGCTCCACCGACATCAGCGCATCGGCCACGCCCTGCTTGAGCCACTGGTTGCCCGAGACCACGCTGATGCCCATGACCTGCACCTTGCCCGAGGCCTGCAGCTGGGCGGCCATGACGCCGAGCTGGCCGTCGTCGCTCATGGTGTTGTAGTCGCTGTCGATGATGATCTTCTGCGCGGGCGGCGGGGCGGCGCCGTACCCCGGGGCGAGCCCGATGCCGCCGTTGCCATCACCGCCGCCGCCGCAGGCCGACAGCACCGTGGCAAGCAGGGCCGCGGCCATCCATTTGCGTCGCTGAATCCGAATCTTCATCCCGGCTCCTTTGAGTTGGTATTGCCATGTAGAACTAAATGCCAAACGATTGCGCAAACGTTTGCTTGAACTCTAATAGGCGAGCCGAAAGAGCGGTAAAGGGGATGGTTTCAAGCAGTAACCGTGATGGTGCGAGACCGCTCAGCCCGGGGCTGGCGCGGCATCGAGCAGGCGGATTTCGCGCAGCGGCGTGCGCTGAAGCAGGTAGGGCTGCTCGGCGGCGGCTTCGGACTTCTCGAGCCCCGGCAGGGTCTTGGTCGAAGCCGATGCGGGGCACACGCCGCCGTTGCGCATCGCCAGCGCGGCGGCCAGCCGAGCCTCGGCCGGATCGCCGAGCGCCTGGTCGAAATCGTCGGCCACGGTGCAGCTGGGGGCGAAGCCGTCGCCATAGTCGCCGAAGTTCTTGGCGTTGACGCCCTGGAACTGGATGGCGAAGTAGCTCGTGCCGCAGTTGTCTTGCGGAGAAAAGCCGTAGGGCTTGCCGCAAGTGGCCCCGCCGACGAGGTTGACCTGGACGTCGACGCCGCGCAGGCTGTTGATGACCGACTCGCTCGCCGAGCAGGTGTCGGGGCCGACGAGCACCGTTACCTGCGAAAGGCCGAGCCTCGGAAGCTCGGCGCCCGAGCGGCTCCTGGCGTGGAAAGGAATGACGGTTTGTGCCGGGGTCAGGTGAAAAGGGTTCTTGTCGTTGAAGACAAGGCGCTCGAAGGTCTTGCCCGAGGTTGCGGCCGGCGAAGACACCATGGTGGCCAGCCGGCTCGCGATGTTGAGCTGGCCGCCGCCGTTGTAGCGCATGTCGAGCACCAGGTCCTGGATGCCGCTGCCGGCCTTCAGCTGGTTGACCGCATCGATGAGCTGCGCTTCGGAGGTTGTGATGTGGTCGTTGAAGAGCAGGTAGCCCACGCGGCCGCTGCCGGTGTCGATGGTTTTCACGTTCTGCACCGGCGTGCGCGTGATGCTCGCGGCCGACAGCGTCACGGTGCGCGTGGTGCTGCCTTCCTGCAGCTTGAAGGTGTGCGATTCGCCGATGGTGGTGGGTGAGATGCCGCGGTTGATGACGGTGGTGTTGGTGCCTTCAATGACGTCGACGCCATCGACTTCGAGCACCTTTGCGCCGCGTGCAATGCCGGCTGATGCGGCGGGCGAGCCAGGTTCAGTGAAGGCAATGCGCAGATCGCGCGGCCGCGAGTTGCGCACGAACGCGAACTCCATGCCGTAGCCCGGCGCCACGCCGGCCTCTGAAAGCTGCCGGTACCGCTCGGTGTCGTACACGTAGTGAAAGCGGTCTTTCGCGCGGCCCGATGCGGTGAGGGCCGGGCTCTTGAGCACGCTGAAGTAGGCGACCGGCGTGGCGTAGTCGGCGGCCTTCAAGGTGGTCGGCACTTCGCCGTACCAGAGATAGGTTTCGTCGATCCAGCCGCGCACCCAGCGCTTTTCATCGGTGAGCGTGCCGACCTTGTCGGGGTAGGCGGTGCCGGTCTCGGGGTTGGTGCCCGTGCGCGGCGCGGCGCACAGGCCGGCCACGGTGGACGAGGCCACGATGGTGTCGTCATTGCCGCCGTTGGCCGGGGGCGTGGTGGTAGGCGGCAGGAAGATCGGCAGCCCGCCACCGCCCCCTCCTCCGCCACCGCCACCACCGCAAGCGGCCAGAACGAAGGCGGCAAAGGCCAGCGCAAATGCGGCTTGCGCGCGGGCGGTGGCGCGCGGCTTCTCCCGCGCGTTCGCTTCGAGTGAATTCATCGAGCCCCTCCTCGTGTCCGCTGCCGCGGACGGTATTCTTGTTTGCCGCTTTTCAGTCGCGATGTTCTACGGCGGTGTTCTGCAACGGTCTACTGCACAAAACCGATGCCGCGCGATTCGCGCACTTCGGGCTTGATGCGGTGCTCGGCCTCGAGCTGGTCGAGGAATTCGGCGGCCGAAAAATCGACCGCCAGAATATCCGTCTGCCGTTTCACGGCCGCGAAATCTCCCGGGCACAGCTGCCTCATTTGTGCCAGGCGCGTCTTGATTTCTCCGGTGAGCAATGCCGCATCGCCGGCCAGTGCCTCGGTAATGAACATGCGCTCGCGCTGCACCGCGGTGAGCGGCATGAACTTGATCTTGAACGTGAAGCGCCTGAGCGCCGCCTGGTCGAGCCGGTCGAGCAGGTTGGTGGTGCAGATGAAGACGCCGTTGAAGCGCTCCATGCCCTGCAGCATCTCGTTGACTTCGGTCACTTCATAGGTGCGCTGCGCTCCGCGCCGGTCCTGCAGGAAGCTGTCGGCCTCGTCGAGCAGCAGCACGGCTTTTTCGGCTTCCGCTTCCCTGAACATGGCGGCCATGTTCTGCTCGGTTTCGCCGACGTACTTGCTCATGAGGTCGCTGGCCTGCTTGATGATGAGCGGGCGGCCGATGGCCTTGGCAATGTGCTCGGCCAGCGCAGTCTTGCCGGTGCCGGGCGCGCCGTAGAAGCACAGCGTGCCGTGCCCGCGCGCCTTGATGGCCGCCACGATGCGCGGAATCTCGAAACGGGTTTCGACATTGAGCATGTCGAGGTCGTAGGTGGTCACGCTGCGCCGCTCGCCCAGGCCGGTGTCGAGCGTGCCAAGCGCGAGGTCGGCATTCTTGAGTTGCCGCTCGATCAGCGCTTCCATCGATGCGCCCTCGGTTTGCGCGAGCCCCGCAAAGCGCACCGCGGTGCGGATCTGCGCGGGCGTGAGGCCCTTGCGTTCGGCGAGCTTGGCGGTAAAGGCCTCCGACACCACGATGCCTTCGAGCGTCTTCTTGATGAGCTGCTCGCGCGCGCCGGGCGGCGGCGACTTGAGCTCGAGGTGATACGCAAAGCGTCGGCGGAACGCCGGGTCGATCTGCTCGATGCGGTTGGTCACCCACAGCGTGGGCACCGGGTTGGCTTCGAGGATCTGGTTGACCCAGGCCTTGCCGCTCACGCTGCCGCTGGTGGGCGCCGGAATCTGCTCGGCACGGGCCATGAACTGCGCGGCTTCGGTGCTGATGGGCGGAAACACGTCTTCCACCTCGTCGAACAGCAGCGCGGCCTGCGCACTGCCCTTGAGGAACACCTGCGCAATCTGCAGCGAACGATAGCGGTCGCGGCCGCTCAGCGAATTGCCGTCGCGGTCGGCGTATTCGACCTCGAACAGTTCGAGCCCCGCCGCCTGCGCCACGACCTTGGCAAGCTCGGTCTTGCCGGTGCCGGGCGGCCCGTAGAGCAGCACGTTGACGCCGGGCTCCTTGCGCGCCACCGCGGCGCGCAGCAGCGTGACGAGCATCTGCGCGTCTTCTTGTACAAAAGAAAAATCGTGCGTGGTGAGCGTGCTCTTGGCCGATGGCCGCGTGAACACGGCCATGAGTTCGTTGTGGTCGCGGTACTCGCGCATCAGCACCGGCGGCAGCTTTTCGCTGACCTTCATGAGGTCGGCCAGGTCGGTGATGTTGTGCTCGGAAATCAGGTTTTCGACCAGGCCGATGCGCTCGAGCCGCGAGCCCGCGCGCAATGCCTCGCCCACTTCGCTCGCATTGACGCCCGCAATGTCGGCAATGGCCGCATAGGCTTCGGGTGCGTTGTTGACCTTGAACTCGACCAGCAGCGAACGCAGGTCGCGCTGGTAGCGCGCGAGGGTGCCGTAGAGCAGCAGCGCGCGCTCGGCCTTGTTGAGCTGCAGCAGGCCCGCGAGCGCATCGATGTTCTTTTCGACCAGCGTCGATTGCTTGCGCAGCGCGTGCGTGAGCCAGTCGCGCGTGACGGCCAGCACCGAGAGCAAGTCCTTGGGATGGTCCTTGGCGTACTCGTCCAGGTAGAAGAACAGCGTGCCTTCTTCATACGGGCCGCGCCACACGCCATGCCGCTCCAGCAGTGTGCGGCCGTCGAAATCTTCCACGCCTTTCCAGGCCTCGTTGCCGGCGCAGCGCCGGCCGAGAAATTCGCGCAGCCGCTGCAGCACCGCAACGGGCCACACCAGGTGGCGGCCGGTGAGCGACAGCAGGCCGTTGATGTCGCGGCGCACGTTGAAGCGCGGCCCCTGCTTGGCGGCGAGCGTGAGCACGAAGTGCGAGCACATGAGCTCGAGCACCGGCGCGCCCTTGAGCCCGGGCGACGGCAATGCCTGCCCGCGTACCGCAGCAGCCACGACATCGACACCCGCACGCTTGACCATCGGACAACCTCCAGACGAGGAACTTCTTGGAGCGACCATAACGCAGACTTTTAGCTTGGGGAAGACGCCGGAACGGTAAAAACCCTGATGGTGCGATTCCAGCCACAATGCCCGCCATGGTCGGAATCGAAGAAATCCGGCGCGCCGCGGCGCGTCTGCAGGGTCAGGTGCTCAATACGCCCTGCGTCGAGTCGCGCACGCTCTCGGAGATCGTGGGCGCGCAGGTCTTCCTGAAGTTCGAGAACCTGCAGTTCACATCCTCGTTCAAGGAACGCGGGGCGTGCAACAAGCTGGTCGATCTTTCGGAGAACGGGCCCGCTGGCGACGGCAAGGAAACCGCGCGCGGCGTCATTGCCATGTCGGCCGGCAACCATGCCCAGGGTGTGGCCTATCACGCGCAGCGGCTCGGCCTGCGCGCGCTCATCGTGATGCCGCGCTTCACGCCCGGCGTCAAGATAGAGCGCACGCGCGGCTTTGGCGCCGAAGTGGTGCTGCACGGCGACACGCTGGACGCGGCGCGCGCGCATGCGCTGGAACTGGCCGAGCGCGAAGGCCTGACCTTCGTTCATCCGTACGACGACGAGGCCATCATCGCGGGACAGGGCACCGTGGCGCTCGAAATGCTCGACGTGGTGCCCGATCTCGACGCGCTCGTGGTGTCGGTCGGCGGCGGCGGGCTGATTGCCGGCATGGCCGTTGCAGCGCGCGACCGTCGGCCCGGCATCGAGATCGTCGGCGTGCAGACCACGCGCTTTCCGGGCATGGTGAATGCCGTGAAGGGCACGCAGCACCTGCAGGGCAAGAGCACCATCGCCGAAGGCATTGCGGTCGGCACGCCCGGCGTGCTCACGCGCGAAATCATCGCCAAACATGTGGACGACCTGCTGCTGGTCGACGAAGGCGACATCGAGCAAGGCGTGCTGATGCTGCTCGAAATCGAGAAAACGCTGGTCGAAGGGGCCGGCGCGGCGGGCCTTGCGGCGCTGATCCGGCATCCGGAGCGCTTCAGGGGCAAGCGCGTGGGGCTGGTGCTTTCGGGCGGAAACATCGATCCGCTGCTGCTTGCAGCCATCATCGAGCGCGGCATGGTGCGGGCCGGGCGGTTGGCGCGCGTGCGGGTGAGCGCCCGCGATGTGCCGGGCTCATTGGCCCAGATCACGGCCACTGTGGCGGAAGCGGGCGCTAACGTCGATGAGGTTCATCATCAACGAGCCTTTACCATGCTGGCAGCGCAGAATGTCGATATCGAACTGGTGCTGCAGACCCGCGGACGGGCGCATCTGGCCAGCGTGCTGGGCGCGCTGCACGACGCGGGCTTCGAGGCCGAAGAGCAGCACTGAAGGGGCCCAGGCAAGCCCCTAGACCGCCGGGCCCGGGCCCATCGGTAAAATGCCCGCAGTTTTGTATTTGTGTATTCGAGGTACTTTCAATGTCCAACCCTACGCCCGTCGAGCCGCACCACGCGGCCGCCGTTGAAAAAGACGCCGTCGAATCGGTCGTGCACCTGATGCCGCTCGTCCTGCCGCTGGCCGGCGGCGTGCTGATGCTTTTGCTTGCATCCATCGCTGTCTATTTGGCCTGACAGGCATTAGCGTCTTCGTCCGCGGGCTTTGCGGCCCGCGTTGACGCAGTCTCCCAACGCGAAACGTTTTCTCAAACGGACCTCCGTGCCTCGATGGCGCGGCGTCCCGTTCGGAAAGACGATTTTTCAACTTAGGAGATTTCCGATGAACGCACCCACGATGCAGGGCCTTGCCATTCAGGCACCCTCATACGTCAAGAACGCAAAACTGATTGCCTGGGTGGCCGACATGGCCGCGCTTTGCAAACCCGAAGCCATCTACTGGTGCGACGGCAGCAAGGAAGAGTACGACCGCCTCTGCCAGAAGCTGGTCGACGCGGGTACCTTCAAGAAGCTCAACCCGGCCAAGCGTCCCAACTCCTTCCTCGCGGCGTCCGACCCGAGCGACGTGGCGCGCGTCGAAGACCGCACCTTCATCTGCTCCGAAAAGAAGGAAGACGCCGGCCCCACCAACAACTGGATGGCCCCGGCCGAAATGCGCGCCACGCTGCAGCCGCTGTTCGACGGCTGCATGAAGGGCCGCACGATGTACGTGGTGCCTTTCAGCATGGGCCCGCTCGGCTCGCCCATTGCGCACATCGGCATCGAGCTTTCGGACTCGCCTTACGTGGCGGTCAACATGAAGATCATGACCCGCATGGGCAAGGCCGTGTACGAAGTGCTCGGCGCCGACGGCGAGTTCGTGCCCTGCGTGCACACCGTGGGCGCACCGCTCGAGCCGGGCCAGAAGGACGTCACCTGGCCCTGCAACAAGACGAAGTACATCGTTCACTACCCCGAAACGCGCGAGATCTGGAGCTACGGCTCGGGCTACGGCGGCAACGCGCTGCTGGGCAAGAAGTGCTTTGCGCTGCGCATCGCCTCCACCATGGGCCGCGACGAGGGCTGGCTGGCCGAGCACATGCTCATCCTGGGCGTGACCTCGCCGGAGGGCAAGAAGTACCACGTGGCCGCCGCGTTCCCCTCGGCCTGCGGCAAGACCAACTTCTCGATGCTGGTGCCCCCGGCCGGCTTCGACGGCTGGCAAGTGACCACCATTGGCGACGACATCGCCTGGATCAAGCCCGGCAAGGATGGCCGCATGTACGCCATCAACCCCGAGGCGGGCTACTTCGGCGTGGCCCCCGGCACCAACCTCAAGACCAACCCCAACTGCCTGAAGAGCCTGGACCGCGACGTGATCTTCACCAACGTGGCGCTCACCGATGACGGCGACGTGTGGTGGGAAGGCCTGGAAGACGACGTGCCCGGCAAGAAGCTGCCCGAGCACCTGATCGACTGGCAGGGCAAGGACTGGACGCCGCAGATCGCCAAGGAAACCGGCGCCAAGGCCGCGCACCCGAACTCGCGCTTTACCGTGGCGGCCACCAACAACCCCGCGCTCGACCCGGCCTGGGACGATCCGGCCGGCGTGCCGATCGACGCCTTCATCTTCGGCGGCCGCCGCTCGACCACGGTGCCGCTGGTGACCGAAGGCCGCAACTGGACCGAAGGCGTCTACATGGCTGCCACCATGGGCTCGGAAACCACCGCCGCCATCGTCGGCCAGGTGGGCGTGGTGCGCCGCGATCCCTTCGCCATGCTGGCCTTCATGGGCTACAACATGAGCGACTACTTCCAGCACTGGCTCGACCTGGGCAAGAAGCTGGAAGCATCGGGCGCCAAGCAGCCGAAGATCTACACGACCAACTGGTTCCGCAAGGGTCCGGACGGCAAGTTCGTGTGGCCGGGCTACGGCGAGAACATGCGCGTGCTCAAGTGGATCATCGACCGCATCGAAGGCAAGGCCGAGGGTGTGGACCATGTCTTCGGCGTGAGCCCGCGCTATGAAGACCTGAACTGGACCGGCCTGGATTTCAGCGCCGAGCAGTACGCCACCGTCACCAACATCGACAAGGCCGCGTGGCAGGCCGAGCTGAAGCTGCACACCGAGCTGTTCGAACAGCTGGCGCACCACCTGCCGAAGGAGCTGCCGGAAACCAAGGCAGCCATCGAGCAGCGCCTGGCGGCCTGACGCTCCCCACCGTGCGGCGCAAGCCGCACCAACGAAAAAAAGCCGCCCAAGGGCGGCTTTTTCATGACTCGGCTAGCGAAGCGATCGATGGATCAGTAGTAGCGCGAGCTGTTCATGCGGCGCATGGCTTCGTAGAGCGTCGGCATGCGGGCATCGTTGGGACGTGCGGCCTTGCGGGCCAGCGCGTCGACCTTGGCGACGGCAGCAGGGGAAGCCTTGCCTTCCGACTGCTCGCGCCAGACGGCGGCTTGCAGTTCCTGCATCACGCGCGGGTCGCTGTGCGCGGTGGCAAGAAACCGGGCGTCGGCGCGGCTGGCGGCGCGGCGCTGGGCGGCTGCGTTCCACAGGGCCGCAACCTTGCTGGCCGGGGCGCGCAGCGAGCTGGCAAACAGTGCGATACCGGCGAAGACCGCGCCGCAGAGCACGGCCCAGGCGGCGAGCAGCGCGCCTTCGTCCCAGGTGGAAACGAGCTTGTCGCCCACCACCAGAACCGCCGCGATCACGGCGACGACGAGCAGCGCGATCAGCGGACGCGAACCGCTGGCACCGGCACGGGCGGCCTTGATCTGGCCGAACAGGATCTCGGCGCGCTGGACGCCGGGATGGGAAGTAGGTTGGTCAACGTGGACAAAGCTGGTCATGATGATCCCTCCGTGGGATGAGTGGCTTGATGCCGATGGGGGAATATTAGGGGTTACCCTAGTGTTCCGCCACTTTATCTTTCTGATGTTTATCATTCACAACGCTGATGGACGTCAACTTTCGCACGCTCGACCTCAACCTGCTCCGCGTCTTCGACGAGGTGATGGCGGAGCGCAACCTCACGCGGGCGGCGCGCAACCTGTCGATCACGCAGCCGGCTGTGAGCAATGCGCTGCGCCGCCTGCGCGACGTGCTCGGCGACGAACTGGTGAGCCGATCGGGCGCGGGCGTGGAGCCGACGCCGCGCGCGCTGGCGCTCTGGCCCACCGTGCGCGACGCCCTGCGGCAGCTGCAGCACACGCTGGCGCCGGGCGAGTTCGACGCGGCTGTCGCCGACACCACCTTCCTCCTGGCCATGGCCGACGCCACCGCCGCCGAGCTCATTCCGGGGTTGGTGCAAATCGTGGAGAAGGAAGCGCCCGCTATCTCGCTACGCGTTCTGCCGCTTACAACCCGCGATCCGCGGCGGATGCTCGAGCAGGAAGAAGTCGACATGGCGATCGGCTACTTTCCGGCCGTGATCGCCAGCCTGGCGGCACGCGGGCAATCGGGCGTGGGGGTGGCGTTCGAGACCCAGCGGCTCTACCTGGGCCAGTATGTGTGCGTGATGCGCCGCGGCCATCCGCTGGCGGATGCACCGCTCACCCTTGACGACTACTGCGCCGCCCGGCACCTGCTGGTGAGCTTTTCGGGCCGGCCCTACGGCTTTATCGACCAGACGCTGGGCGCCATGGGCCGGGAGCGGCGCATCGTGGTGACGGTGAACCAGTTTTTCACGGCCGGCCGTGTGGTCGCCAATTCAGACCTGCTCACCGTGCTGCCGCGGCATTTCGTGACCGTGACCGGCATCGACGACCAGCTGGTGCTGCGCGACCTGCCCTTCGACCAGCCGATGGTGCATGTCGACGCCATCTGGCACCGGCGCGCGCAGCATCTGCATTCGCATGAATGGCTGCGCACCGCGCTGTTGCGCTCCGCCGCGGCGGCTTTTGCGGATTCGGTCCTCGGGCAGAAGGTGCCCGGGTGACCCTCCGCGGGCTTTTTAGCGAATGACCGAGAGCCAGGCGCTGGCTGCAACGCGCAGTTCCTGCGCCTGGTGGGCGTCGAGGCCGGCACGGGCGTCGGCGCTTTCCATCAGCGCGGCGGCGTGGCTCACCGAAGCGTTGGCATTGGAAGAACGGAAGAAACGGGCCACTTGGGCAATGAGGCTGAACATGACAGTGCGCTGCTCTTGGCTGCGCTGGAGTGGTTGATGTACCAAGAATAGGGGTTATCCCTAATATTGGAAGCCCCACTTCATGCGCTTTCTGCATGGGCTCATTCCCCTAGACTGGCCGCACGATGAAGCTGCAACTGCTCTCCGACCTTCACCTGGAGTCTCACCCCCGCTTCCAGGCCGAGCCGGTGCCCGGCGCCGACATGCTGGTGCTGGCGGGCGACATCGGCTCCTACCAGGAAGGCTCCCGCCTGACGGACCCCGATTTCGGCCTGGGCCGCTTTTCGCCCCGCAACGGCTGGCCGGTGCCCGTGATCTACGTGCCCGGCAACCATGAGTACGACAACACCGATTTCGACGAGACCCACGAGCGCCTACGCGCGCTCTGCAAGGAACTCGACATCCTGTGGCTGGAACGCGAGACGGCGGTCATCGGCGGCATCCGCTTCATCGGCACCACGCTGTGGGCCGACTTCGACGCACTGGTGGAACCCACCGACGGCTTGGCCGACGCGCTCAAGAAGCGCGGCAAGGCCATGCGTGCCGCCGACTTCTACCTGGAAAAGGCCGCCACGGTGCGCGGCGGCCAACCGTTCATGGCCGGTGCCATGCGCGAACAGGCGCTGCTGTGCCAGGCCTGGCTCGAGCAGGCACTGGCCGAGCCTTTCGACGGTACGACGGTTGCCATCACGCATTTCGCACCGAGCCTTGCCAGCGCCGACCCGCGCTACGGCCTCACGCCGGGCACAGCGGGCTTCTGCAATTCGCTCGATGCGCTGCTTCCCCGCGCCCAGCTGTGGCTGCACGGCCATTTGCACTGCCCGTTCGACTATGTGAAGGACGGCTGCCGCGTGGTCGCCAATCCGCTCGGCTACAAGGGCAAGGGCGAGCAGGAGGGCTTTCGGCCCGGCCTGCTGATCGAAGTGAGCTGAGCATGCGTTACAGCAGTTCTTCGCCGACGATCGGCAGCAGCAGCCAGTTCTTGAAGCGCAGCCACAGAAACTCGCCGGGCTCGTCCTCGTGGACGATGTCTCCGCCGGCATCGTCGTATTCCAGCCATTGCACGCGGCGGCCGTTGGGCCCGAGCCGCAGCCGGTAGCCTAGGCTCACGCGGCCCTTGCTCAAGAGCTTTTCGTAGTCGGCCACCAGTTCCGGGCTGTCGATGACGAGCCCCATCTCGGTGTTGACCGCCGCGGAGCGGTGGTCGAGATTCATCGAGCCGATGAAGAAACGCTGGTCGTCGATCACCGCGAGCTTGGCGTGCAGCCGGCTGATCGACTGGCCGAAGTCGCCGAAATGCCCCGAGCGCCCGGAGAGCATCGGCGCAATCTCGTAGATGCTGACGCCGATCTTCAGCATGTCGGCGCGATAGCGTTCGTAGCCCGCGTAGGCCAGCGGCTCGTCGGTGGCGCCCAGCGAGTTGGTCACCACGGTGATGCGCCCTCCACGCGCGATGGCTGCCTTCATCATGGCCATGCCGCGCGTGCCGGGAATGAAGTACGGCGAGGCGATCTTGACCTCATGGCTGGCCGAATTGATGACGCCCAGCGCGCCCTCGTTCACGCTGCCCGCATAGGCCGCCTCGGGCGCGCGCGTGATCTTCGCGGGGTCGTCCACGAACAGCGTGAACGGCGCCCAGCGCAGGTCGACCTTGCCGGTGGTGAGCTGCTCGCCCACCGGCGACCTGTCCATCACGTCGCGCTGGCGAATCGGCACATCGGGCTGCGCCGTGCCGGCAATGGCGTCGAAGCGCTTCTGCGCCTCGTCCACCGTCATGCGCAGCGGCGCGATGCGCTCGATGGGCCACGCATGCTCGCTGTTCCAGTAGCGATCGAAGCCCTCGGACATCTTGCGCACCACCGGCCCGCTGGAGAGCACGTCCATGTCGATGAAGTTCGCCGCCGTGCCGCGCATGAAGTATTCGTTGGCGATGTTGCGCCCGCCCGAAACCGCAAAGCTGTTGTCGGCGACCAGCAGCTTGTTGTGCATGCGGTGGTTGATGCGGCCGAAATCCGCAATCGAGAGCAGGAGCCGCAGCGCGAGCGAGCCGGCCCGCGATGGCAGCGGATTGAACAGCCGCACCTCGACGTTCGGAAAAGCCGAGAGCGTGCCGAACACCTCGTCCTCGCCGGACGTGTAGAGATCGTCCACCAACAGGCGCACCCGGACGCCGCGCGACGCCGCGTCGCGCAGTTCGCGCAGCAGCAGCAGGCCGACGTCGTCGTTCTGGATCAGGTAGTACTGCACGTCGAGCGACTTCTCGGCATGCCGCGCCAGGGAAATGCGGGCGTCGAAGGCGAAGGCCGCTTCCGGCAGCAGCCGAAAGCCCGACTGCGATGCCGCCGCGTCGGGCGCGCCCGGCCGCACCAGCTGGCCGAGCGCGGTGCCTGCCACGTCGGTGATGGCCGCAGTCGGCGTGCGCGGCTGCGGCGGCGGGAGGCCCGCGCAGCCCGCCAGCCACGCCGAGGCCACGGCGGCCCACACCAGGGCCGCGAGCCGGCGGATCAGCAAAGTGGCTGTCATGGTCCGCACTGTAGCCCGCGGCAGGCGCCAGCGGAGCCCTATGATCGACGCCACAAAAAAGGGAAAGAACACGCGTGCTCAACGGCTTGTGGCTGGGTTTCTTCGGAATGGCGATGCTGGCGGCGCTCGGGCGCTGGCTCGTGGGCGGCGACCCGGCCGTCTTTGCGGCCATCGTCGAAAGCCTGTTCGCCATGGCGCGGCTCGCGGTCGAGGTGATGGTGCTGCTGTTCGGCACGCTCACGCTGTGGCTCGGCTTCTTGCGCATTGCCGAGGCGGCAGGCCTGGTCGGCTGGCTCGCGCGCCTGCTCGGGCCGCTGTTCCGGCGACTGATGCCGGGCGTGCCCGCGGGGCACCCGGCGCTGGGGCTCATCACGATGAACTTCGCGGCCAACGCGCTCGGGCTCGACAACGCGGCCACGCCCATCGGCCTGAAGGCCATGCGCGAGCTGCAGCGGCTGAACCCCGACCCGGTCACGGCCACCAACGCGCAGATCCTGTTTCTGGTGCTCAACGCATCGTCGCTCACGCTGCTGCCGGTGACCATCTTCATGTACCGCGCGCAGCAGGGCGCGGGCGATCCCACGATGGTGTTCCTGCCGATTTTGCTGGCGACCAGCGCATCGACGCTGGTGGGCCTGCTCTCGGTGGCCGTGGTGCAGCGCCTGCGGCTGTGGGACCCGGTGGTGCTGACCTACCTGGTGCCGGGCGCGCTGCTGCTCGGCGGATTCATGGCACTGTTGGGCACCCTGTCGGCCGCGGCCATCGCCTCGCTCTCGTCGCTCATGGGCAACCTCGCGCTGTTCGGCGTGATCATCGTGTTCCTGCTGGCCGGCGCAATCCGCCGCATCAAGGTCTACGAGTGTTTTATCGAGGGCGCGAAGGAAGGCTTCGACATCGCGAAGAACCTGCTGCCCTATCTTGTGGCCATGCTGTGCGCCGTCGGCGTGCTGCGTGCCTCGGGCGCGCTCGACTCCGTGCTCGGCGGCCTGCGCTGGCTGGTCGACATGGGCGGCTGGGATTCGCGCTTTGTCGACGCCATGCCCACCGCGCTGGTCAAGCCCTTCTCGGGCAGCGCGGCGCGCGCGATGCTGATCGAAACCATGAAGAGCCAAGGCGTGGACAGCTTTCCCGCGCTCGTGGCTGCCACCATCCAGGGCAGCACCGAGACCACCTTCTACGTGTTGGCCGTGTACTTCGGCGCCGTCGGCATCCAGCGGGCGCGCCATGCCGTGGCCTGTGCGCTTCTGGCCGAGCTGGCAGGCGTGGTGGCGGCCATCGCGGTCTGCTACTGGTTCTTCGGCTGAGCGGCAGCGCGCAGGTGCCGCCGGTTTAAGCTCGCAGGCCTATGAAGAAAACCTCCGCCTCAAGGTCGCATGCCGAATCGCCCGCCGGTCCGGCGGCATCCGGTGCCGGTGCGCCGCTGGAGGGCGCGGAAACCAAACGCTCGACCTACCACCACGGCAACCTTCGCGATGCACTGGTGATGCGCGGCATCGAGATCCTCGATGCGCAGGGCCTTGCCGCGCTGAGCCTGCGCCAGGCGGCGCGCGACGTCGGCGTGTCGCAGACGGCGCCGCTTCACCACTTCGAGGGCAAGTCGGGCTATCTCGCGGCCATTGCCGCGCAGGGTTTCCGCATGATGTTCGACCAGCGCATCCGCGCATTGCGCAGCCTGCACGATCCGCGTGAACGGCTGCTCAGCGTGATGCTCGCGCACCTGCAGTTCTCGCTCGAACGGCCCGCGCTGTTCCAGGTGATGTACGGCCCGGCCATTCCGCAGAAGCTGCAGTTCCCCGACCTGGAACAGGCCGCCACGCGCTCCTACGGCATTCTGGAAACCTGCGTGGGCGACTACCTGAGCCACCGCAACGTGCCGCTAGCCCGCGTGCGGCCGGCGGCGCTGGCCGCGTGGACCGCCTGCCACGGCCTGGCCACCGTGATGGTCGACCGCCAGAACGCCTGGGACATCGTCGGCAAGGACCCGATGAAGATCGGGCACGACGTGTTCTCGATCTTCATCGCGGGGCTGGACTACCAGCCCGCGGCAGCCTAGCCCGGGGCCACCTCGAACAGGCCGGCGGCGCCCATGCCGCCCCCGACGCACATCGTCACCACCACGTACTTCACGCCGCGGCGGCGCCCTTCGTGCAGCGCATGGCCGGCCATGCGGGCGCCCGACATGCCGAAGGGATGCCCGATGGCGATGGCGCCGCCGTTCACGTTCATGCGCTCCATCGGAATGCCGAGCCGGTCGGCGCAATGGAGCACCTGCACCGCGAAGGCTTCGTTGAGTTCCCAAAGCCCGATGTCGTCCACGGCAAGGCCCGCCTGCCGCAGCAGCCTGGGCACGGCAAAGACCGGGCCGATGCCCATTTCGTCGGGTGCGCAGCCGGCCACCGCAAAGCCGCGGAACCAGCCGAGCACAGCAAGCCCGCGCCGCGCCGCCAGGTCGGCGTCCATCACCACGCAGGCGGCCGCGCCGTCGGACAGCTGGCTGGCGTTGCCCGCGGTCACGGTGCCGTTCGCGAGCACCGGCTTCAACCCGGCCAGCGTTGCGGCGCTGGTGCCGGCGCGCGGGCCTTCGTCGCGCGCCAGCGTGGCGGCCTCGTCGCGCGTGGTGCCGTCGCGCTCGTGGCGGCGCACAGTGGTGTGGATCGGCACGATCTCGGCGTCGAAGCGGCCCGCCGCCTCTGCCTCCGCCTGGCGTTGCTGGCTCAGTGCCGCATACACGTCCTGCCGCTCGCGCGAGACGCCGTAGCGCTGCTGCACCACCTCGGCGGTTTCGAGCATTGGCATGTAGACCTGCGGTGCGTGCGCGGCCAGCCAGGGCTCCTCGCGCATGAACTGGTTGGTGTGCTCGCGCACGCAGCTCACCGATTCGGTGCCGCCGGCCACCGCCACCTGCAGGCTGCCCGCGCGCACCGCCTGCGCGGCGATGGCGATGCTCTGCAGGCCCGACGAACAGTAGCGGTTGACCGTCATGCCCGGCACGCTCTCGGGCAGCCCGGCGGCAAGGGCCGAAATGCGCCCGACGTTGAAGCCGTTGGCGCCTTCGGGAAAGGCGCAACCGAGGATCACGTCTTCCACCTCGTCGGCGGGAATGCCGGCACGCGCCACCGCATGCCGCACCACGTGGGCACCGAGCGTGGCGCCATGCGTCAGGTTGAGCGTGCCGCGGAAGGCCTTGCCGATCGGCGTGCGGGCATAGGAAACGATGGCGGCATCACGCATGCTGGGGTTCCGGAAGATCGAAGGGGAGTGCCGAGGGCGCCGCTCGGCTTGTGGCCGAGGCGCCGCGGTGCAGCGCGAAGGCCTGCAATGCCTGCATGGCTTCGGCCTCGCCGGCAAACACCGCGAAGCCGGCCTGGGCAAAGGCCGCCCGTACATGCGCGTGCGGGCTGTAGACCGCCAGCGGCTTGGCCGCGTCGTTTACCACGGCCCGGCATTCGCGCACGAAGCGCGCAAGGTCGTAGCTCGGCCCGCCCACCGCCAGCAAGCCCAGCGCGGCGGCGTCCACGGCTGCGTCCTGCAGCACCACCTGCATCACCGCGCCGAGCAATGCCGGTTCGGCCAGCAGCATCGCCGTCAGGTCGACCGGATTGCGGTTGAGCGAAAAATTGGGCAGCAGCTCGGCCAGGCGCTGCTCCGCGTCCGCTGACAGCCGCGCCAGCGGCAGCCCACGGGCCTGCGCCTCGTCGGCCGCCAGCACGCACGACGCGCCGGAGTTGCTGACAACCGCGAGCCGCGGCACCCCGCCCGCACCGCCGGCACCGGGCGCCGGCCCGAGGTAAAGCGGCACGGCGCCGACCAGCTCGACAAGGCCGCCCACGGTGCGGCAGCCGTGCGACTCGAACATGGCGTCGAGCCCGGCACCGGCCGCCCCGGCCGAGCCCGTATGCAGATCGGCCGAACGCTTGCCGTGCGCCGACCGCCCGGAGCGCACCGCGAGCACCGCCACGCCGCGCTGGCGCGCCGTTTCGAGCGCTGCGGCCATGCGCACCGGGTCGGGCACATGTTCGACATAGAGCAGCACCAGCCGCACGCCGGGCTGACGCGCCAGTGCATCGACCAGGTCGGCCGTGTCGACATCGGCCTCATTGCCGGTGGCGGCCACGCAGCGCACGCCCCAGCCCGCTTCGCGCAGCAGCGCATAGGCGGAGACGCCGAAGGCGCCGCTTTGCGAAACGATGGCCACCGGCCCGTCGAGCGGCGCATGGTCGCTGTAGATCGATGCGAAGGAGAGCACCGCACCGCTGTCGAAGCTGGCGACACCGATGCTGTTGGGCCCCACCAGGCGCACACCGCCGGCCCGGGCGATGCCGGCCAGGGCTTCCTGCCGGGCACGGCCCTCGGCGCCGACTTCCGCATAGCCCGAGGCGAACAGCAGCGCATGCCCCACGCCCAGCCGCGCGCACTCGGCAAGCTGCTGCTCCGCCTGATCGGCACCGATGCACAGCACCACCGCATCGGGCACTTCAGGCAGTTGGTCGAGTGCCGCGTAGGCCTGCAGGCCCTGCACCTCGCCGGCGCGCGGATGAACCGGATAGATGCGGCCGCCGAAACCTTGCTCCAGCAGGTAGCGGATCGGCCGGCCGCCGACCTTGTGCGGGTTGTCGGACGCGCCGACCACCGCCACCGAGCGCGGCGCCAGCAGCCGCTCGAGCGAGGGCCGCACCCGCGCCGGCACGGCTTGCGCCAGCGCCTTCAGCTGCGCCTTGAGCAGCTTGCCGGTGGGGCTGGCGGGCAGTTGGGCCATCACATGCACCTCGGCCGGCACCTTGTACGGCGCCAGGCGTTCGCGCAGAAAGGCGCAGAGCCGCGCGGTGTCGATGCTGCGGCCCTGCAGCGGCTCGACGAAGGCGACGATCTCCTCGTCGCCCGCCACGCTGCGCCCGACCACCGCGCACTGCGCCACTTCCGCGAAGGCGGCAATCGCCTTCTCCACCTCTGCCGGGTACACGTTGAAGCCGCCGCGGATGATCATCTCCTTGCTGCGGCCCACGATGGAAAGATCGCCGGCCGGCCCGAAGACGCCGATGTCGCCGGTGTGCAGCCATCCCTCGGCATCCACCGCCGCGCGCGTTTGCGCCGGATCGCGAAAGTAGCCCTTCATCACGTTGGGCCCGCGGATCAGGACTTCGCCGCGCTCGCCGCGCGCAACCGGCCGTCCGTCTGCATCTGCGAGCACCACCTCCACGCCCGGAATCGGCCAGCCGGCGGTCACGTCCGAGGGCGGCGGATGGCCGAAGGTGCGGGTTGCCGCGGGTGCCGACTCGGTCAGGCCGTAGCCGTGGTGCAGCGGCAGGCCGAGCAGCGCCTCGGTCTGCGCCTTGCGCGTGGCGTCGACCAGCGAGCCGCCGATGTAGGCCATGCGCAGCCGGTTGGGGGCAAGCGGGCGGCCCTGCTGCTGCGCCCATTCGTGCAGCCGCGCGTACATCGCGGGCACGCCCTGGAACACCGTCACCTGTCCACTGGTGATCGCCTCGGCCAGCAGCCCCGCCGAGAAGCGGCCCACCAAGCGCAGCGTGGCGCCGGCGCGCAGCGCGCACAGCAGCGCGGAGATCAACCCGAACGAATGCGAGATCGGCAGCGCGTGGAAGATCACGTCTTCCGGCAGCAGCACCTGCTGCACCATCGAGGCACGGGTGACGAAGTCGAGATTGGCGTGGGTCAGCATCACGCCCTTGGGCAGGCCGGTGCTGCCCGATGTGTAGATCATCAGGGCGACATCGTCGGCCGCCTCTTCCGGCCCCGTGCCCGGACCTTCGCAGCGCTGCAGGCGCCCGCCCGGCGCGCAGCCGAGCACGCCGGCGGCGCCACGCCGTTCGGCGTGGGTCAGCGCCTCGCCCGATGCGCCGGCCGCGAAGTACACGAGCCGGGGCTCGCAGTGCGCGCAGATCGCATCGATCTCGCCGCCCGACATGCGGGCATTGAGCGGCACCGCCCAGCCGCCGGCGCGAATGGCGCCGAGCAGCAGCACCACCATGTCCTCGCTGTTCTCGCCCACCAGCACCATGCGCTGGCCCGGCGCGAGGCCGGCCTGCACGAGCGCAGCCGCCGCTTCTTCGATGTGCGCGGCCAGTTGCGCATACGACAGCGCACGGCCGTCCTCCAGCATCAGAGCGGGGTGGTCGCCACGACCCGCTGCAACCACCTCGTCGACGATCCGGTCGATCCTCATGAATCGCCCCGGGGCGCGGCATCCGGCCCAGCCGCTTCGCGCAGCGCCCGGTCGCGTGCGTCCTGCCCCCGTATCGCCTCGCGCATGCCGCGCCAGGCCTCATCGTCCAGATCGGCCAGTTCGGTGAAGGACGCGCCGTTCTGCCGATGCCCTGCGCCGTCGATGGCAATGGTTTCGCCGGTAATCCACTCGACGCCGTCGGCCATCAGGAACACCGCCAGGTTCTGCAGCTCGGGCATGCGGCCCAGCCGGTTCATCGGGTTGCGCACCGCGCCGTCTTCCCACGCAGCCTTGGGGCTGAGCCGGCTGTTTGCGCCTTCGGTCGGAAAGATGCCCGGGGCGATGGCGTTCAGCCGGATGCCGTAGCGGCCCCACTCGATGGCGAGCGACTTGGTCATCACGTCCACGCCGGCCTTGCTCATGGCGGACGGAACCACGAAAGGCGCGCCGGTGCGCACCCAGGTCACGACGATGGAAATCACCGAGCCCTTGTGGCCGGTGGCGATCCAGCGCCGCCCGACGTGGTGGGTGACGTAGTAGGTGCCGTGCAGCACGATGTTGGCGACCGCATCGAAGCCGCGCGGCGACACGTCCTGCGTGCGGCTGACGAAGTTGCCGGCCGCGTTGTTGACCAGCCCGTCGAGCGGGCCGTGCTCGGCCCAGATGCGCTCGACCATGGCATCGACGGCATCGGCATGGCGGATGTCCACCGCGTGCGCGCGCACCACGCCGCCGTGGCGCTCCATGAGCTCGGCGGCGGTGGCGTCGAGCATCGGCTGGCGGCGGCCGCAGATGTGGACCTCGGCGCCCAGTTGCAGGTAGCGCTCGGCGATCTCGCGGCCGAGGCCCGAGCCGCCGCCGGTCACGAGGATGCGCTTGCCGCGCAAAAGATTGGCTTCGAACATGCAATGACTTTCAGTGAGACTTACTCGAGGACGATCTGCTTGGCGCGGATCAGCGGGGCCCAGCGCTCGCGCTCGCGGCCGATGTAGGTGTTGAACTCGGCGGCCGTCAGCGCCGGCGGCACCACCAGGCCGAGCGCCTCGAACTGGTCGCGGAAGCTGCGGTCGGCCACCGCCTGTGCCACGGAGGCGTTCAGCCGGCTCACCACGTCGGGCGGCGCGTTGCGGGGCAGCATGAGGCCGAACCAGGTGGTGACCTCGTAGTCGGGGTAGCCGCTCTCGGCGACCGTCGGCACCTCGGGCAGGGCCGGCAGTCGTTCGCGGGTGGTCACCGCGAGCGGACGCAGCTTGCCGCCGCGCACCAGGCCCATGGCACTGCCCGTGGAGTCGGCAAAGAACTGGATGTCGCCGGCCATCAATGCGGCCTGGGCCGGGGCGCTGCCGTTGTAGGGCACATGCACCAGCGAGACACCGGTTGCGCTTTGCAGCAGTTCGACGGCCAGGTGCAGCGAACTGCCGGTGCCCGTGGATGCGTAGTTGAGCTTGCCCGGCTTCGCCTTGGCTTCGGCGATCAAGCCGCGCAGCGTGTGGTGCGGCGAGCTGTTGCCGACCAGCATCACGATCGGCGTAACAGCGATGCGGGCCACGGGCTGCAGCTCCTTCTCGGGGTTGTAGGACAGCTTGGGATAAAGCAGCGGATTCAGCACCGCCGTGGCGCCGGTGGCAAACAGCACGGTGTAGCCGTCGGGCTCGGCGGAAGCCACCAGGCGCGCACCCAGTGCCGTGTTGGCCCCGGGCTTGTTGTCCACGATGACCGGCTGGCCCAGGTCCTTGCGCATGCGCTCGGCCAGCGTTCGCGCCAGCACGTCGCTGATGCCCCCCGCCGTGTAGGGCACAACCAGCCGGATCGGCCGGTCCGGGTACGCGCCGGCGGCCGAAGCCGCGGCGCAGAAGAGCGCGAGCAAGGCGAGCGGCACCCACTGCCGCAGGCGCCGAGAGAGTTGTCGTCCGAGCATGTCGTCTCCTTTTTATGGCTCGCCCCCGGCAGTGGCAGGGCGCGATTTAATCTTATCAGTGTTAAGTTAATAGGAAAATATGAGAGCTTTCCCTATATGTTTCCATGCGTACGGCGACGCAGCGACCAGAAATCTAATCTGATCACCAGAAAGATAAGTCGCACCCTGAAAGCGCCGGTCGGCGGCCCGCCCGGCCTTCGGCCAGAATAGAGCGGCGTCATCCTGCGCACTCTCTGGCTTTTCCGTGAACGCTCCCGCCCAGGCGCAACCGCCTTCCTTCTCGACCGAAGAATTCCGCAGCGCGCTCGGCATGTTCGCCACGGGCGTGACCATCGTCACTGCGCGTTCGGCCGAGGGCGTGCTGGTCGGCCTCACGGCGAATTCGTTCAACTCGGTGTCGCTCGCACCGCCGCTGGTGCTGTGGAGCCTGGCGCGCGCGGCGGGCTCGATGCCGGCGCTCAGCACCGGTTCGCACTACGCCATCAACATCCTGGCCGCCAACCAGAAGCAGTTGGCCGAGCGCTTTGCCGCCAAGAACATCGACCGCTGGGCCGACGTGGCCTTTACCGAAGGCCTGGGCGGTGCGCCGGTGCTGGCGGGCGCGGCGGCGAGCTTCGAGTGCTTCAACCGCAGCCGCTACGACGAAGGCGACCACGTGATCTTCGTCGGCGAGGTGGAGCGCTGCACGCACAACGCGGGCGCCTCGCCGCTGCTGTTTCATGGCGGGCGCTTCTACACCGAGCATCCGCTATGAAGGTTGCGCCCGCAGCGCTGCTCCTGCTGGCTGCCGCCGCGCACCACGCGGCAGCGCAGCAGGCCAGCGGTGCGGACGGCTCGGCGCCACCGAAGCAGAACTGGTTCGATGACCCGTTCTTTCAGGTCTCGTCGGGCCTGCCCGGCTGTGCGGTGCCCGAAGGCCCTTTCTACACAAGCGAGGAGCGGCGCCAGCAGACCCATTCGCGGCTCGAGCGCGGCACCAGTTGCTGGCTCGCCGGCAAGTGCGCGGACAGCAATGCCTACCGCTACGACAAACCGCTGGCGCCCAAGGTGCGCGCCGCCCTCGATGCAGTGCCGGGCGTGCGCCGCGGCAGCGTCTGGGTCATCTTGCAGCGGCGCTGGGTCTACCTGCAGGGCTGCGTGCCTTCGGCCGCACTGGCCAGGCGGCTGGAGCGTGCCGCGCGCGCCATGCCCGATGTCGAAACCGTCGTGCCCGACTTGATGGTGGGCACGCGCGGCAAGCCTCCGTACCCCGTGGCCGGCCGCTGAACGACGAACAGACAACCAATCAAGAATCGCAGGCAGACAAGAACGAATGATCCAGCGCAAGACCCATCTCGACTCCCTCGCCATCGGCCTTCTCATCGCATGCTGCGCGTTCTGGGGGCTGCAGCAGATTCTCATCAAGACCACAGTCACCGAAGTGCCGCCGCTCTGGCAGGCGACGATCCGCATGGTGGGCGCCGTCGTGCTGCTGTGGCTCTGGTGCGTGTGGCGCCGCGTGCCGCTCTTCGAGCGCGACGGCACGCTGCCGGGCGGCCTGCTCGTGGGGCTGCTGTTCGCGGGCGAGTTCGCCTGCATCTACCTGGGCCTGCAGCACACCTCGGCCTCGCGGCTCACGGTCTTTCTTTACACCGCACCTTTCTGGGTGTCGCTGCTGCTGCCGCGCTGGGTGCCGGCCGAACGCCTGCGGGGCTTGCAATGGCTGGGCCTCGTCATCGCCTTCGCCGCCGTGGTGTTCGCGTTCAGCGAGGGCTTCGGGCACTCGAGCTCCAACCAGTTGCTGGGCGATGCCATGGGGCTCGTGGGCGGCATGCTCTGGGGCCTGACCACGCTGGCGCTGCGCACCACGAAGCTTGCCACCGCAAGCGCCGAGAAGGCCTTGTTCTACCAGGTGGGCGTGACCGCGGCGGTGTGCCCTGTGATCTCGCTGCTGCTGGGAGAAAAGTGGGGCTTCTCGTATTCGGCCTGGGCGTGGACGTCGATCGGCCTGCAGACCGTGATCGGCGCGTTCGCGAGCTATCTCACCTGGATGTGGCTGCTGCGGCACTACCCCGCCACTCAGATGTCGTCGTTCAGCTTTCTGACGCCGCTGTTCGCATTGGTGTTCGGCGTGGTGCTGCTCAGCGAACCGCTCACGCTGCAATTGATGCTCGCGCTGGTGGGTGTCGGCCTGGGCATCGTGATGGTCAACCGGCGAAAGGCACGGCCATGAAAGACGCAGACTTCCAGCCGGTGCTCGACGACATCGTCGCCACCTTGCGGCCGCTGCTGGGCAAGGCCGGCACGGTGGCCAGCTACATTCCCGCGCTGGCCTGCGTCGATCCGCAGCAGCTCGGCATTGCGCTGCGCACCTGCCAAGGCGCCGAGGCTTTTGCCGGCGACGCCGAAACGCCGTTCTCGATCCAGAGCGTGTCCAAGCTCTTCACGCTCACGCTTGCCATGCAGCGCATGGGCGATGCGCTGTGGGAGCGCATCGGACGCGAGCCCTCGGGCAACCCCTTCAACTCGCTGGTGCAGCTGGAGAACGAGCACGGCAAGCCGCGCAATCCGTTCATCAATGCGGGCGCCATTGCCGTCGCCGACCGCCTCGTGAGCCAAGCGCGCGCCAACGGCGGCAGCGCCAAGGCCGACATTCTTGCGTTGATGGGCAGCCTGTGCGGAGAGCCGATCGCGTTCGACGACGAGGTGGCGCAGTCCGAAGCCGCCACGGGCTTTCGCAATATCGCGCTCGCCAACTTCATGAAGAGCTTCGGGAAGATCGACAACGACGTCGCCGATGTGCTCGACACCTACTTTCACCAGTGCGCGCTGCGGATGAACTGCCGCCAGCTCGCACGTGCGGCCGCGTTCCTGTGCCGCGACGGTGCGCATCCGATCGACGGCCAGGCCGAAGTCACCGGCGAGCGGCAGGCACGGCGCATCAATTCGCTGATGCTCACCTGCGGAACCTACGACGCGGCGGGCGATGTGGCGTTTTCGATCGGCCTGCCCTGCAAAAGCGGCGTGGGCGGCGGCATCGTGGCCGTGGTGCCCGACCGGCTCACGCTGTGCGTCTGGTCGCCGGCGCTGGATGCCACGGGCAACTCGCTGCTCGGCATGAAGGCGCTGGAGCTCTTCGTTGCGCGCACCGGTCTGTCGGTGTTCTGAGCGCCCGTTCGCCGGCACGGGCGAAAATGAGGCGCACACGAACACAAGCACCCGAATGACCGAAGCCACAGATTCCACCACCGACTCCGACGACACCCTCCCCCTTCAGGAAGCCCGCCTCTGGCGCGACGGCCAATGGGCCGCCCGCGTGATCAAGAACGAGGAAGACGACGGCTGGGCCGTCGAGATGACGCGCCACGGAGACCCGGAGCCGGCGCTGGTCGGCCCATGGACCATGGGCCGCGACAAGAAGAACCCCAAGCCGCTCGACGGGCCCGCGTTTTCGACGCTGGTGAAGACCGCCGCCGAAGTCATTCGCCGCCATGAGCAGCAGCTGCACGCCACGCTCAACAAGAGCGTGACCGTCACCGCCCGCAACGACCAGCGCGTGCGCGTGTCGCTCGCCATCGTTCCCGACGAGGACAGCCCCTCCGCCACGCTCACCGCGCATGACGATGCGGACGACACCGAGCTTGCCAGCGTCAACGTCTCGCCGGCCTTCAGGCTCACCACGTCCAGCGCCACGGCCTGGATCGAATCCGATTACGCGCGGCCCCGCTGAACGCCCCCGCCGCAATCAGCGAAATGACGTATGGGCAGCCCCCGCTGAGTTGAGAACAATCGGCTTCGACGACACGAACCCGCCGCACCGCAGACAAGCCCGAACCGGAACAACGCCGGGCCGGGCTTTTTTTCTTGTTTCTCAACCATCCTTCAGGAGCAGCGTCATGCGACATGGTGATATTTCGAGCAGCAGCGATTGCGTGGGCGTCGCGGTCGTCAACTACAAGATGCCCCGCCTGCACACCAAGGCCGAGGTGCTGGACAACGCCCGCAAGATCGCAGAGATGCTGGTCGGCATGAAGAAGGGCCTGCCGGGCATGGACCTGGTGATCTTTCCCGAATACTCCACGCACGGGATCATGTACGACGAGAAGGAGATGTACGACACCGCCGCCACCGTGCCCGGCGAGGAGACCGCCATCTTTGCCGACGCCTGCCGCCGCGCCAACGTGTGGGGCGTGTTCTCGCTGACCGGCGAGCGCCATGAGCAGCATCCGGACAAGGCGCCCTACAACACGCTGATCCTCATGAACAACCAGGGCGAAATCGTCCAGAAGTACCGCAAGATCATGCCGTGGGTGCCCATCGAGGGCTGGTACCCGGGCGACCGCACCTACGTGAGCGACGGCCCCAAGGGCATGAAGATCAGCCTCATCGTCTGCGACGACGGCAACTACCCCGAGATCTGGCGCGACTGCACCATGCGCGGCGCCGAACTCGTCATTCGCTGCCAGGGCTACATGTACCCGGCCAAGGAGCAGCAGATTCTTGTGTCCAAGGCCATGGCCTTCATGAACAACACCTACGTGGCGGTGGCCAACGCGGCGGGCTTCGACGGCGTGTACTCGTACTTCGGGCATTCGGCCATCATCGGCTTCGACGGCCGCACGCTCGGCGAATGCGGCGAGGAAGAAATGGGCATCAACTACGCCGAGCTTTCCATGGGGCTGATACGCGATGCGCGCAAGAACGGCCAGTCGCAGAACCACCTGTTCAAGCTCATGCACCGCGGCTACACCGGCGTCATCAATTCGGGCGACGGCGACAAGGGCGTGGCCAAATGCCCGTTCGACTTCTACAAGCAGTGGATCGAAGACCCCGAAGCTGCGCGCAAGCAGGTGGAGTCGTTCACGCGCAGCACCATCGGCACTGCCGAGTGCCCAATCGAAGGCCTTCCGAACGAGCCCACGCGCAGCAGCTGAAATCAGAGCTGGCGAAACTCCGTCAGCACCTTCAACACACTGAGCGTGGCGCCGTCGAGCGTGGCACGCTGGCGGTGCGCAATGCCGAGGCGCCGCGTGAGCCTGGGCGTGACCGGCAAGATCTGCATGCGCTCGTTCAGCGCCGCGTCGGTGGACTGCTGCAGCGGCAGCAGCGCGGCGCCATAGCCGGCCGCCACCAGGCTGCGGATGGCCGCGTCGTAATTGAGCTCGATGCGCGCGCGGGGCGCGAAGCCCGCCGCTGCAAACCACTCCATGGTGAGCCGGTACATGTGCGTGGTGGCCTCGTTGAAGATCAGCGGCTGCGCCGCCAGCCATGCGGGCGTCACGCGCTTGGGCGCCTTCCAGCGCTGCGGAACGAAGGCCATCATGGCCTGGTCGCGCCAAGGCGTCACGACCAGATCGCGCAGCGGCGGCTGCGGCACGGCCACCAGGCCGATGTCGAGCGTGCCCGCCGCCAGCCGAGACATCGCGTCGTTCGAGCCGAGGATGCTCACCTCCACGTCGATGCCTGAATGCCCCACGCCCAAGGCCTCGAGCACTTGCGGCAGCAGGTCGACCACCACACCGGTGGAAGTGCCCAGGCGCACGCGGCCGGTGCGGCCTTCGGCCTGGCGCTTGACGGCTTCGATGGCGTCGTCGGTGTCGCGCAGCAGCTTGCGTCCGCGCTCGACCAGCGCCGCGCCAGCCGCGGTGGGCGTGACACGGCGGTTGCCGCGCACCACCAGGGATGTGCCCAGCCGCGATTCGAGTTCGCTGATGTGCAGGCTCACGGTGGGCTGGGCAAGGTGCAGCGCACTGGCGGCCGCCGAGAAAGTGCCAAGGTCGGCAATGGCAATGAGCGTACGAAGCTGGTCGAGGTTGAGTTGTCGCATCAGGAATGCTGATTGGAAGTGTCAGGAATCTCAACTTCCACAATAGCATGCATCGCCGCAAGATCGGCGCTCCCCAACAAGGAGCCCATCGTGACAGCGCCAACGCACTCGCCCTTTCATCAACGCCTGATGCATGCCCTGCGCAGTTGGCGCCGCCGCGCCGCGGAGCACCGCCGCAACCGCGCCGACTCCCAGCATCTGGCCGGCATGAGCGACCACGAGCTGCGAGACCTGGGCATCGGGCGCAGCCAGGTCCAAGCGTTGACGGAGCGGGACAAGTACTGAAAGAAAACCGCCTCGACCTTCAAACGCCGACGCGCAATTTGAGGTTCAATCCGGGGCGTGCCCAAACCCGCTGCTCCCACCCCGCTTTCCATCGAACTCACCTCGCCGCAATCAGTCGATGGCCGCCGCGCGGCCTTCCAGTCGCTCTGGCTGCTTGCGCGCATGAAGCACGCGCACGATGCCGAAGGCGGCCTGGTGCGGCTGTCAGACCTTCGCGGCGAAGTCACCGGCGCGAGCACGCTGCGCATGGTGGTGAGCCGTGCCTTCCGCGACTTCAAGGCGTGGAGTGTCGAGGTGGGCTGGGGCGAAGACACGCAGCGTGAGCCGCGCTTCCTGAACGACGAACGGCGCAGCCAAGGGCCCTTCTGGTTGCCCGCGGCGGAGGCGAAGCGTGTTCGCCTGCTGGTCGGCGGCCGCGCCGCCACGGCGGCCGAAGTGGCGTCTTTTCTCGGGCTGCGTTCGCGCAAGCTGGCTTCAGCGGAGCCAGGCTCGCCGATGCCGCCCGATGCCGTGCACCTGCAAGACGCCGCGTTCTGGAAGCAACTGGTCGCCTCGCAGCAGGCGGCGCGGCAAGGCCGGCTCATGGCGCCGGTGGCGGGTGGCGGCACGCCGGGCCAACCGGCCAGCGCGCTCGAGTCCATCCGCCTGGCCGGCACGCTGGCCGCCACCGACTTCCAGCGCGCGCTGGTCACGCTCAACGAGGCCATGCTGTGGCGCCGGCTCGGCGACAACGAACAAGCTCGCCGCAGGCTGCAGGCGCTCAAGAAGCAGCGCCTCGCGCACCACGTGGCGGGCAACGACTACCTGGGTGCGATGGAATGCATCGTCTCGGCCTGGTGCGCCTACACCGCGCGCGACCTGCCGCTGGCCGAATCGCTGCTGGGCGGCATGGCCGGCGACGCGGCGCGCGGGCTGGTGCTGCGCCACCACCCCGACGTGCGCTTCGAGTGGTGCAACCTCTGGGCGCTGGTGTGCCGCTCGCGCGCACTGGGGCTTGCCGCCGACGACAAGCCCGCCGCCGCGGCACTGGCCGAAGAGGCATTGCGCCGCTTCGGCGAGGCGTTGGCCGCAGCCTTCGAGTCGCATTCCTTCGACGCGGCGCAGCACGTGGCCGCCAACATGGGCATGGCCGCATGGCTGTTCGACCGCGTCGGCCTCTCCGACCTGCCAGCCCTTGCGCACGACGGCAATGCCGACACCACGCGCCGCGCCGTGCAGTGGATTGCCTTCAGCGAATGGCTCTGCGGCCACACCGACGGCCAGGGTCGCTCCGCCTGGAACGCGATCTACCTGATGCGCATCGCGCGGGGCCATTGCCGCCCAGAGCCGCAACCCACGCTCGCCCAATTCCGCACGCAGAAGCCGCTGGACCCTGCCGCGATATCGACGCTCGCCGGACCGCTTGCGGACGCGTTCGATGCGGCCCACTGGCCTGCGCGCTGGGTCGAGGTGGCGCAGGCGCGGTTGGCCGATCACCAGGCCGGCCGCCGGCGCTACCCCGGCCTGCAGCATTGCAGCCTGCTGTTCGAGCACGCCTGGTATGCGGCGCATGCGGGCGACCTGAAGGCGGCCGAGCAGTCGCTGAGTTTGTTGCGCGAGGCCTTGCCTCAGCTCGTGCCGAGCGACCGCGCCTACTTCACCGAATCGTGGAACGACACGTTGCCGGCCGAACTGGTGCTGGAGACAAAGCCGCCGCGGCGGCCCGCGGCGCGGAAGAACGCTATTCGCAAGGTCGGCAAGACCGGCTAACCGGTGTTCCTCAGCGCCTGCCGCACGCGCTCGCGCAGCACCGGCAGCACGTCGCGCTCGAACCACGGATGGTGCTTGAACCAACCCGTGTTGCGCGGCGACGGATGCGGCAGCGGAATGAAGCGCGGTGCGTACTCCGCAAAGGCCTCGACGGTTTCCGTCACACCGCCTTTGCTGGTGCTGCCCAGGAAGTGGCGCTGCGCATACTGGCCGATGAGCAGTGTCAGTTCGATGTGCTTCATCTGCGCAAGCAGGCGTTCGTGCCATAGCGCGGAGCACTCCCTGCGCGGGGGCAAATCGCCGCTGCTGCCACGCCCCGGGTAGCAGTAGCCCATCGGCATGATCGCCACGCGCTCCGGGTCGTAGAACACCTCGCGGTCGATGCCGAGCCAGCGGCGCAACTGCTCGCCGCTCTTGTCGTTCCACGGCATGCCGGTGGTGTGCACCGTCAGGCTCGGCGCCTGGCCGACGATCAGCAGCCGCGCACTGGCGCTGGCCTGCACCACCGGCCGCGGCCCCAGCGGCAGGTGGGCCGCGCAGGCAATGCAGCTGCGGATTTCCGCGAGCAGCGCTTCCATGTCGGGCCTGGGGTCCTCTTCGCTTATCTCTTTCCGAACGGACGAAAGAAGCCGTCGAGTTCGCTGCCCATCGCGGCGCCGGCAAAACCGTCGAAGCGTCCCTCTTCCGCCAGCGTGCGCGCGGCGCGCATGAACCCGCCCCAGGCCGAACGCGCGAGCGCGCCGCCCACGCTCACGCGCCGCACGCCGAGTTCGGCGATGTCCTGCATGGTGAGTTCGCTGGTCGAGCCGACGAGCAGGTTGACCGGCTTCGGCGCCACCGCCGCAACCACCGCGGCAATCTGCTCGCGCGTCTTGATGCCGGGTGCGTAGAGGCAATCGGCGCCAGCTTCGGCATAAGCCTTGAGCCGCGCGATGGTGTCGTCCAGGTCGGGCCGGCCCGCGAAGAAATTCTCGGCGCGGCCCACCAGCAAGGTGTCGCCGCCCGCCGCATCGATGGCTTGGCGCGCAGCGCGCAGCCGCTCTACCGCCACCTCGATAGGAAAGAGCGGGTTCGCGGCATCGCCGGTCGAATCTTCGATCGAAAGGCCGGCCACGCCGGTTTCGACCGCAAGCCGCACGCTTTCGGCAACGCCCTGCGCATCGGCGGCAAAGCCGTTCTCGAAATCGGCGTTCACCGGCAGGTCGGTGGCCGCGACCAGCTCTCGCAGATGGGCGAGGATCAACCCGCGCTCCAGTCCGCCGTCGGCCTTGCCGTGCGACCATGCGAAGCCCGAACTGGTGGTGGCCAGCGCCTTGAAGCCAAGGCCTTCGAGGTAGCGCGCGCTGCCCGTGTCCCAAGGATTGGGAATGACGAAGCAGCCCTGCTCATGAAGGGCGCGGAAGTCGGCGCGTTTTTGCGCGATGGTGCGGGTCATCGAAGCCTCGTCTTTCTTTCTTGCATGCGAAAGACGGAGTTTTAACGCAACAGCGCCGGCATTGCGCACTCGCGCCTTTCGGTGTTCTGATCGGTCCCCATGCAACACGTCATCCTGCTTTTCATCCATCTTCTGGCCGCCGCCTTCTGGGTCGGCGGCATGGCCACCCTGCACTTTGCGGTGCGCCCCGCCGCTGTCGCCACGCTGGAGCCGCCGCTGCGCCTGCGCACGATGGCCGCGGCGCTCCGGCGCTTCTTCGTCGGGGTGGATGCGGCGGTCACGCTGCTGTTCGTGACCGGCGTGGCCATGATCCTGCTGATGGGCGGCTTCCGCGGCGTGCACTGGCGCGTCGAGGCGATGATGGGCATCGCCATCGTCATGGCAGGTATCTACGTGTACATCCGCGCCTCGGTGTTCAGGGCGCTGCGGCGCGCGGTCGACGAGAGCGCATGGCCCGTGGCGGCCGGGCGGCTCGACATGGTGCGTAAGCTGGTGAGCCTGAACCTCGTGCTCGGCGTGGTGGTGTTCGGGGTGGCGATCGTGGGGCGCGCGAGCTAGCTGTTGCCGCGGCCCAATTCGACCCGCGGCTCGCTGGTGCAAAGAACGGAGACGCAATCGGTGAATCCGGCCACCAGGTACTCATGGACATCGGGGTAGAACAACCGATGCAGCTGCCGGAGCGCACCGATTCCTGTGACAGCCAGCCACCCGATCGAATCGAATAAACCCATCCGTTCGGCTGGGAACAGGCGGGCCAGTATTCGCCCAGGTCGCGCTCGTCCATGACCCGATAGGCCACGACGCCGTCGAACCTGACTCTGATCGACGTATCGCTTTTTATGTCCTGGGCGACGACTGTGAGTTGCTGCAGCGCGTAGTCGACACGCACGATCTCCCAGGCACCCTGGTCATCGAAGGCGGTCGGTACAGCGACCGCCTCGAGCTTTTTCATCTGAGTCATCGCCCGGGATTCCTTATTGGCGCTCGCCCAGCACCGCACCGTCCACCGGCTTCAGCAGCCACTGCGCGATGTCCTCGCCCAGCTTGTAGGTCACGACACCGACCATGCTGCAGGTGCTGCGCGGCATGCCGAAGTAGATGAACATCTGGCGCTGCGCGGTGAACTTCGCGGGCGCGTCGCCCTGGCGCTCCAGCGTGCCGCGCAGCTGAACGATCTTGGGGCCGCCGTAGAGGCCGCCCGCGTTCGCCAGCAGATCGGTAATTTCCAGCTTCAGCACGGGCGCAGCCTGCGCGTTGGCGGGTGCCGGCGGCGTGAGCAGAAATTCGTAGGGCTCAAGCAGCTGATCCTGCACGGCTTGCCGCAGCGAAGCAGGCACATCGCAGGCGTCGTCGGCCTTCGACAGTTGCACGCCCTTGGTGGTGGTGCCATAGGCGATGGCGGGCATGACGACACTGTTGCGTGGCGTGGCGGTTGCGGGCGGAGGCTCGGGCGTGGCCGGTTGGCGCGAGCCGCAGGCGGCCAGCAGCGCAGCGACGACCAGCGCCGACATGGCGACGGAAAGTCGCGCGGTGGCACGCGCGGCAGATGAAAGTTCGGACATTGAAAAGCTCCCTTGAAAAATCGTTGTATGCGCGATGGCGCGCGCCGATTCTCCGCGAAGCTCAACGGGCGGAGCGGTAGTCGAGGTGCGGGTGCATTCGGGGAGGGTGCATTCAGGGCATGTGCAAAGGCCACCGGGTACTCCCCTCCGCGAATGTCCCACGGGGCTGCGCCCCTCCTCCTTTATTTCGCTGCGCGGAGCACCCGATGCCCTGTGCACCAGGGCACGCTGCTGGTGTTCCGCTGATCAACGACTGCTCTGCCCAACGCACCCGCTGGCGGGGTGCCTTGCGCAGCGAAATAAAGGAGGAGGCCGCAGGCCGGGGGACATTCGCGGAGAAAGGTACCCCGTCGGCGGGTGCGCCGCCCCGAGCGAACAACAGCACCAAAAACAATACCGCGGCAAACAGAAATCAGCCCGCCGCCCCCTTGAGTTCGATGCCGTTGCCGTCCGGGTCGGTGATGTAGATCGAAGGCCCGTCGCCCTCAGCGCCGAAGTTGTTCTGCACCTCTCCATTCACCTGAACGCCGTGCCGGGCCATCAACGCGCGAATCGCCGCTTCGTCGAAGGGCTCGATGCGCAGGCAGATGTGGTCGACGTTGCGGCCTTCCTTGCCGGGCAACGCGCCGCCCTGCTTGCCGAGCGGGCCATTGAGCGTGACGAGGTCGATGAGGTTGGTGCCGGCGCGCAGGTGCACGAGCCCCAGGTGTTCTCGGCGCCTCTCGACCGCGCAGCCGAGCACGTCGCGGTAGAAGGCAATGGCGCGCTCCGCGTCCTTCACGCGCAGCACGACGTGGTCGATGCGCAGCACCGAGAACAGTGGGCTGTGGATCGGGTCCGTCATGGCTTGCTCTCCTTGCTTGATTGCTTGCTTTCTTAGACCACGCCCGCCGCGCGCAGGGTGTCGAAGCGCGCGGCGTCGATGCCGAACTCGGCCAGCACCTCGCGCGTGTGCTGGCCCAGTGCCGGCGGGGCATGGCGCAGCACGGGCGGCGTGGCTGTCAGGCGCAGCGGGCTCGCCACGCCGGTGATGCTTTCGATGCCGTCGCCTGCATCGCGCGGCAGCGTCACGGCCAGGCCGCGCGACTTGACCTGCGCATCGTCGAAGGCTTGGGCAATGTCGTTGATCGGGCCGCAGGGCACGGCCTTGTCCTCGAGCAGCGTGACCCAGTCGGCGGTGGTGCGGGTGCGCGTGAGCTCTTCCATCATCGGAATGAGCACACCGCGGTGCTTCACGCGCAGCGTGTTGGTGGCAAAGCGCGCATCGGCCGCCCACTCCGGGTGGCCGGCCGCCTCGCAGAAGCGCGCGAACTGGCCGTTGTTGCCGATGGCCAGCAGCATCGAACCGTCCAGCGTCGGAAAGTCTTGATAAGGCGCGAGGCTCGGATGCGTGTTGCCCTGGCGCTGCGGCGCCTTGCCGGTGTTGAGAAAGGCGCTCGCCTGGTTGGCGAGGATGGCCATGCCCACGTCGAGCAGCGCCATGTCGATGTGCTGGCCTTCGCCGGTGCGATTGCGCACCTGCAGCGCAGCGAGGATGGCGGTGCTCGCATAGACGCCGGTGAACAGGTCGGTGAGCGCCACGCCCACGCGCAGCGGTCCGCCGCCGGGCTCGCCGTCGGGGCGGCCGGTGATGCTCATCATGCCGGTCATGGCCTGGATCATCAGGTCGTAGCCCGCGCGCTCGGCATACGGGCCGTCATGGCCGAAGCCGGTCACGCTGCAATAGATGAGGCGCGGGTTGACCGCGCGCAGGCTCTCATGGTCGAGGCCGTATTGCTTCAGGCCGCCGGTCTTGAAGTTCTCGACGACGATGTCGGCCTGCGCCGCCATCTGCTGGAGCAGCGCCTGCCCGTCGGGCGTGGCCATGTCGACCGTGACCGAACGCTTGTTGCGGTTGCAGGCGGTGAAGTAGCTGGCCTGATCGGTGTCGTTGCCGTTCGCGTCCTTGATGAACGGCGGGCCCCAGGTGCGCGTGTCGTCGCCCACGCCGGGCCGCTCGATCTTGATGACATCGGCGCCCAGGTCCGCGAGGATCTGCGTGCACCACGGGCCCGCGAGCACGCGGGACAGATCGAGAACCTTGATGCCGTCCAGGGCTGCGGGCTTGGCCATGCGTGCTTAGTTCGCGAAAGCCGCAATGCCGGTGATCGCGCGGCCCAGGATCAGCGCGTGGATGTCGTGCGTGCCTTCGTAGGTGTTCACCACTTCGAGGTTCACCAGGTGGCGGGCCACGCCGAACTCGTCGCTGATGCCGTTGCCGCCCATCATGTCGCGCGCCAGGCGGGCGATGTCCAAGGCCTTGCCGCAGTTGTTGCGCTTCATGATCGAGGTGATCTCGACCGAGGCGGTGCCTTCGTCCTTCATGCGGCCCAGGCGGAGACTGCCTTGCAGGCCCAGCGTGATTTCGGTCTGCATGTCGGCCAGCTTCTTCTGGATGAGTTGGTTGGCGGCGAGCGGGCGGCCGAACTGCTTGCGGTCCAGCGTGTACTGGCGGGCACGGTGCCAGCAGTCTTCGGCGGCACCGAGGGCGCCCCATGAGATGCCGTAGCGAGCGCTGTTCAGGCAGGTGAACGGACCCTTGAGGCCCTGCACTTCAGGGAACGCGTTTTCTTCGGGGCAGAACACGCCGTCCATCACGATTTCGCCGGTGATGCTGGCGCGCAGGCCGACCTTGCCGTGAATCGCGGGGGCGCTGAGGCCCTTCATGCCCTTCTCGAGCACGAAGCCGCGGATCGGGCCCACGGTGCCGCTTTCGCTGACTTCCTTGGCCCACACCACGAACACGTCGGCGATGGGCGAATTGCTGATCCACATCTTGGCGCCGCTGAGCGAATAGCCGCCCGGCACCTTCTTGGCGCGCGTGACCATGCTGCCGGGGTCGGAGCCGTGGTCGGGTTCGGTCAGGCCGAAGCAGCCGATCCACTCACCGGTGGCGAGCTTGGGCAGGAACTTCTGTTTTTGCGCCTCGGTGCCGAATTCGAAGATGGGCACCATCACCAGCGAGCTCTGCACGCTGGCCATCGAGCGGTAGCCCGAGTCGACGCGCTCCACTTCGCGGGCGATCAGGCCGTAGGCCACATAGTTGAGGCCGGGGCCGCCGTACTGCTCCGGAATCGTGGGGCCAAGCAGGCCGAGCGCGCCCATTTCACGAAAGATGGCGGGGTCGGTTTCGCCGCTGCGGAAACCTTCGATGACGCGGGGCGCCAGGCGCTCCTGGCAGTAGGCATTGGCCGCGTCGCGGATCATGCGTTCTTCGTCGGTCAGTTGCTGGTCGAGAAGAAGGGGGTCGTCCCAGTGGAATTGCGCTTTGGCGGCCATGTGGCTGTCTCCGGAATAGGGGGAAAAAAGAAACCGAGGGGAATGGGCCGATCCTAGCCATGCAAGGGGCCGGGCGCAAACGATGAATCCTCACCCAGATATGAGCGTGACGCACATCTTGCGGCTGCGCACAAAGACGTTTCCATTGGTAGCGGCATCGTCCCAGTCATACACTAGCGGCATACATGCGCCGCAAGATCCCACCCCTGCAGACCCTCGTGTGCTTCGACGCCGCCGCGCGCCACGAGAGCTACACCCGCGCCGCGCAGGAACTCGCGCTCACGCAAAGCGCCGTGTCGCGCCAGATCGGCACGCTGGAAGCCTTTCTGGGCGTGGCGCTGTTCCGCCGCACCCGACATGGCGTGGCCCTTACCGCAAGCGGCGCGGCCTACGCGCGGCAGATCACCAAACGGCTCGAGGCCATGGAACGCGACACGCTCGACGCCATGGCGCACCAGGGCGAAGGCGGCTCGCTCTCGCTGGCGGCCGTGCCCACCTTTGCCACGCGCTGGCTGATGCCGCGCCTCAAGGGCTTTGCGGCGCTGCAGCCCGACGTGGTGGTGCACATCGAGACGCGCACCCGCCCCTTTCTTTTTGCCGATGCCGAATTCGATGCCGCGCTGTACGCCGGCACACCGGCGCAAGTAGAAAACTGGGCCGGCACGCACGCACTCATGCTGATGCATGAAGACGTGGTGCCGGTCTGCAGCCCGTCGCTTCTGCCGCGCGGCAAGCCGGTGGCGCCCGCCGCCATCGCTAAGATGCCGCTGCTGCAGCAAAGCACGCGGCCGGACGGCTGGCGCCAGTGGTTCGACGCGCAGCAGATCGATGCGCCCAACGCGCGCGGCGGGCCGCGATACGAGCTGTTTTCCATATTGGCCGCAGCCGCGTCGCACGGCCTGGGCGTGGCGCTGATGCCCACCATGCTGGTCGCCGACGAGCTTGCGCGCGGCGAACTGGTGGTGGCCTGCGCGCGGCCGCTCTCGGGCGAGCGCAACTACTACCTCGTGACGCCCGAGCGGGCCGATCAGCGGCCGCTGCTGAAGTTCTTCAGCGACTGGCTGCTCGCCGAGGCACGTCGCGGCTCATCCCAAGACGCTGCCGATATGATGGCCTGAACCACCAGGCGGGCCGTCTTCCGCCTCTTCCGCCTTTCACATCATGCTGAACAATCTCGCCCCCTTTCTCGTGCACTGGGCCATCACGGCGCTGGCGCTGTGGGTCGCAAGCCTGATCTTCCGCGGCCTCAAGTTCGAGAGCACATCCGCGTTGGTGATCTCGGCCCTTCTGCTGGGCCTGGCCAATGCCGTGGTGAAGCCGCTTTTGATCGTGCTCACGCTGCCGTTGACGCTGCTGACCTTCGGCCTCTTCCTGCTGGTGATCAACGCGCTGATGATCATGCTGGTGGCCGCGCTGGTGCGGGGATTCAAGCTCTCCGGCTTCTGGACCGCGTTCTTCGCAAGCATCTTCATTTCGCTGTTGAGCATTGCGATTGGGGCGCTGGTGAGCGGCAGCGATCCGGCCACCAACATCCAGATGCCGACGGGCAGCGGCAAGTGGCTGTAGCCGGCAAGTGGATATAGGCGGGTAAGCACGCCGGAAGTGGTGTCCGGAAACGGCCAGCGCCGCCGCCGCGCCGGCAGCACACTGCCCGCATGCCGACGAACTCTCCCGAAAAATCCGCTGCGGCCCTCGACTGGCCGCGCATCGAAACCGAACTCGCCGCGCGCGGCTGCGCCACCACGGGCGTGCTGTTCACCCCCAAGGAATGCGCCGCACTTGCCGCGCTCTACGACGAACCCGGCCACTTCCGCAGCCGCGTGGTGATGCAGCGCCACGGCTTCGGCCAGGGCGAGTACCAGTACTTCGCCGACCCGCTGCCACCCTTGCTCGCCGGGTGGCGCAGCGCCCTCTACGAGCGGCTGGCGCCTCTTGCCAACGCATGGGCCGCGGCCATGGGCCAGCCGGCCGACTACCCGGCGGACCACGCCTCCTACCTTGCGCGCTGCCATGCGGCGGGCCAGTTGCGCCCCACCCCGCTGCTGCTTCGCTATGACGAGGGCGACTACAACTGCCTGCACCAGGACCTGTACGGCGACCTGCAGTTTCCGCTGCAGCTCACGGTGCTGCTGAGCCGGCCGGGCGAAGACTTCACGGGCGGCGAATTCGTGCTGACCGAGCAGCGGCCGCGCATGCAGTCGCGCGCCGAGGTGGTGCCGCTCGCCCAGGGCGAGGCGGTGATCTTCGCGGTCAACCAGCGGCCGGTGGCGGGTACGCGCGGCACCTACCGCGTGACGATGCGGCATGGCGTGAGCCGCGTGCGCGCAGGCCGGCGGCATACGCTAGGAATAATTTTCCACGACGCACGCTGACCCAAATAGTTCCCTTGCGCCGCTGAAGTGTTGCATCGGCCGCGAAATTCTGCACACCTCTGCCCAAAACTTCGATGCGTTAGTAGCGCACTGCACACTTACGCTGACACCTGTTAGCGCGCCCACCGCAAAATGACCGCTGCATTCCTCGACGGGGCAGCCGTCTTTTGCTTTTGTGGAGACAACACCAACATCGCCAAGGGCCACCGGCCCCTATCGCAAGCCGCGCCGCTTCAGAGTGGACGTGGGCACGGTCGTCAGCGCCGTTGCCCTGAGCCAATCGCTGCTGCTGGTGGCGTTGGGCTACTGGGGCTCGCAGCGTTTGGTCTCCAGCATCGGGCAATCGGCCCACAAGGCCAACCACGACCGCACCGAAGACAAGGTGCTCGCCTTTCTGGCCAAGACCGAATCGGTGGTGGGCGCCATCGGCGACTCGCCCAACCTGCGTCCCGCGGGCGACAACTCCGGCCAGACCGCCGAGCTGCTGTGGACGCTGCTGCAGCAATCCCCCGAGCTCGACAGCACCTACGTGGCCAACAGCGACGGCCAGATGCTGATGGTGTTGCGCTACCCGGCGCTGGCGGTGCGGCAGATTTCGCGCGGGCCGGCTTTCACCACCGAAACATGGGAGTACAAGCCGGCCTCCAATGCGCCGGGCGACGTGCGGCAGCGCTACGGCACGACGCGCATCGAGGCCTACCGCAGCAGCTACGACCCGACGCAACGCAGCTGGTACCTGCAGGCCCGCCAGGCCAAGGGCCCGATCTGGACCCAGCCCTACGTTTTTGCCGCCGCACAGGAGCTGGGCGTGACCTATGCACTGCCAAGCAGGCGCGGCCCGGACGAAGGCAGCGAGCGCGCGATGGTCGTGGCGGGCGACGTGTCGCTGGGGCGGTTGTCCGAATTCGTGCGCCTCTTCAGCAGCGGTAGCGGCCAGGGCAACAGCGCCCTTCTGAGCGCCGACTACCAGGTGCTCGCCCGCAGCGACGTGCCGGGCGTGGTCCGCGAACTGGCGCCGGCCAAGGGCGGCATTCTTGGCGCACTGCACGAGCACATGGTTGCCGACGGCCTGGCGGCCGGACCGCACGACACCAGCTTTTCGATCGCGTTCGAGGGCAAGCGCTATCTGGTGCAGCACTCGCGCATTCCGTCCACTGGCTGGCAGCTGGTGAGCTGGGTGCCTGAACACATGCTGCTGGGCGGCCTGCAGCGCGCCGTGCTGTGGGGGCTGCTGCTGGCCGTGATTTTCCTGGCGGCGACGCTGCTGCTGTCGCTGCGGCTCTCCAAGCTGGTCACGGCGCCGGTGGAGAACCTGTCGCGCATTGCGCGGCGCATCGGCTTGCTGGAGCTGGACAACCTGCCGCGTGAAACAAGCCGGGTGCTCGAAATCCAGCACCTGGACCAGGCCCTGGACGAATCGGCGCGAAGCCTCAAGGCCTTCAGCAAGTTCGTGCCGGTCGACGTGATCAACCGGCTCATTGCCGAAGGCCACACGCTGGCGCCCAGCGGCTCGCCGCGCCGCATTGCCGTGATGTTCACCGACGTCGAGGGCTTTACCCGCATCTCCGAATCGCTCGAACCCGATGTGCTGGTGGGCATGCTGACGGAGTACTTCAATCTTGCGGCGCGCGTGTTCGCGCAGCACGGCGGTGTGATCGACAAGTTCATCGGCGACGGCATCATGGTGCTGTGGGGCGCACCCGCGGACCTGCGCGACGCGGAGTACCAGGCCTGCACGGCGGCGCTCCAGCTGCATGCCGAAATGGGCGATCTCAACCGCAAGTGGCGCGCCGAAGGGCTGCCCGAATTCCGCACCCGCATCGGCATTCACACGGGCGTGGTGATCGCCGGCGTGCTCGGGTCGAACGACCGCCTGGCCTACACCGCCTTTGGCGACGTGATCAACGTGGCGAGCCGCATCGAGGGCATCAACAAGCAGCTGGGCACGCAAACATTGGTGTCGGAAGCCACCTTCGAGGCGCTGCGCGGGCGGCTGCGCACGCGCCGCATCGAGGAAGACGCCGAGATCCGCGGACGCCGCACGCGCATGGTGCTCTACGAACTGCTGGCCTGAGCCGCGCGCCGCGCTGCAAAGGCCACGAACCAGTCGAGGCTGCCGGGGTTGGCCATGGCCTCGCGGTTGACCACTTTCTCGATCGGCTGGCCGAGCAGCAGCTTCTTGATCGGCAGCTCCTGCTTCTTGCCCGAAAGCGTGCGCGGGATTTCGTCCACCTGGAAGATGTCGTTGGGCGCAAAGCGCGGTGAAAGCGAGGTCTTGATGGCGTCGTTGATCTTCGCGCGCATGGCGTTGTCCAGCGGCACGCCGGGGCGCAGCACCACGAACAGCGGCATGTAGCTTTCGCGGCCGAGGTATTCGAGATCGACCACCATCGAGTCGAGCACTTCGGGCAGGCCTTCCACGGCGCTGTAGATCTCGCTGGTGCCCATGCGCAGGCCCTGGCGGTTGATGGTGGCGTCGCTGCGGCCGTAGATGATGCAGCCGCCGTCTTCGCCGATCTTGATCCAGTCGCCGTGGCGCCAGATGCCGGGGTAGGTGTCGAAATAGCTCGACAGGTAGCGCGCATTGCCTTCGTCGCCCCAGAAGTACAGGGGCATCGATGGAATGGCCTTGGTGCAGACCAGCTCGCCCACTTCGCCGATGACGGGCTGGCCGTCTTCGTTCCATGCCTCGACCGCGTGGCCGAGCTGCCGGCACTGCATCTGGCCGGGCACTTCGGGCAGTTCGCGGTTGCCGCCGACGAACGCGCCGCAGAAGTCGGTGCCGCCCGAAATGTTGCACCACCACACGTTGCGGGCGCCCGCGGCCAGCAGCTGCTCCGTGCCCCAGCGCTGCACTTCTTCCGACAGCGGCGAGCCGGTGCTGCCGAGCGCGCGCACGCGCGTGAGGTCTCCGCATTCGGCCGCCACCACGCCGGCTTTCATGCAATTGGTGAAGTAGGCCGCGCCGGCACCGAAGAAGCTGATGCGGTGCTTGGCGACAAAGCGCCACAGCACGGCCCAGTCGGGCTTCTCCTTGCTGCCGGCCGGGTGGCCGTCGTAGATGACGATGGTCGAGCCGAACGCCAGCCCGCCGAGCTGGCAGTTCCACATGACCCAGCCGGTGGAGCTGTACCAGTGGAAGCGCTCGCCGAAGTTGTTGGCGCCGTAGCTCGCGCCCACGTCGTTGTGCAGCCCGCAGGCATACATCGTCATGATGATGCCGCCCTGCCCGTGCACGATGGGCTTGGGCAGGCCGGTGGTGCCGCTCGAATAGACGATCCAGATCGGGTGGTCGAAGGGCAGCCACTCGGGCTCGAAGGCGGCCACCTCGGCGTCGTTGCGGGCGATGGCGCCCTGCCAGTCCGCATCGGCCGTGAGCTGCTGCGCGGCATACGGCGTTCTGAGCAGCAGCAGCTTCTGCACGCTGGGCAGTGCATCGCGCAGCTCTTGCACCACGGCGCTGCGGTCGATGGGCTTGGCGCCGTAATGCACGCCGTCGGCGGCAATCAGCAGCATGGGTTCGATCTGGCGAAAGCGGTCGACCACGGCGGCCGTGCCCATGTCGGGCGCGCACACGCTCCACACCGCGCCGATGCTCGAGCACGCGAGAAACGCCACCATGGTTTCGGGCACGTTGGGCATGTAGGCGGCCACGCGGTCTCCGCGCCGCACGCCAAGCGAGCGCAAGGTGAGAGCAACCGAAGCCACCTGGCGGCGCAACTCGGGCCACGACATCTCGCGTACTTCGCCGAGCTCGTTGTCGCTCACGATGGCGGGCATGCCGGCCGCGTGCGCCGCATCGGCATGGCGCAGCACCTCGCGCGCGTAGTTGACCTGCGCGCCCGGGAACCACGTGGCGCCGGGCATGCGCGCTTCGGCCAGCACCGCGGTGTGCGGCGTGGGCGACTGCATGCCCATGTAGTCCCAGATGCTCTGCCAGAAGGCGTTCAGGTCGGTCACGGACCAGCGCCACAGCGCGTCGTAGGTGTCGAACGAAAGGCCGCGCTGGTCGCGCAGCCAGTCCTGGTAGAGGCGAATCTGGGGAGTGTTGGGAGCGAGCATGGCATTGAGCGTAATGCGGCATTCCACGCCGCTCAATCGGGGTTGACCTCAGGGTTTGTACGTGTGTTCAATAGTTTTGTACAGACGTTCAATACGCCCGATGAACACCCGGACCCCGCCCGCCAAACGAAGCGCCCACCGGGCTGCGGCCACCGTGGCCGAAGCCACCCGGCCCGACCGGCGGCAGGCCATCCTGCTGGCGGCCGAAAAGCTTTTTGCACAGCATGGCTACCACGCGGTCACGATCCGCCAGATCGCGGAAGAAGCGGGCGTGCCGCTGGCCCTGGTGGGCTACTACTACGGCCCGAAGCACGAGCTCTTCCACGCGATCTTCGAGCACTGGAGCCACAGCATCGATGAGCGGCTGGCGGGCCTCAAGGCGGTGCACGTCGACCCGGCCGACCTGCGCACGCTGCCGCGCATCATCGAAGCCTTTACCGGCCCCGTGCTCGCGCTGCGCGCGAGTGCGGAGGGCGAGTACTACGCGCTGCTGGTGGCGCGCGAGCTCTACCACGCCACCGAAGAAGCCGACCGTGTGTTGCGCGGCTACTTCGATCCGCTGGCCGAGGCGTACATCGACGCCCTGCACCTCGCCATGCCGCACGCCACGCGCGGGCAGGTGGCGTGGGCCTACCAGTTCGCGCTGGGGGCGCTTTTGCATCACCTGAACGACAGCCGCATCGAACGGCTGTCGCATGGCGAGAACGTGCGCAGCGATCCGGCCGCCACGCCAATGCTCGTGAACTTCATCGTCGGCGGGCTGCGTGCAGCGCTGCCGCGGCCGAAGGCCCCGCCAAAGAAAACCACCACTCCCAGGAGACAAAAGACATGATGAAACGACGCACCCTGCTGTCGGTGCTGGGCGCCGCATCGGCCGCCGCGGCCCTGCCTTCGCGCGCGCAAGCGAACCCGAAGATCGTGTTCGGCTACACGGCTGTGTCGGACTTCGCCTCGGTCTTCGTGGCCGCCGAAGAGGGCTACTTCAAGAAGCGCAACCTCGAGGTGGAGCTCAAGTTCATTCCGCTCAACTCCACCATTCCCGCGGCGCTGCAGTCCGACTCGCTGCAGATCGGCGGGCCCACGCCATCGGTGTTCCTGCAGGCGGTGGACGGCGGGCTCGACCTGGTGCTGGTCGCGGGCGGCGGGCTCACGTCGAAGACGATCACCGGCTTCGGCCTGGTAGCGCGCGCGGGCTCGGGCATCAAGAACCCGCAGGATTGCGTGGGCAAGAAGATCGGCGTGCCCGGGCTCGGCGCGTTCCTGCACGTGACCTTTCGCGCATGGCTCAAGGACAGCGGCGTGGACTACCGCAAGGTCAACTTCGTTGAGGCGTCGTTTCCGCAGCATGCCGACCTGCTGCGCGGCGGCTCGGTCGATGCGGTGGTGTCGGCCGACCCTTTCATGAGCCGCATCACCGAGAGCGGCGCGGGCTACGTGGCTTCGTACTACTCCACCTTCCTGCCGGAGAACAACCAGACCATCGTGCATGCGGCCAAGCGCGAGTGGGTGGCAAAGAACCCGGGTGCCGCGCGCGCGTTCCGCGAATCGCTGGTCGAAGCCGCGGCCTTCATGCAGCAGCCGAAGAACGACGCCAGGGTGCGCGCGGCCATCGGCAAGTACATCAAGCTGCCGCCCGAGGTGCTCGTGAAGATCCAGATCTCGCCGCCGGGCGCCATAGTCAATGAAAAGCAGCTGGGCTACTGGGTCGGCCTGATGAAGGACCAGGACATGCTGAAGACCTCCATCGACGTTGCAAAGCTGATCGCCAAGTGAACGCTGCCGCCGACTTTCTTCGCTTCGATGGCGTCGCGATCCGGCTCGGCGGGCGCGAGATCCTGTCGCCCACTTCGTTCGACGTGGCGCGCGGCGAGTTCGTCTGCATCGTCGGCCCGAGCGGCTGCGGCAAGACCACGCTGCTGCGCGCGGCCAGCGGACTTGTCACCGCCAGTGCCGGAGAAGTGCGGCGCAACGGCGTGAAGATGACGGAGCCTTCGCGCGAAGTGGCTTTCGTGTTCCAGGACTATGGCCGCGCGCTGCTGCCCTGGCGCACGGTAGAAGGCAACGTGAGCCTGGCGCTCGAGGCCGCCGGCGTGCCTGCTGCAGAACGTGCGCCGCGCATTGCCGACGTGCTCGGAAAGGTGGGGCTTGCAAAGCATGCGCAGAAGTTTCCGGTGCAGCTTTCGGGCGGCATGCAGCAGCGCGCGCAAATTGCGCGCTGCCTGGCGCAGAAGCCCGAGCTCATGATGATGGACGAGCCCTTCGGCGCGCTCGATGCGCTCACGCGCCAAAGCCTGCAGGACGAGCTCGCACGGCTCGTGCGCGACGACGGGCTGACGGTGCTGTTCGTCACGCACGACCTGGAAGAAGCCATTTATCTGGGCGACCGCGTGATTGCGCTGCAGGCCAACCCCGGGCCGGAGCGGCCGAGCTTGGCGCGAATGATCGACGTAAAGATTCCGCGCCCGCGCGACCAGCTCACGACCAAGGAGCATCCGGAATATCTACGCCTGCGCCGGGAGTTGTTCGCCTTCATCGAGCAGGGCCATGACTGAACGCGGCATCCTTCGCTGGCTGCGGCCGTGGGTCTTTCCGGCCGTGCTGGCCGGCGCCTTCGAGTGGTACGCGCGGCGCGCAGCCGCATTGGGCAGCGATGCGCTCGCGCCGCCGAGCGCCGCGGCCAAGGCCTTCATGGGCGCGGCGCTCGACGGCTCGCTGTGGCAGGCCACGGGCTTCACGCTGGGCACCGCCGCGCTCGGCCTGCTGCTGGGCGCGGTGCTCGGCATTGCACTTGGGCTGGTGATCGGGCTCTCGCGCCGCGCGGCGCAGCTCGGTTCGCTGTCCATCGAAGTGCTGCGGCCCGTGCCCTCGGTGGCACTGATTCCGCTCGCGATGCTGACCTTCGGCTTCGGCGTGCGCATGGAGCTGGCCATCGTCGCCTTCGCCACCTTCTGGCCACTGCTGGTGCTGGTGCAGTCGGCGGTGCAGCAGATCGAGCCCCGGCTGCTCGAAGTGAGCCGCGTGCTGGGGCTCTCGCCGCGCGAGCGCGCCTTCAAGATCGTGCTGCCGGCCATCGTGCCGCGCCTGTTCGTTGCACTGCGCCTCGGCGTGGCGGTGGCGCTGGTGGTGGCCGTGACGGTGGAGATTGCGGCCAATCCGCACGGCATGGGCTACGCGATGATGATCGCGCAGCAAAGCTTCGACCCTGCGCTGATGCTTGCCTGGCTGGGCTGGATCGGCGTGGTGGGCTTTGCGATCAATGCGGGCATGGTGCTGCTGCAGCGCGTGGTCGCGCGACGCATGGGAGTGCTGCCATGAACGAGGCAGGCCGCCGACGCATCGGCACGGAATGGCTCGGCTCGTTGGCCGTGCTGTGCGCGCTTATTGCGCTGTGGTGGATTGCGAGCAACGCAGGCTGGGTGAGTCGCGTTTTCCTGCCGACACCGCAAGCCACCTTTGCGAGCCTGCTCGAAGGGCTCAACCTCTCGGGCACGAACGCCAATGGAGGCAACGGCGAGTTGCTCGCCTTCACGCAGGCGACGGTCGGCCGCATGGTGCAGGGCTGGCTGTTGGCCTCGCTGTTCGGCGTGGTGCTGGGCGCGGCCATCGGTGTCTCGCCCGCGGTTCGCGCGTGGGTGCAGCCGACGCTCGAATTCATTCGCCCCCTGCCCGCTTCGGCGCTGCTGCCGCTGGCCATCTCGATCTTCGGGCTGAATCCCGGCATGGTGCTCTTCGTGGTGGCGTTCGGCGCGATGTGGCCGGTGCTGCTGGCCACGGTGCACGGCTTTGCGGCCGTGGAGCCGCGGCTCTCGGAAGTGGCGCGCTGCCTGCAGATGTCGCGCGCGGCCTTCGTCTGGAAGATGGGCTTGCCCAATGCCATGCCCGACATCCTGGCCGGCATGCGGCTCGCGCTGACCATTGCGCTCATCGTTGCGGTGGTGGGCGAAATGATCGCTTCGCAAAGCGGCCTGGGCCAGGCCATTCTGCTCGCGGCGCGCGCGTTTCGCGCCAGCGATCTTTTCGCCGGCATCGTGCTGCTCGGGCTCATCGGCTTTGTGAGCAACGCGCTGCTGGCCTTTGCCGAGAAGCGGCTGCTGCGCTGGCAGCAGCCCTGACGACCCCTTCACGCCGACATTAATACCCTGCAAGGAGCCCCGCCATGCCACGCAAGTTTGTAGACCTTTCGATCTTTCTCGAAAACGATGTGCTCTCCGACCCGCCCGCCTTCGCGCCGAAGATCCAGTACTTCACGCACGAGCAAACGTACGAGCAGATCGAGCCCTTCTTTCCGGGTCTCAAGAAGGAAGACCTGCCCGACGGCGAAGGCTGGGCCGTGGAGCTGGTGCAGCTTTCCACGCACAACGGCACGCACCTCGATGCGCCCTATCACTTCCACTCCACCATGGACAAGGCGCTGGGCGAGAAGAAGCCGGCCATTGCCATTCACGACGTGCCGCTCGAATGGTGTTTTCAGCCGGGCGTGAAGCTCGACTTTCGCCACTTTGCAGATGGCTACGTGGTCACGGCCGACGACGTGGAAGCCGAGCTCAAGCGCATCGGCCACACGCTGAGCCCGCTGGAGATCGTGGTGGTGAACACGCGCGCGGGTTCGCGCTACGGCAACCCCGACTACGTCTCGGCCGGCGCGGGCATGGGCTACGAAGCCACCATGTACCTGCTGGAGCGCGGCGTGCGCCTGACGGGCACCGACGCATGGAGCTGGGACGCGCCCTTTGTGCACACCGCCAAGAAGTACGGCGAGACGAAGGACGCCTCGCTCATCTGGGAAGGCCACAAGGCCGGCCGCGACATCGGCTACTGCCACATCGAGAAGCTGCACAACCTGGAAGTGCTGCCGCCCACGGGATTTTTCATCAGCTGCTTTCCGCACAAGATCCGCGGCGCATCGGCGGGCTGGACGCGCGCGGTGGCGATCTTCGACGATGCGCTGATGGCGTCGGTTTGAACACGGGACATCAAGACAGATGATTGCGCTCAACCACACGCATGACGCCGCCGCCAGGAGCTGGCTCGACACCGCCAATGCCGCGGGAACCGACTTCCCGATCCAGAACCTGCCCTACGCGGTGTTCCGCCGCGCGGGCAGCCCGGAGCCGTTTCGCGGCGGCGTCGCCATTGGCGACCAGGTGCTCGACATGGCGGCGCTTTCGGCGCGCCAGTTGCTCGACGGGCTCGCACTCGATGCGGCCCGTGCCGCCGCGCTGCCAGCGCTGAACGATTTCTTCGCGCTCGGCGGCGCCGCATGGCAGGCGCTGCGCCATGCGGTATTCGCATTGTTGCGGGGCGACGCACCGGTCGCGACCAGAAACGCCGTGCGCGAATGCCTGGTGCCGCAAGCCGAGGTCGAGTACACGGTGCCCGCGCGCATCGGCGACTACACCGACTTCTACACCTCCATCGATCACGCGCTCAACATCAGCCGGCTGATGAACCCCGATGGGGACGTGACGCCCAACTTCCGGTGGATTCCCACGGCGTACCACGGGCGCGTGTCGACCATCGGCGTGAGCGGCCAGCGCTTTCACCGCCCCATGGGCCAGACGATGGCGCCGGGCGCCAAGGCGCCGACATATCACGCTTGCGCGCGGCTCGACTACGAGCTCGAGCTCGGCGTGTGGATTGGCGAAGGCAATGCGGCGGGCGAGCCCATTCCGCTCGCGCATGCGGAAGAACATATCTTCGGCATCTGCCTGCTCAACGACTGGTCGGCGCGCGACATCCAGTTCTGGGAGATGGCGCCGCTCGGGCCTTTTCTGGCAAAGAACTTCGCGACCACCATCTCGCCGTGGATCGTGACGATGGAGGCGCTCGCGCCCTACCGCCAGGCCTGGACGCGGCCTGCGAACGAACCCCAGCCGCTCGACTACCTGGAAAACGAAGCGAACCGAGAGAGCGGCGCCATCGATATCCGGCTCGAGGTGTGGCTCGAAAGCGAGAAAGCGCGCAGCGACAAGAGCGGCCCTTCCCGCCTGTCGCGCACGAGCTTCAAGCACCAGTACTGGAGCGTGGCGCAGATGGTGGCGCACCACACAGTGGGCGGCTGCAGCCTGAACCCGGGCGACCTGTTCGGCAGCGGGACCATCTCGGGGCCCGGGCCCGGCGAGGCCGGCGCCATCATCGAACTGACCCGTGCCGCGCAAAGCCCGGTCACGCTGGCCAACGGCGAACAGCGCGGCTTTCTGGAAGACGGCGATGCGGTGCTGCTGCGCGGCTGGTGCGAGAAGCCGGGGCATGCGCGCATCGGGTTCGGAGAAAGCCGGGGAACGGTGCTGCCGGCACGGGGCTGAGAAACTTTGCAGCGCCCAAAAGAAAAGGCCACCGGTGAGGTGGCCTTTTGCTAGAAATGTGGAGCGGGAAAAGAGTCTCGAACTCTCGACCTCAACCTTGGCAAGGTTGCGCTCTACCAACTGAGCTATTCCCGCATTTCAGGAGTCGAATTATAGAGGGATTTTGGGGCCGTTTCGGCGGGTCAGGTTTCGAACACCAGCGACCTGTGCAGAGACACCCCCGCCATCACGCCATCGGCGGAGGCCAGCGTGGCGTTGTGCATCAGCATGGCGGCGTCGCCCGCGGCAAAAACGCCGGGCACCGTGGTCATCTTCATCGCGTCGGTGCGGATTACCGGACCGAACGGGCCGTCGTCGAAGGCGCAACCCAGCTGTTCGGCCAACGGGCTGCCCGGCCGCGTGCGGGGCGCCAGGAACAGCGCGTCGAGCGGCACGAGGCGGCCGCCCTCGAGGCGCACGGCCGAAAGCTCTTGCCCCGGCCCTTCGAGCGCCACGACGCGATCCGTTTCAATGGTCACGCCGCGCGCCTGCAGCTTGGCGCGCACCTCGTCGTCGACCGTGTTGTTGCCGTTCAAGAACAGCGTGGCCGACCCCCATTCGGCAATGAGCATTGCGTGCTCGGGCGCGTGCGGGCTCTCGAGCAGGATGCCCAGTTGCCGGTCGCTGAACTCATAGCCGTGGCAATAGGGACAGTGCAGCACGCTGGTGCCCCAACGCTCGCGCACGCCGGCGATGTCCGGAAAGCCGTCATGCACGCCGAACGCCAGAACGATCTTGCCGGCCGATAGCTGCCGGCCGTCTTCAAGCGATGCGTTGAATCCGCCTGCGCCATCGGCATGGGCACCCGCCACGCTCCCTTCGATGAAGGTGACGTTCGGATACGCCAGCACCTTGGCGCGCGCATCGGCAATCATCTTCAGCGGCGGCGTGCCGTCCTGGCCAAAAAAACCGTGCGAGGCCGCGGCAAAGCGGTTGCGCGGCGCGCCCGCATCGACCACGCACACCTTCTTGCGCGCACGGGCAAGCTGCATTGCAGCGGAAAGGCCGGCAAAGCTGCCGCCCACGACCAGAGCGTCATAGCGCATGTTCAATGTCCTTATGAGTGAAGCCGCCGCCCGTCATGCGGCGATGAAAGTCTTTCGACAAGTCGGCCAGCGTGATGCTGTTGAAACGCTTGAGCAGCAAGGCCTCGGCCTCCTGGCAGGCACCGTCGAGCGCGGCGTTCACCGCCTGCTCGACCACGCAGCCGGGGCTCTCGGTGCGGTTGCCCATGGCCAGCAGCGCGGGCGAACCGACCGCGTTGTGGATGTCGCCCAGCGTGACCGCGGCCAACGAGCACGACAGCACCCACCCGCCGCCGTGCCCCTTGGCCGAGCTCACGAAGCCGGCCTGGCGCAGGCCCGACATGACCCGCCGCACCACAACCGGGTTGGTGTGCATGGCCACGGCCAGCGATTCGGAGGTGACGGGCCCGTCCGTCTCGGCCATGTGCAGCAGCACGTGTAGAACGGCGGAAAGCTTGCTGTCTCGTTTCATGCAACATTATTAGTTGCATGAAATGAAGCATGCCGAGATTGAAGGCGATTTGCCCCTACGGATCGAACGGTTGTGAACGTGCGGTGGACGCGGCGGGGTTAACGCGCGAGCCCTCTTTTCCGCTGACGGAGGCGTCCCACGCAAGTGAGCGACTGCTTCGCACACGGCGACATATGCCGGTGTGGTCACGGTAGCGACCGAACTGGCCCAAAGCCGGTTCTGGTCATCCGACCATTCAATCGAAAGGAAAAGTTACCTATGAAGCAGCAACAACAACACAAGTCCATCGTCGTCGGCGCCTTGCTCGCAAGCCTGCTCGCACTGAGCGGTTTTGCACAGGCACAAGGCGTTGGAGTCGGTGTAGGCGTGAATGCCGATGTCAACACGTCGGGCGCGGTGAAGACCGCACCGGCCCAGGGCAGTGCAGGTGCAGGGGCGGGAACGGCCGCAACGGCGGGCACCTCTGCCAGCGGCAATGCCGGCGGTGGCACCAGCGGCGCAGCGGGCGGCCTGGGCAATACGCTCGGAGGCGTGGTCGGCGGTGCAACGGGTGCCGTAGGTAACGCAACGAACACGGTAGGCGGTGCCACCGGGGCCGTGAGTGGTGCCACCGGCGCGGTGGGCGGCGCAACCAATGCAGCCGGCGGTGTGACCAACACGGTCGGCGGCACGCTGAACGGCGCGACGGGTGCGGTGGGCTCGGCCGGCGGCGCGGTGAAGCCTTCGGGTGCCGGCGTGGGCGCGAAGGCCAGCGGCAAGGCCAAGGGCTCGGGCGCGGTCGACGTGACGAAGTAACCCGCTTGGCACTCGAAGGCCGCTAGCGGCCAGAAAGCCCGCAGCGCTCGCGCGTTGCGGGCTTTTTCATGAAGCGTCAGCCGGTCGCTTCAAGCCTGAAAAGACTGGTGACTTCCACGTCGAGCACCATCAGCTCGCGCTGGTTGAAGAGCCGCCAGCGCCAGCGCATGATGCCCAACGTGGGCCGCTTCTCCGAGCGCCGCACCTCGATGACATCGGCCACGAGACGCAAGGCATCGCCGGGCCGCACGGGATGGGGCCAGCGCACATGCTCGAGCCCCGGTGACGCGAACGATTCGGAGCCCGCGAGCGCAGCATCGACCACGAGACGCATTGCGATGGAGCAGGTGTGCCACCCGCTTGCGATGAGTCCGCCAAAGGCGCTGCCCGCCGCGGCTTCGGGATCGGTGTGAAACCATTGGGGGTCGTACGCTCGCGCAAACCCGATCAGCTCGGCTTCGGAAACGACATAGGGCCCGGCCTCGATGACCTGGCCCGCATGGAAGTCGGCGAACTGCATTCGCCGCAGCTTAGTACGTTTCCAGGTGCAAGCGGCCTTCGCGCTTCAATGCGGCACCCACGGTGTCCCAGTCGAGTCCGGCTTCCTTTGCGACGTCGCGCAATGCGAGCACCACGCCTTCTTCCATGCTCTTGAGGCCGCACACGTAGAAGTGGCTCGCGCCGTCTTTCAGCAGCGCGGCCAGGTCGGCGGCGCGCTCGCGCATCAGGTCCTGCACGTAGCGCTTGGGGCTTCCCGGCGTGCGCGAGAACGCCAGGTTGATGTCGATGAAGTCCTTGGGCAGCGACTGCAGCGGGCCGAAGTACGGCAGCTCCTGCTGGGTGCGCGCGCCGAAGAACAGCATGAGCTTGCCGCCTTCGAACTTGCCGCTCTTGCGCAGGCGCCGGCGCCACTCGGTCATGGCGCGCATCGGTGCGCTGCCGGTGCCGGTGCAGATCATCACGATGTGCGACTTGGGATGGTTCGGCATCAGGAACGAGGCGCCGAAAGGCCCCACCACCTGGACCGTGTCACCCACCTTCAGGTCGCACACATAGTTGGAGCACACGCCGCGCACCGGGTCGCCCTGGTGGTCTTCGGTGACGCGCTTCACGGTGAGCGACACGTTGTTGTAGCCGGGCCGCTCGCCGTTGCGCGGGCTGGCCACAGAGTATTGGCGCGCATGGTGGCGCTTGCCGATGGCATCCACACCCGGCGGAACGATGCCGATCGACTGGCCTTCGAGTACCGGGAACGGCACCACGCCGAAGTCGAGCACGATGTGATGTGTCTCGCTGTCGAAGCCCGCCTCGGTGCAGTTGAAGTTGCCGACCACGGTGGCCGTCGTCGGAGACTTCGGCGGAAAGAGATTGGTGTAAGCGTGCGCAGCGGACCATGGCGGCACGGTGGCGCCGTACTGGGCGGAGTTGAAGACGGGCTCGGCGGCTTCGGCGGTGGCCTGTGCTTGCGTCAGCGCGGGTGCGGCAGCCGGCGCGGCTTCGTCGCTGCTGTCGGCGGCTACGCCAGCGGCTTCCAGCTCTTCGGGGGACAGCTCCGCAGGCAGCGACTCCCAGGTGAACTGCTCCTCGATGGAGTACGCGCGCACCACGGGCATGGTGCGCCAGTTGTCGATCGAGCCCGTGGGGCACGGCGAGATGCAGGCCATGCAGCCATTGCAGATGTCGGCCCGAACGACATAGTTGTTGTCGTCGTGCGTGATCGCGTTGACGGGGCAGGTGGCCTCGCAAGTGTTGCAGCGGATGCAGATCTCGGGGTCGATCAGGTGCTGCTTGATGACCCCGGCTTCAACGGCCATGTCCATGTTGTTCTCCTGGAGCCCTCCCCTTCCGGGGGAGGGTTGGGTGGGGGCAAGCGGCGCTTGTCGTGGTCACGCTGCCTGCCCCCATCCCTGCCTTCCCCCAGAGGGGGAAGGAGCAATACCGATTACCCGAAACGCACGTACTCGAAATCCACCGGCTGGCGGTTGATGCCCATCACCGGCGGCGAGATCCAGCCGGCAAACTTGCCCGGCTCCACCACGCGGCCCATCAACGATGCCACGAAAGCAAAGTCTTCGGCGCTCGGCAGCCATTCGTTCTTCTTGGCGGCCCATTCGACCTCGTTCACCACGCGGCCTTCGGGCGACATCTTGATGCCGGCGAGCGCGCCGATCTGGCGGTTGAAGGCCTTGTGCGGCACCACCAGGCGGGTGGGGATGCCGGCCTTCTCGAGCACCTTGTTCCAGCGGCCGACGCCGGCGACCGAGTCCTTGATGAAGTCGTCGCGCAGCACTTCGTTCAGTGCGTTGAGCATCGGCACGTCCTTCTCGACGAGCTGGCCGTCCTTCACCTCGAGCACCTTGTAGGTCTGGCCCTTGAGCACGTGGTCGTCGGTGCGCTTGCCTTCTTCGTAGCGGCCCTTCAGGCCCGAGCTGTAGAAGATGGCGGCGTTGCTCGACTGGTCGGCACCGAACAGGTCGATGGTCACGCTGTAGTGGAAGTTCAGGTAGCGCTGAATCGTGCCCAGGTCGATGGCACCGGCCGCGCGCACCTTCTGCGCGTCGTCGGTCTTCAGCTCGTTCATGACCTGCGCGGTGCGCGCCAGAACGCGCGACACGCCGCTTTCGCCCACGAACATGTGGTGCGCCTCTTCGGTCAGCATGAACTTGGTGGTGCGCGCGAGCGGATCGAACGCGCTTTCAGCCAGGGCCGAGAGCTGGAACTTGCCGTCGCGGTCGGTGAAATAGGTGAACATGAAGAACGCGAGCCAGTCGGGCGTGCGTTCGTTGAAGGCACCCAGGATGCGCGGGTTGTTCTCGTCGCCCGAGGTGCGCTGCAACAGCGCCTCGGCTTCTTCGCGGCCGTCGCGGCCGAAGTGCTTGTGCAGCAGGTAGACCATGGCCCACAGGTGGCGGCCTTCTTCCACGTTGATCTGGAACAGGTTGCGCAGGTCATACATGCTCGGTGCGGTCAGGCCCAGGTGGCGCTGCTGCTCGACCGAGGCCGGCTCGGTGTCGCCCTGCGTCACGATGATGCGGCGCAGGTTGGCGCGATGCTCGCCGGGCACGTCCTGCCAAGCCTTTTCGCCCTTGTGGTCGCCGAAGTGGATCTCGCGGTTGGCGTCGCCCGGGTTCAGGAAAATGCCCCAGCGGTAGTCGCGCATCTTCACGTGGCCGAATTGCGCCCAGCCTTGGGGGTCGACGCTCACGGCCGTGCGCAGGTACACGTCGTAGTTGGTCGAGCCGTCCGGGCCCACGTCGTCCCACCAGTTGATGAAGTTGGGCTGCCAGCCTTCGAGCGCGCGCTGCAGCGTGCGGTCTTCGCCGAGGTTGACGTTGTTGGGGATCTTCTCGCTGTAGTTGATCGTGCTCATCGTTGTTCCTTGGGTTGTGCGAAGGACTGCGGGTTCAAACGCGGTTCAAATCGAAGCCGGCCTTTTCGCCGGTGCCGTAGACCTTGAGCGCACCCTTCTCGCCAACGGCGTTGGGGCGGTTGAAGATCCAGTTCTGCCAGGCGGTGAGCCGGCCGAAGATGCGGGTGGCCATGTTCTCCTTGCTTGCGAAGCGCAGGTTGGCTTCCAGGCCGGTGAGCGCGTCGGGCGACATGGCGGCCCGCTCTTCGACCGCGATGCGGATTTCGTCGTCCCAGTCGATGTCGTCGGGCGCGGCGGTTACCAGGCCGAGCTTCAGTGCTTCGTCGGCCTCGAGCGGCTTGCCGGCCGCGGCGCGCGCTGCGTCGAGCGGCGCGGCTTCTTCATAGAAGCGGCGCTCGAGGCGGCTCTGGTCGTTCACCATCGGATAGAAGCCGAAGTTGAATTCGTTGAGCACGAGCTTCGGCGCGCGCTCGGCATCGTCGGGCAGCGCCAGCATGTAGCTGCGGTCGGCTGCAAAGGCCAGCTCCGCCAGCGTGCCGGCAAAGCACGAGCCGGCCTCCACCAGCGCGAACAGGCTGCGCGACGACACGTCCAGGCGTGCCAGCGTGCGGCGCAGCGCGCCGATGGTTTCGCGCACCAGCCAATGGTCCTTGTGGGCGAGCATCACGGCGTCCGACGCGAGCACGGCCTGTGCGTCGCCTTCGGTCTTGAGCAGCCAGGTGCCGATGTCCAGCTCGTTGGTGCGCAGGTGAAGAATGGCGTCGTCCAACTCGCGGCACACGGCCAGCGGCCACCATGCGGCGCCTGCGGCCTCGATGTCGGCAACGCCGGCCGGCTGCGTGCCGGTGGGTGCTTTCACTGTGATGGTGGCCGTGCGCTTGCTGCGGTCGATCTGGATCCCGACGTTCGAATAGCGCAGGCTGTCGGCGGTTTCCTCGCGCTCCAGGCGGGTCAGCGCCACGCCCTTGCCGCCCGCGGGGCGGTCGCTGCCGGCGGCGAGCTGCGTGGCGCGGTCTTGCACGGCGGCCGCAAATTGCGCGGGCTTGGCGACCGCATCGACCAGCCGCCACTCGACCGCGCGCTGGCCGCGCACGCCTTCGACGCTGGTGCAGAAGATGTCGGCGAGGTCATGGCGTACATGGCGCTTGTCGGTCACGCGGGTGAGACCGCCGGTGCCGGGCAGCACGCCGAGCAGCGGCACTTCGGGCAGCGACACGGCCGAGGAGCGGTCGTCCACCAGCAAGATCTCGTCGCAGGCCAGCGCCAGCTCGTAGCCGCCGCCGGCGCAGGCGCCGTTCACAGCCGCGATGAACTTCAGGCCCGAATGCTTCGACGAGTCTTCGATGCCGTTGCGCGTTTCGTTGGTGAACTTGCAGAAGTTCACCTTCCAGGCGTGGCTCGAGACGCCCAGCATGAAGATGTTGGCGCCCGAACAGAAGATGCGGTCCTTGCCGCTGGTGACGATCACGCTGCGCACTTCGGGGTGCTCGAAGCGCACGCGGTTGAGCGCGTCGTTCAGTTCGATGTCCACGCCCAGGTCGTAGCTGTTGAGCTTGAGCTTGTAGCCGGGGCGAATGCCGCCGTCTTCCGCAATGTCGAGCACCAGGCGCGCCACCGCGCCGTCGAAGCTGAGCTTCCAGTGCTTGTACTGCGCGGGCTCGATGCGGTAGTCGACGCGCGGGGGCGCCTGAAGGGTCGTGGTCTCGGTCATACGGAAGTCTCCTGTGGGGGCCAGATGCAAACCGGAAGAATAATGCATCTTCTGGTTCCGATGACATGCATCATGCTGCATGCGAACAGGCAAGTCAATGCCTGAATCGCTTTTTTTCAAAACTTCAGTTCAGGCGCCGATGCCGATCGACTGGCGCGCGGCAGCCCGCAGCGCCTGGAAGCTCTGCGCCAACGTCTTGCCGCTGGTGTCCACCGAAAGATCGGCCTTCGAATAGAAAGCGGCGCGCCCGTTCAGGATGCGGCGCAGGTCTTCCATGGCCTCCTTGCTGGCCGCCATGGGGCGGGTGTCGCCCTGCGCGGCCACGCGGCCCATGTGCTCTTCGGGCGCGGCCTGCAGCCACACGGTGGTGCAGTGCGCGAGCAGCTCGTTGAACGTGGCGGGGTCGGACACGATGCCGCCCGGCGTGGCAATGACCACTTCGCTGTAGATCTGGATCGTTTCCTCGAGCGCGCGGCGTTCGTAGCGGCGGTAGGCATTGGTGCCATACAGGTCGTGGATCTCGCGCACGCTGCAACCCGCGAGCTTCTCGATCTCGCGGCTCAGTTCCACGAACGGCAGGTCGAGGTCGTCGGCCAGCATTTGCCCGAGCGTCGACTTGCCGGCGCCGCGCAGGCCCACGAGCGCAATGCGGCGGTGCCGAGCCGGATCGACCGAAGCCGTACCCAGCAGTTCGCCCAGCGCCAGGCGCACCCGGCGCAGGTCGGTTTCGCTGCGGTTCTCGAGCAGCTCGCGAATCAGCAGCCACTCGGGCGAGCTGGTGGTCACGTCGCCGACCAGCTCGGCCAGCGAGCAATGCAGCGCACCGGCCACCTGCTGCAGCACCAGGATCGATGCGTTGCCGATGCCGTATTCGAGGTTGGCCAGGTGCCGCTCCGACACGCCGGCCGAAATGGCCACGGCCTTGCGTGTGAGCCCGCGCTGCGCGCGCAGGTTGCGCACGCGGTCGCCCAATGCGGCCAGCAATGGGTTCCTAGCCTCCCCGGCCGATGCGGCGGCTGCGTTGCCGGCGTGATTGCCGTCGTGCGCGGTGGACAGCACCGCGTCTACATGCTCGTTCATGCAAGTCCTCGTTCTTGGCCGGGATTGTGCGCGCTCAGGGTAAACACCATATATGCACTATATTGCTTGACACCTATTGACTCGGTGCTTATCGTTCGACCACAAGCAAGATACTGCACGCGCAACGATCCTGCAATGTAGTTCATAAGTTCGCTGTGGCGCCACCCCTGCCAGCCAGCCTCCAAAAAGGAAGCCCGCCAATGTCCAGCAAGGAAGCATTTCACCAGTTGATTGCCGGCCTGACCGCCGAAATTGCCGGCCGGCCGCTCGACGAACAGCTCGACCAATGGCTGAACGCCGCGCACGGCGCGGGCACCGCCACTTTCGAGCAACTGCGCCAGGCCTGCATCGGCGGCGTGGCCGAAGGCTGGCTGTGCGAGCGCGAGGGCGGCGGCATCCGCTACGGCCGCGTATTCAAGGCCGAAGACGCACTGCACCGCTTCTCGGTCGACGTGGTCGACATGCAGGACATCGCTGGGCCGCACCACACGCATCCCAACGGCGAGATCGACCTGATCATGCCGCTCGAAGGCAGCGCCGGCGCCACCTTCGACGGCCGGCCCGCGGGCTGGTGCGTCTACGGGCCCGGCACCGCGCACCGCCCGACGGTGGCACAAGGCCGCGCGCTCGTTCTCTACCTCTTGCCCGAAGGGCAGATCAAGTTCACCCAATGACCGAGCTCCTTTTCAACTACGTCGCCGGCCGCTGGCAAAGCGGATCGGGCGCCGGCACGCCTCTTTTCGATCCGGTGCTGGGCACCGAACTCGTGCGCGTCGACGCCACCGGCCTCGACCTGCCCGCGTCCTTTGCCTTTGCACGCGAACAGGGCGGCGGCGCGCTGCGCGCCCTCACTTACCGTCAGCGCGCGGGGCTGCTTGCTGCCATCGTGAAGGTGCTGCAGGCCCATCGCGATACCTATTACGAAATTGCGACCGCGAATTCGGGCACGGTGAAGAACGACTCGGCCGTCGACATCGACGGCGCAATCTTCACGCTCGGCCAGTACGCCAAATGGGGCGACGCGCTCGGCGACGTGCGCGCGCTGCGCGACGGCGATGCGGCGAAGCTCGGCAAGGAGCCGGTGTTCATGTCGCAACACCTGCAGGTGCCGACGCACGGCGTGGCGCTCTTCATCAACGCGTTCAACTTTCCGTCGTGGGGGCTTTGGGAAAAGGCCGCGCCCGCGCTGCTCTCGGGCGTGCCCGTGATCGTGAAGCCCGCCACGGCCACCGCCTGGCTCACGCAGCGCATGGTGCGCGACGTGGTCGATGCGGGCGTGCTGCCCGCGGGTGCGCTCTCCGTCATCTGCGGCAGCTCGGCCGGCCTGATGGACGCGCTGCAGCCCTTCGATGTCGCCTCATTCACCGGCTCGGCCGAAACCGCGGCGGTCATCCGCTCGCACCCGGCCGTTACCGAACGATCGGTGCGCGTGAACATCGAGGCCGACAGCCTCAACAGCGCGCTGCTGCTGCCCGGCGAGGCGCCCGGCAGCGAGGCCTTCAACCTGCTGGTGCGCGAAGTGGTGCGCGAGATGACGGTGAAGTCCGGCCAGAAGTGCACCGCCATCCGCCGCATCCTGGTGCCGGCCGAGGTGTACGAAGCCGCCGCCGACGCCATCGGCGCCAAGCTCAAGAACGTGACGGTGGGCAACCCGCGCAACGAGAGCGTGCGCATGGGTTCGCTCGTGAGCCGCGCGCAGCTGAATGCGGTGAGCGAGGGACTGGAAGCGCTCTCTGCACAGACCACGGTGCTGCATGACGGCCGCAACACGCCGCTGATCGATGCCGAGCCCTCGGTGGCCGCCTGCATCGGCCCGGTGCTGCTGGGCGCGCGCGATGCCGATGCGGCGCAGCGCGTGCACGATGTCGAAGTGTTCGGCCCCGTGGCCACGCTGCTGCCCTACCGCGATCTTGCGCACGGCATCGCGCTGGCGCATCGCGGCCAGGGTTCGCTGGTGACGTCTCTCTACGGCAGCGACGACGCCGCGCTGGCGCAGGCCGCGGTTGCCGTTGCACCAAGCCACGGCCGCGTGCACGTGATCACGCCCGAGGTGGCGCAGGCCCACACCGGCCATGGCAACGTGATGCCGATGTCGCTGCACGGCGGCCCCGGCCGCGCGGGTGGCGGCGCCGAGCTCGGCGGATTGCGCGCGCTGGATTTCTATCACCGCCGCAGCGCGGTGCAAGCGAGCCCCGGCGTGCTCGCGCAACTCGGCCTCTAGCCTCTCTAGAAGCAGAACCGAGAAGAAAAGAACACGGCCCCAGGAGACACGCATGACAAGCCCGCCCGCACGATTCAACTTTGCCGAACACCTGTTCGCCCTCAACCGCGGCCGCGCCGAACGCATCGCCTACATCGACGACCGCGGCACGCTGAGCTACGGCCAGCTCGAAGACCGCGCGCGCCGCCTGGCTGCTGCGCTGAAGGCTGCCGGCGTGCGCCGCGAAGAACGCGTGCTGTTGCTCATGCTCGACAGCAGCGACTGGCCCGTGAGTTTTCTGGGCTGCCTCTATGCCGGCGTGGTGCCCGTAGCGGTCAACACCCTGCTCACGCCTGACGACTACGCCTACATGCTCGACCACAGCCGCGCGCAGGCCGCGCTGGTGTCGGGTGCGCTGCTGCCGGGCCTGCAGGAGGCGATGGGCCGCGGCACGCATGAAGTGCACACGCTGATCGTCTCGCAGCCAACCGGGGCGCTGCCCGCAGGCGCGCTGGAGTTCGACAGCCTGATCGCCGCCGCCGAGCCGATGGCAGCGGCCGCGCCCACTGCTTCCGACGACCCGGGTTTCTGGCTGTATTCATCCGGCTCCACCGGCAAACCCAAGGGCACGGTCCACACGCATGCCAACCTCTGGTGGACGGCCGAGCTCTACGGCAAGCCGGTTCTCGGGCTCACTGAGAACGACGTGTGCTTCTCGGCCGCGAAGATGTACTTTGCGTACGGCCTCGGCAATGCGCTGACCTTTCCGTTGTCGGTCGGTGCGACTGTCGTGCTGATGGCCGAGCGCCCCACGCCAGATGCCACCTTCCGCCGCTGGACCGGAGACACTGGCCCCCAAGGCGCTTCGCGCCTGCCCCCCGAGGGGGCTGGATCGGCTTGGGGCGGCCCGGCGCCGATCCGGCCCACAGTGTTCTTCGGCGCGCCCACGGGCTTTGCCGGCATGCTCGCTTCGCCGAAGCTGCCGGCGCGCGAGCAGGTGGCATTGCGCATGTGCTCCTCGGCCGGCGAAGCCCTGCCGGGTGAGATTGCGCAACGCTTCAAGGCGCACTTCGGCTGCGAGATCATCGACGGCATCGGTTCCACCGAGATGCTGCACATCTTCATTTCCAACCGCCCCGGCGACGTGCGCTACGGCACCACCGGCCGGCCGGTGGAAGGCTACGAAGTCGAGCTGCGCGGCGAAGACGGCCGCCCGGTGCCCGACGGCGAAGTGGGCGACCTCTACATCCGCGGGCCGAGCGCAGCGCTCATGTACTGGTGCAACCGCGAGAAGTCGCGCGAAACCTTCCAGGGCGGCTGGACCAAGAGCGGCGACAAGTACACGCGCGATGCCGACGGCTACTACACCTATGCCGGCCGCAGCGATGACATGCTGAAGGTCAGCGGCATCTATGTGTCCCCGTTCGAGGTGGAAGCCACGCTGATGCAGCACCCGGCCGTGCTCGAGGCCGCGGTGATCGGCAAGGAAGACGCGGACGGGCTGACCAAGACGAAGGCCTTTGTGGTGCTGAAGGAAGGCCAGTCGGTCACGGACGAGGAACTGAAGGCGTTCGTGAAGGAGCGGCTCGCGCCGTACAAGTACCCGCGGTTTCTGGAGTTTGTGCAGGAGCTGCCGAAGACGGCGACGGGGAAGATCCAGAGGTTTCGGTTGCGTGAGCGGGAGAGGCAGGCATGAGCGGCTCCCTGTCTTTCTCCCTCCCCTCCCGGGGGAGGGCTGGGGTGGGGGCAAGCGGCCTTTGCAAAGGCATGGCCTCTACCAGCGCCGCGAGCCCCCATCCCCACCTTCCCCCAGCGGGGGAAGGAGCAACGCGATGAGCACCGACTTCGCCACCATTGAATGGCGCAACCGCGCGGTGCGCATCGAGTGCCAATGGATCGCCCCCGAACGCAGCAATGCCCCCCTCATCGTCTTCCTCCACGAAGGCCTCGGCTCCGTCGCCATGTGGAAGGACTTTCCCGCACAGGTCTGCAAAGCCGCCAACGCCCGCGGCCTGGTGTTCTCCCGCCCCGGCTACGGCCGCTCCACGCCGCGTGAAGAAAACGAAATCTGGGACGTCGACTTCATGCACCGCCAGGCGCACGAAGTGCTGCCCGCCCTCTTCGCCGTACTGCAGCTCGGCGATGAAAAGCCCTGGCTCTTCGGCCACAGCGACGGCGGCTCGATCAGCTTGCTGTATGCCTCGCGCTTTCCCGACAAGGTGCAGGGCCTCGTCGTCCTGGCGCCGCACATCTTCGTGGAAGACGTGACCGTCGCGAACATCGAGCAGGCCCGCACCGCGTACCTTTCCACCGACCTGCCGAAGAAGCTCGGCCGCTACCACGACAGCGCCGATTCGGCCTTCTGGGGCTGGAACCGCATCTGGCTGCATCCGCCGTTTCGCGAATGGAACATCGAGGCCGAGCTCGACGCCGTCCGCTGCCCGGTGCTGGCCATCCAGGGTATCGACGACGAGTACGGCACGCTCGCGCAAGTCCACGGCATCGCGGCGCGCGTCAGTGGATGCGAGCTGCTCGAAATCCCTGAATGCGGGCATTCCCCGCATCGCGATCAGCCGGATCGTGTCATCGTCGCGACCACTTCTTTCATTACCAAAAACAGGAGACAAACACCATGACCCCACTCACCCCGGTTCGCACCGCCCGCCTCGCGCTCACCGCGATTGCATTCGCCGCACTGGCATCCGCCGCCGGCGCCCAGGGCACCGGCAAACTCAAGGTCGGGCTGATGCTGCCCTACAGCGGCACCTTCACCGCGCTGGGCGTGGCCATCGAGAACGGCTTCAAGCTCTACGTCGAGGAACAGGGCGGCAAGCTCGCGGGCCGCGAGATCGAGTTCTTCAAGGTCGACGACGAGTCCGATCCGGCCAAGGCCACCGACAACGTCAACAAGCTCATCAAGCGCGACAACGTCGACGTGATCGTGGGCACCGTGCACTCCGGCGTCGCCATGGCCATGGCCAAGGCCGCAAAGGAAAGCGGCACCGTGCTCATCGTGCCCAACGCGGGTGCCGACGCGGTCACCGGTCCGATGTGCGCGCCCAACATCTTCCGCAGCTCGTTCAGCAACTGGCAGCCGGCCTACGCCATGGGCGAAGTGGCCGCCAAGCAGCAGGGCAAGAAGAAGGTCATGACCATCACCTGGAAGTACGCGGCCGGTGAGGAGTCGGTCAACGGCTTCAAGGAAGGCCTCGAGAAGGCCGGCGGCAAGGTCGACAAGCAGCTCACGCTGCCGTTCCCCAATGTCGAGTTCCAGGCCCTGCTGACCGAGATTGCCGCGGCCAAGCCTGATGCGGTGTATGCCTTCTTCGCGGGCGGCGGCGCGGTGAAGTTCGTCAAGGACTACCAGGCCGCCGGCCTCAACAAGACGATTCCGCTCTACGGGCCGGGCTTCCTGACCGACGGCACGCTCGACGCGCAGGGCGAAGCGGCGCAGGGCATGCTGACCACGCTGCACTACGCGGATGGCCTGAACACGGCGCGCGACAACGCGTTCCGCGTGGCGTATGCCAAGTCGTTCAAGCTGCAGCCCGACGTGTATGCGGTGCAGGGTTATGACGCGGCGCAGATGCTGGGCGTGGGCCTGGCTGCCACCAAGGGCGACATCGGCAAGAAGGCCGAGTTCACGGCGGCCATCGAGAAGGCCAAGATCGACAGCCCGCGCGGCGCGTTCACGATGAGCAAGTCGCACAACCCGGTGCAGGACATCTACCTGCGCAAGGTGGAAGGCAAGGAGAACCGGCTGGTGAGCATTGCGGCCAAGGGGCTGGCCGACCCGGCCCGAGGCTGCAGGATGTGATCAACCCACCCCCGTCCCTCGCTCACTTCGTGTAGCTCGACTCCCCCCTCAAGGGGGCGACACCAGCGGCCCGGCAAAGCCGGTTCCGCGGTGTCCCCCGAACATCGCGGGCGCTGCGCGCCTCGCTCCTTCTCCAGCCCCTCTACCGGGATGATCTAACGTGGATTTCGGCACCTTTCTTGTCCAGTGCCTGAACTCGGTTCAGTACGGACTCCTGCTCTTCCTGGTGGCCTCGGGGCTCACGCTGATCTTCGGGATCATGGGCGTGATCAACCTGGCTCACGGCAGCTTCTACATGATCGGCGCGTACATGGCGTTCACGCTCGCGCCGCTGTTCGGGGACCAGTTTCTGCTGATGCTGGTGGCCGGCGTGGTGCTGGCGGCCATCTTCGGCTACGTGCTCGAATGGGCCTTCTTCAGCTACCTTTACCAGCGCGACCACTTGCAGCAGGTGCTCATGACCTACGGGCTGATCCTGGTGTTCGAGGAGCTGCGCTCCATTCTGGTGGGCAACGATGTGCACGGGGTCAAGGTGCCGGCGTGGCTGGACGGCAGCTTTGCGCTTGGCAACGTCATGAGCTACCCGTGGTACCGGCTCTTCGCCTCGGCCGCCTGCATCGTGCTGGCGGTGGCGCTGTACTGGGTGGTGAACCGCACGCGGCTGGGCATGATGATCCGCGCCGGCGCGAGCAACCGCGACATGGTGCGCGGCCTGGGCATCGACGTGAAGCGTCTCTACCGCATCGTGTTTGCGGCGGGCGTGGCGCTTGCGGCGCTGGCCGGAATGATCGCGGCGCCGATGTCGTCGGTGTATCCGAACATGGGCGCGAGCGTGCTCATCATCTGCTTCGTGCTGGTGGTGATCGGCGGCATCGGCTCGATCACCGGCGCGCTGCTGGCGTCGCTGCTGGTGGGCTTTGTCGACACCTTCGGCAAGGTGTTCTTCGCGGACCTTGCCGGCATCGGCATCTACCTGCTGATGGCCATCGTGCTGATCTGGAAGCCTGAAGGGCTGATGGGGAGGCGGCCATGACGCAGGCGCACACTTCTTCCATGCGGCGCGGCGCGTTTCTCGTGCCGGTGATCTGCGCCGTTGCCATCGCCGTGCTGGGCCCGCTCATGGGCAACTACGTGTCGGACTTCGTCGTCAAGGTCATGATCCTGTCGATCTTCGCGCTGAGCCTCGAACTGCTGGTCGGCATGACCGGCCTCGTGAGCCTGGGCCATGCGGCGTTCTACGGTATCGGCGCGTATGTCACGGTGCTGGCCTCAGGCAACGAGGGCGGCAACCTCGCTTTGCTGCTGCCCGCGGCCATGGGTGCCGCTGCGCTCTATGCATTGTTCGTGGGCGCGCTCAGCCTGCGCACGCGCGGCGTGTACTTCATCATGGTGACGCTGGCCTTCGCGCAGATGGCCTTCTTCGTGTTCCACGACACCAAGGTGGGCGGCGGCAGCGACGGCATCTACATGTATGTGCGCCCGGCCATCGGCAAGCTCGACATGGAAAACCGCATGGTGCTGTTCTACGTGGTGCTCGCATCGCTGGTGTTCACCTACGGGCTCCTCGCCCTGGTTCGACGCTCGCGCTTCGGCGCAGCGCTCGCGGGCATTCGCGTGAACGAGCAGCGCATGCGCGCGGCGGGATTCCCGGTGTATGGCTACAAGCTTGCGGCCTTCGTGCTGGCGGGTGCGCTCGCCGGGCTCGCTGGCTTTCTGCTGGCCTCGCGCGACGGCGTGGTCAACCCCGAGCTGATGGCATGGCACAACTCGGGCGAGGTGCTGCTGATGGTGATCCTCGGCGGCCTCGGCCATTTGCGCGGCGCGGTCATCGGTGCCGTTGCGTTCACGCTGCTGAAGGAGATCTTCTCGACGCATGCGGTGATGGGGCCGCTCGCAGACCATTGGCAGTTGACGCTGGGGATCGCGATCATCGTGTTCGTGGCGCTATTGCCGAAGGGGCTGATCGGCCTTGCGAAGCGGCTGTCGCCGAAGGGGGCTGCATGACCCGCCTTCTGTCTTTCTACCTCCCCTTCCGGGGGAGGGCCGGGGTGGGGGCACGCGGCGCCACCGTCGAGCGCTCTGCCTGCCCCCATCCCAACCTTCCCCCGGAAGGGGAAGGAGCAACACCATGAACGCCACCGCCCTTCTTTCCGTTCAAGGCCTCACCCGCCGCTTCGGTGGCCTCACCGCCGTGAACGCCGTCACCCTCGACCTGCACGTCGGCGAAGTCCATGCAGTCATCGGCACCAACGGCGCGGGCAAGTCGACGCTCATCAACATGCTCTCGGGCGAGATCGAGGCCTCCGAAGGCCGCATCACGCTCGACGGCGCCGACGTGACGCAGCGCGCGCAATGGCGCCGTGCCCGCGCCGGCGTGGGACGCAGCTACCAGCGCACGACGATCTTCCCGGAGTTCAGCGTGCACGAGAACTGCCGGCTCGCAGCGCAGGCCGCCACGGCCCGGCCTTGGACGGTGTGGCAATCGTCGCAGCGCTGCGCAGCCAGCAATGCGGCGGCCGATGCGGCGCTGGAAGCGGCGGGCCTTTCGAACGAAGCCCAGCGCATTGCCGGCACGCTGAGCCATGGCGCGCAGCGCCAACTCGAAGTGGCGATGTGCCTTGCCACCAAGCCCCGCGTGCTGCTGCTCGACGAGCCGCTCGCGGGCATGGGCGCCGAGGAAACCGACCGCATGCTCACCCTGCTTGTGCGGCTGAAGGCCACGCACGCCATCCTGCTGGTGGAGCACGACATGGATGCGGTGTTCCGCGTTGCCGACCGCATCACCGTGATGGTGAACGGCACGGTGATCGCCACGGGCGACCCTCTGTCGATCCGCGAGAACCCAGAAGTGCGAACCGCCTACCTCGGAGAGGACCACTGATGCTCGTCGTCCGCGATCTCAACACCTACTACGGCAACAGCCACATCCTGCGCGGCGTGCACGCCGGCATACCCGCCGCCACGTCGGTGGGCCTGCTCGGGCGCAACGGCATGGGCAAGACCACGCTCATCCGCAGCATGATGGGCTACGTGCGTCCGGCCTCGGGCGAAGTGCAGGTCGACGGCCGCACCGTGACCGGCTGGCCGCCCGAAAAAATGGCGCGCCTGGGCATCGGCTATGTGCCCGAAGGCCGCGGCATCTTCCCGAACCTCTCGGTACGCGAGAACCTCGTGATGAGCGAGCGAGCGGGCATCGACGGCCGCCGCGCCTGGACCTTCGACCGAGTGATGGCCACCTTTCCGCGGCTGGCCGAGCGGCTCTCGCATGGCGGCCAGCAGCTCTCTGGCGGCGAGCAGCAGATGCTTTCCATCGGCCGCGCGCTCATGACCAACCCGCGCCTGCTGATCCTCGATGAAGCCACCGAAGGGCTCGCACCGCTGATCGTGGCCGAGATCTGGCGCGTGATCGGCGAGATCCGCGCAACCGGCATCGCCACGCTCATCGTCGACCGCGACTACCGCAAGGTGCTTGCACACACCGATCTTGCCGTGGTCATGGAAAAGGGCCAGATCGTGCGGCATGGGGCATCGGCCGACTTGCTGGCAGAGCCGAAGGCGCTCGAGGAACTGCTGGGCGTGTAGAGCGGGATGTAGAAGGAGCGCATGGCGATGGCACGCGAGATCAGCCTCCTCGACCTTTCGGGCAAGCCCGTGCGGTTCGACGGCAGGATGCTGATGAACGCGGCCGCCACGCCATGGCAGGGCTTTGCGCTGGAGGTGCGCGCCATGCACGGCGACGGCGAAAACCCGGCCTGCTACAACCCCCATCCGCTGCTCGCCTTCTGCATGCGCGGCCATGTGAAGTCCGCAATGACCACAGGGCGACGCACCAGCCACGTCGAGAGCCGGCCCGGCAGCGTGTGCATCTTCGACCAGGGCTACGAGGTCGACCGCGTGACGTGGTCCGGCCAGTGCGACGAAGTGATCGCGCTGGAGATCCGCCCCGAAACCCTGCGCAGCCTGATGCCCGAGAGCGATGGCGAGCTGCACCTGCAGACGCACCTCTCGACCACCGACGCCACGCTGACCTCGCTTGCCATTGCCATGCGCGACGAAGTGGAGCGCGGCTGCACGTCGGGCCGCATGCATGCGCAGGGCCTGTCCATGGCATTGGTGAGCTATCTGCAAAGCCGCTACGGCGGCGCGCGCAACGCGAAGCGCGCGCCGGGGCGGCTTTCGCAGGCGGACCTGCGCAGGGTGTACGACTGGGTGATGCAGCACCTGGGCGAAGACTTCGGCATCGATGAACTCGCGGCCGAGCTGAACATGAGCGCGGTGCACTTCACGCGCCTCTTCAGGGCCAGCACCGGCTCGACGCCGTACCGCTATGTGATGGAGCAGCGCGTGCGCCACGCACTCACGCTGCTGGAAGGCCGGTTGTCGCTGGCCGAGATCGCGCACACGGTCGGCTTCTCGAGCCAGGCGCACTTCACGCAGGTGTTCAAGCAGCTGGTCGGCACCACGCCCGCGCGCGCACGGCTCGGGTAAGTCCCGGTGCGAGGTGAACGGATCCCGCAAGCGATGATCGCTTGTCGATAGACCGGAACGCAGGCGAAAGGCAAATTCGATCTCCACACAACAGGAGACAAGAAGATGCCCCGAACGACCCTGCGCACCGGACAAAACACGCGCACCCCTTCGCGCAACGCACCCTCGGCGTTGGCCGCCCTGTGCATGGGCATGTGCGCCGCCGCGGCGCTCACGGCCTGCGGCGGCAGCGGCTCCTCGGGGCCCTCGCTGCCGTTCATTCCCACATTGCCGCCGCCCGCCGGCCCCGCAACGCCCACCGCGCTGGCCTGCGACGAAAGCCTGAAGACCGCCTTCAAGCCCGATGCGAACACCACCGTCACCGTGGTGAAGCAGTTCAAGCAAGGCGATGACCTGAACCTGGACGGCAAGGCCTCGGGCACCGTGGCGGCCAACGACGTGTGCATGGTCAAGCTCAACGTCGGGCCGGGCAACGCAGGGCCGGCCGATGCGCCGTCCACCTCGCCGGGCATCGGCATCGAGGTGTGGCTGCCGACGACGGCCAAATGGAACAATCGCCTGCGCGTGCTCGGCGGCGGCGGCTTCGTGGGCGATGCGGGCATCAGCGCCAAAACGCAGATCGGCGGCGCCGGCGCGGCCGCCATTGCGGCGGGCGAAGGTTCGGTGAGCGCAGTCACCGATGCAGGACATGCATCGAAATTGCCCATCGGCGCGGTGGACGGCTCTTTTGCAATGAACCCCGACGGCACCATCAACACCACGCTTTGGACGGACTTTGCGAGCCGCGGCATCCACGAAATGGCCGTGAAAGCCAAGGCGCTCGCGGCCGGCTTCTACCAGCGCGACGCAAAGTACGCCTATTGGGACGGCTGCTCCACCGGCGGCCGCCAGGGCCACATGCAGGCGCAAGTGAACCCCGACGACTTCGACGGCATCCTCGCAGGCAACAGCGCGATCAACTGGACCACCTTCATCACCGCCGAGCTGTACCCGCAGATCGTGATGCAGCGCGACCTGGGCGGCACGCCGCTCACGCCAGACCAGATGACGCTGGTGTCGTCCGCCGCGGTGAGTGCCTGCGACAGCACGCTCACCGGACAGCACGAAGGCTTCATCAGCGACCCCGCCGCCTGCAAGTACGACCCCACGCAGGACACCGCCGTGCTGTGCACCGGCAGCGGCGGCAGCAATACCACCGCCGCCTGCCTGACGACCGTGCAGGCACAAGCCGTCAACAAGATCTGGTACGGCCAGACGCGCGACGGCAGCGCACCGGCACCTGCGAGCGACGTGGGCTACGGCGCTACGCTGGCCTCGGGCCAGCTCTGGTACGGCCTCACGCGCGGCACCGCGCTCAACAGCCCCGGCATGCCGGGGTTCTCGCTCGCGGATTCCACGGGCGGCGTGCCCAACCCGTTTCCGATTGCAGCACATCAGGTGGCGCTCAACCTGCAAGACCCGACGATTGCGACGCCCGATTTCATCAATGCAACAGGCAACGGCGCGAACAACTGGAAGGCGCTGTCGTATGCGCAACTGGCCAACGCCAGCGATCGCGGCAAGGCGCTGCAAGCGGCCTTCGCGAACATCAATGCCGACAACCCCGACCTGGCCAGGTTCCGCGACCGCGGCGCCAAGCTGCTGACGTACCACGGCCTGGCCGACCAGCTGATTCCTAACTCGGGCACGGCCAACTACTACGAGCGCGCGGCCAAGGCGATGGGCGGCATCGACGAGACGCAGAAGTTCTACCGCTACCTCGAGATCCCGGCGATGGGGCATTGCGCGGGCGTAGGCTCGGTCAACGGCCTGGCCGGCGTCAGCCCTGCGGCCAACCCTCCGCTGCCGGCACCGAACCAGTTGTTCGCCGCGTTGACCGATTGGGTCGAGAAAGGCGTGGCGCCCGACAACCTGGTGCTGCAGAACGCCGACCAATCGCTGGCACGGCCCCTGTGCACCTATCCGAAGAAGCTTGCGTACCTTGGCGGCGACGTAAAGGCGGCGGCCAGCTTCGCCTGCCGCTGAGCCTTCACCCCAGCCGCTGCGCCATGAGGAAGTCGATGAACACCCGCATGCGCAGCGGCACGTGGCGCCCGTCCGGGTACAGCAGCGTATAGGGGCGCGAGCGGCCCGCAAAGGGCTTCAGCACTTCGACGAGCGTGCCGTCGGCCAGCTCTTTTTCCACGACGAAGCGGTAGGTCTGGAACAACCCGGCGTCGCTCTTGGCAAGGGTGACGCCGCCGAGCACGTCGTCGGAGCAGCTGTAGGCGCTGTCCGCGAAAACCTCGCGATCCTTGCCGTTTTCCTTGAAGAGCCACGAGATGCGGCGGCCGCTGCTGGGCAGCTCGAACTGGACGCACTCGTGCACGGCAAGGTCGCTCAGCGTGCGCGGCGTGCCGGCCTTCTTCAGGTACTTGCGGGTGGCGACCACCACCAGGTCTGCATCTTCCAGGTGCCGCGCGATCAGCGTGGAGTCGGGCTGGGCGCGCACGCGCACGGCCATGTCATAGCCCTCTTCCACGAAATCGATGTTGCGGTTGCTCAGGTGCACGTGCAGCCGGATGTCGGGAAAGCGTTCGCGGAACCCCGGCAGCAGCGGCAGGATGCGGTGGTGGCCGTAGGTGGTGGGCACGCTGATGCGCAGCGTGCCCGAAGGCAGCGCCTGCTGGCCCATCACCTCGCGCTCGGCATCGGCAAGCTGCGCCAGCGCCTGCTGGCACTGCGCGAAGTAGGTGCGGCCCGCATCGGTGAGCCGCACGCTGCGCGTGGTGCGCACGAACAGGCGCAGCCCCAGCCGCTTTTCGAGCCGTGAGATCGAGCGGCTCACGGCCGCCGGTGTCACGCCCGCCGCGAGCGCCGCCGACGTGAAGCCGCCCGTCTCCGCTGCAAGGCAGAAGAGTTCGATGCTGCCCAGGAGGATGTCGCCGAACTGCCGCTGCATGGTTTGATTACCCCATGTATCAATTGAAGTGCGAGTCTAGTGATTTATCTATGTCTGCGTCATCAATACAGTTCTCCCCACGTCATCAACTTCTGGAGAACCCGACATGCAAGACAGCAGCACTTCATCCACGGTCGTCATCACCGGCGCCTCGAGCGGCATCGGGCTGGGCCTGGCCGAGGCCTACCTCGAACGCGGCTTCAACGTGGTCGCCAATGCACGCACCGACGAGCGGCTCGCGGCCGCGGCAAAGCAGCTCGGCAACCCGGCACGCTTTCTCGGCGTCGCCGGCGACATCGGCCAGCGCGCGACCGCGCAGCAGCTCATCGACCGCGCCGTGGAGCGCTTCGGTCAGGTCGACGTGCTCATCAACAACGCAGGCATCTTCAACGCCAAGCCGTTCGTCGAGTACACAGCGGAAGAGCTCGACCAGCTGGTGGCCACCAACCTCAAGGGCTTCGTCTACGCCTCGCAGGCCGCCGCGAAGCACATGGTCGCGCGCCGCCGGGGCCACATCGTGAACATCACCGCGAGCATCGCGCTGCAGCCGAACCAGCAGGTGCCGGCCGCGTTGCCGGTGCTGATCAAGGGCGGCATCAACGCCGCGACGCGCGCGCTGGCGCTCGAACTCGCGCCGCACAACGTCAAGGTGAATGCGGTGGCGCCCGGCATCGTCGACACGCCGCTGTACACGCCTGAGCAGCACGGCTTCCTGAACGGCCTCTCGCCCGCCGGCCGCATTGCGACCGTGCGCGAAATCGCCGACGCCGTGCTCTACCTCACGAGCGCCGATTTCACGACGGGCGTGGTGCTGCCGGTGGACGGCGGCATGAGCACGGGCAAGTGGTAATCACACCATTCATTCATCCAAGGAGCACACCATGCCTTTCATCAACCTGAAGATCACCCGCGACGGCGTGACGCGCGAACAGAAGACCCAGGTCATCCGTGAGTTCACGGAAACGCTTGAACGCGTGCTGAACAAGCCGCCCGAGTGGACGCACATCGTGATCGAAGAGATCGACACCGACGACTGGGGCTTTGCGGGCCTGACGACGACGGAGTTCCGCAAGCGGCTGGCGGAAAAGGCGAAGCCGGCGAAATGAAGGGCACACAGGCGCGGCTCGCCGCGCCTATTCGATGAAGCGCCGCAGCCCTTCCAGGTCGATCACGGTGATCCCCCCGTATTCGATCCGCAGGAAGCCCGCCTCCTTCAGCCGGTTCAGTGCCGCATTGCACCGCTGCCGCGACACCCCCGAGAGATTCGCGATCTCTTCCTGCGAGGTCTGCAGATGCAGCTCGCTGCCCGGGTACAGCCACGGATGGAACAGCCCCGCCAGCGCGCGAGCCACCTGGCTGTCGGCATCGAGCAGCCGGTGCGCCGCGTAGTTGCCCATGAACCAGTGCAGCCGCTCGTTGAGTTGCTGCAGCAGAAAGTGATCGAAGCCGCGCTGCGTGCGGTGCAGCCACTCGAAAGTCTCCAGCGGGAGCTGGGCCACGCGGCTGGGCCGCAGTGCAATCACGTCGGCCGAGCGCGGGGCGGCGCGCAGCAGCGTGCCTTCGCCGAACCAGCAGCCGACCGAGAGCCCGCCGAAGGTGACCGAGCGGCCGTCGCTGGAGGTGATCGACCACTTGAGCAGGCCTTCGAGCGTGCCGTACCAGTGCAGCGGCGTATCGCCGCGGCGGCACAGCGCGGCGCCGGCTGCGACTTGGACTTCGCGCATCTCGTCGAGCACGCGCTCGCGCGCCGCTTCGTCGAGCAGCGGAAACCAGGCCGAGCGCTGAAGCAGCTGCTCGATCGTGAGCGATGCCGCCTTGATGGCCGGCTTCGTCGTGGACATGAAAAGAAAGCTCCTGATGGCGTGGAAAGGGGGCCGCGCCGCGTAAACCCTGACTCCAAATGTCGTCGCAATGACTGAGTGTGCCTGCGCCTCCAAAAAATAATAGCGCGCCCCTCATGAACGAAGACACCAGGAGACCCGGAGCATGTCGTCGAAGCGCAAAGTGATCGTGACCATCGCCCCCACGGGCGGCATGGCGCACAAGTCGCAGAACCCGCACCTTCCCACCCAGCCGGCCGAAATCGCGGCCGACGTGCTGCGCTGCTGGAACGCCGGCGCCAGCGTGGCGGCCATCCACGCACGCCGCCCGGACGACGGCGCCACCTGCGATGCCGAGGTGTATCGCGACATCAACAGCCGCATTCGCGCGGGCGGCTGCGACATCGTCATCAACAACTCCACCGGCGGCGGTGTGCACGGCGACATGGTGAAGCCGCTGGCGGGCGACCGCTGGGAGATTGCGTGGGAAGAGCGCATCAAGGGCATGGACGCGGGCGCCGAGATGTGCACGCTGGACGCGACCACGCTCAACCTGAGCTTCGAGGGCAGACAGATCCTGATGGACACGCCCATTACCCGCGGCCGGGAACTCGCCGCCGGCATGAAGGCGCGCGGCATCAAGCCCGAGTGGGAGGTGTTCAGCCCCACCCACATCCTGCAGGACACGACCACGCTGATCGGCGAGGGCCATGACGACGAGCCCTACTTCATCAACCTGGTGATGAACGTGCACCGCAACTTCCAGAACGCGATGCCGTATTCGCCGCGCTTCCTGCAGATGATGGTCGACACCCTGCCCCGCGGCAGCATCTTCGGCGTGAGCGGCATCGGCACCTCGCAGCTCGAAGCGAACGTGGCGGCGCTGCTCCTGGGCGGGCATGCGCGCGTGGGGCTGGAGGACAACCTTTACTTCCGCCACGGCGAGCTCGCCACCAACGTGCAGCTCACCGAACGCATCGTGCGCGTTATCCATGAGCTCGACATGGAAGTGGCCACGCCGGCCGAAGCAAGGCAGATGATGGGACTGCCGCGCAGAGGCGGGCCGCGCCCCGAGTTCGCGCCGCGTTGAAGCGGCCGATCGACCCCGCAGAACCTTGCCAGAACCCGCCAGAAAAACAGGAGACATTCCATGAACAACCGCCGCCACTTCCTCCACACCCTGGGCGCAGCCACTGCGCTGGGTACCCTCTCGCCCTTGGCCGCGCTGGCCCAGGCGCTGGAGCAGGTCAAAATCTACTACGGCTTTCCGGCCGGCAGCTCGGGCGACAGCGTGGCGCGCCGCGTGGGCGAAAAGCTCGCGGGCTCGGCTTACACCCGCAACATGGCCGTGGTCGAGAACAAGCCGGGCGCGGGCGGCCGCATTGCACTGGAAACCCTGAAGAGCGCGCCGGCCGACGGCAGCGTGCTGGCGCTGTCGCCGTTCTCGTGCACCTCGATCTATCCGCACATCTACAGCAAGCTCAGCTACGACCCGAGCAAGGACTTCGTGCCGGTATCGATTGCCGCCGTCATGCACCACGGCCTGGCGGTCGGCCCGCTGGTGCCGCCCGATGTGCGCACGGTGAAAGACTTTCTCGCCTGGGCCAAGGCCAACCCGAACCAGGCCAGCTACGGCTCGCCGGCGGCCGGCTCCACGCCGCACTTCATCGGCGCGCTGCTGGGCCTGAACAACGGGGTCGACCTGAAGCACGTGCCCTACCGCGGTTCGATTCCCGGCGTGACCGACGTGGTGGGCGGGCAGATCGCCGCCATGGTTACCCCCAGCGGCGACTTCATTCCCAACCACAAGGCCGGCAAGCTGCGGCTGATCGCCACATCGGGCAAGGCGCGCTCGCCCTTCTCGCCGGAAGTGCCGACCTTTGCCGAACAGGGCTTCGGGGAGCTGACCACCGAGGAGTGGTTCGGCTTCTATGCACCAGCCAAAACGCCTGCCAGCGTGGTGGCCGCGGCCAATGCCGCGATCAATGCAGCCATCAAGGAAAAGGTGGTGACGGACAGCCTGGCCGTGGTCGGCCTGATTGCCCAGGGCTCCACGGCCGAGGAGATGGCACGTTCGCAGCGGGCCGAGGCGGAGCGCTGGGGGCCGCTGGTGAAGAAGATCGGCTTCACGGCGGATTCCTGAGGCGATGCGGATGGAACCGACTCTCCGACCTGCGGAAATCCCTCAGCGCGTGGCGGTGGTCGCCACCGGCGTCATCGGCGCCAGCTGGGCCGCCTTTTTCCTGGCGAAGGGCCTGGACGTGGAGGCCACCGATCCTTCGCCCGACGCCGAGGCGCGGCTGCGCGCCGCCGTGGCCGCGCACTGGCCGACGCTCGAACGCTTCGGCCTGGCCGCGGGCGCGTCGGCCGGGCGGCTGCGCTTTCAAGCGCGGCTTGAAGACGCGGTGGCGGAGGCCGACTTCGTCCAGGAGAGCGGCCCCGAGCGGCTGGATTTCAAGATCGACCTGTTCCGGCGCATGGACGAGGCCGCACCGGCCCACGCCATCCTGGCATCGAGCTCTTCGGGGCTGGCCATCAGCGCCGTGCAGGCCGAGTGCAAGCACCCGGAACGCGTGGTGCTGGGCCACCCGTTCAACCCGCCGCACCTGATTCCGCTGGTGGAAGTGGTGGGCGGCGAGCGCACTTCAGCCGAGACCATCGAACGCACGATGGCCTTCTATGCGGCCATCGGCAAGCGGCCGATCCACGTGAAGCGCGAGGTCAAGGGCCACATCGCCAACCGGCTGCAGGCCGCGCTCTGGCGCGAGGCATTTCACCTGGTCGACGAAGGCGTGGCCAGCGTGGCCGACATCGACACCGCCATTGCGCACGGCCCCGGCTTGCGCTGGGCCGTGATGGGCCCTTTCATGAACCTGCACCTCTCGGGTGGCGCGGGCGGCATCGAGCATGTGCTCGCCCATCTGGGCGGACCGATCGAGGACTGGTGGAAGGACCTCGGCGCGCCGTCGATGACGGAAGAGCTCAAAGAGAAGGTGGCCGAGGGCGTGGCCGAAGAACTGGGTTCGCGGCGCGTGGCCGACCTCGAAGCCGCCCGCGACATCCTGCTGTTGAACCTGATTCGCGCCAAAGCCGATACCGGCAAACTCGATTGACATGAACGACGACTTCCTCCTTGACGAGAGCCAGATCGCCCCGCCCCGCACAGTGCGCATCGACTTCGACGACGGCTCCTTCGCGCTGCGTTCGCCGATGGCGCTCAAGCCCTACGCGCGCTGCATCGGCGATTGGATCGAGCGCTGGGCGCGGGAAACGCCCGATGCGCTGGCTTTCGCGGAGCGCGACGAGAGCGGCGAAGGCTGGCGCAAGCTCGACTACCGCGCGCTGCGCCAGGCCGTGGGCGCGGTGGCACAGGCGCTGCTCGACCTGGAGCTGCCCGAGGGCAAGCCCATCGCGATCCTCTCGGACAACTCGATCGATCATGCCGTGCTGATGCTCGCAGCCATGCACATCGGGCGCACGGCCTGCTCGCTGTCGAGCGCTTATTCACGCATGGCCAAGGACCCGTCGCGGCTGCACGGCATGCTGCAGACGCTGCAACCGGCGCTGGTCTACGCATCGGACGCCAAGGTGTACGGCGGCGCGCTCGCAGGTTGCGGCGTGGAGGCGGTGCCGGTGTTCAGCCGCAATGCCGACGCACACGCGGGCGCCCTGCCCTTTGCGCGGTTGCTCGAGGCCAGCGAAACGCCGGCGGTGATGCAGGCCTACCAGGCCGTGCTGCCCGACACCCACGCCAAGTACCTGCTGACCTCGGGCTCCACCGGCAAGCCCAAGGTGGTGATCAACACCCATCGCATGCTGTGCGCCAACCAGCAGATGATGGCGCAGACCTGGCGCTTCCTCACGCAGGAAAAACCGGTGCTGGTCGACTGGCTGCCCTGGAGCCACACCTTCGGCGCCAACCACAACCTGAACATGGTGCTGTGCCACGGCGGCGCGCTCTACATCGACGAAGGCCGGCCTGCGCCGGGGCTCATCGAAAAGACCGTGCGCAACCTGCGCGAGGTGAAGCCCACGCTGCTGTTCAACGTGCCGCGCGGCTTCGACATGCTGCTGCCTTTTCTCGAAGCGGACGACGCGCTTGCCGCCGAGGTGTTCTCGCGCCTGCGGCTGGCCTTCTATGCGGCCGCGGCGCTCGCGCCGTCGACGTGGCAGCGGCTCGAAGCGGTGGCCAAGCGCGTGCGGCCCGAGCGGCCGCTGTGGCTCACCACCTCGTGGGGAGCGACCGAGACTTCGCCCGCCATCACCTCCGCGCACTGGAAGCTGGACGGCGCGGGCTGCATCGGCGCGCCGCTGCCGGGGCTGGAGCTCAAGTTCGTGCCCAACGGGCAGAAGCTCGAGATGCGCGTGAAGGGTGTCTCGGTGTTTCCGGGCTACCGCCATGCGCCGCGTGAAACGGCGGAGGCTTTCGACGACGAGGGCTACTACCGCATCGGCGATGCGGGCTACCTGGCCGATGCCGACCGGCCGGAGCGCGGCGTGGTCTTCAACGGCCGCGTGGCCGAAGACTTCAAGCTCTCGAGCGGCACCTGGGTATCGGTGGGTACCCTGCGCGTCAAGCTCGTTTCGATGCTGGCGCCCCATGCGCAAGACGTGGTGCTCACCGGCCATGACAGCGACGAGATCGGCATGCTGGTGTTTGCCGCTCCCCAGGCTGCGCCGCAGGCACTGGCCGCGCGAATTGCGGACGTGCTGCGCACCCTGCGTGATGAGGGCGCGGGATCTTCGCAGTGCCCCACGCGCGCGCTGGTGCTCACCGAGCCGCCGAGCCTCGATGCGGGCGAGATCACCGACAAGGGCTACATCAACCAGCGCGCAGTGCTCACGCGCCGCGCGGCGGACGTGGCACGGCTGCATGCCGGAGCCCACCACGACCTGCAGGTGATACGCCCGGGCGATTGAAACGTCAGCGTGCAGCCGCCGGTGGCCTGGTGGTCCGCGGCGGCGGGGCTTTTTTCTTCTTTGCGGGCTCTTCGGCGCCAAACAGCTTTTCCACCTGTTGCCCCACGCGCGCGCCGATGGCCGTGCCCACGCCCGGCAGCACCGCGGTGCCGACCGCGGCGCCGGCCAGCGCGCCGCCGGTCAGCGAAATCTCGGGATTGCTGGCGGTGCCGCCGATCTTGAGCGGCATGCCCACCACGCCGTCGACGATATCGACCGCCAGCTCGCCGTCCAGCTTGCGGTTGAAGAACCGCAGGTTGCCGCTGGCGGTGAGCACGCCCGAGCGCGCCTTGAGGTTGGTGTATCGCAGCACGATGCCGTCTTCGGTGCCCTGGGTGTCGAGGGTGCCGGTGAGCTCGTCGAGCGGCGTGGTGCCGCTGCGGTCGGTGCCGGCGGTGAGCACCGTCTTGGCCAGGTCCAGCCCTGTGAGCGTGGCGGGGCGCACCGAGAAGGTCGTGCGAGTGTGCAGGCTGCGAATCAGCGCGCCCAGTTCGTCGGCCTCGGCCACCAGCCGGGAATAGCCCGACACCTTGCCCGACACCGCGGTGCGCCGGCCGAAGGCTTGCACCAGGCCTTCCAGGTCGACCTGGCGCGGCTCGAGTTCGGCGGACAGGCGCAGCCTGTCGTCCGGCAGCGTTTCGAGCAGGGTGACGCCGTTCCACGTGCCGCCGCCCACATCGATGCGCGTGCGCCAGCGGTCCTGCGCGGCCGCTGCGCGATCAAGGCGAAGCCGGGCCGGGGGCGATGCGCCGGCTCGTTCAAGCCGTGCCTGGCGCGGGCGCCAGTTGGCGTCGAAGCTGATTTCGCCGTCGTAGGCCAGCGCAATGTCGCGCCGGTCGATCCAGACCACGTCGCGCCAGCGCAGCTTCTCCAGCGGCACCGGGGCCAGCGTCCAGGGCGCGGGCAGCGCGACGATATTGCCGCCGTCCTTCGGCTTGGGGCCCTTGCCGCGAAATGCGCGAAACGATTCACGCGGCAGCACCAGGCTTTCGATCTCGGCCTCGTCGACGGCAATCACCCGGCTCAGCAGCTCCCTGAGCTTGAGCTGCAGCGTGACGCGGCGCAGCGTGATCGGGCGGGGCTGGTCGGTAGACACATTGGAAAGCACGAGAACGGGTGCCGGCAGCAGCGCCCAATGCGCGCCGCCCACCTTCAGGCCGACGCCAAAGCGCTTCTCGAAGGCTTCGGAGATCCGGACGGCCACCTCTTCGTCGCTGGGCAAGCGGGTGCTCACCACCCACACGAGCGCCCCAGCCCCGAGCAGCAGCACCGCGGCAATGCCGGCAAGCCAGAGTCTGAGGGGGCGCTTCATCGCAGCAAGTTAGCACGCAAAGGAGACTGCCATTGTCAGCCGCCATCGCTATAGTTTCCAGCACATCCGTACTGGAGAAAACGAATGCGCATCTGGAAGAAAGAGATCTCGGTCGAAGAGCTGACCCGCAACCACATCGGCACCGCCGTTTCCACCCTGGGCATGGAATTTCTGGAGGTGGGCGACGACTTCATCCGCGCCCGAGTGCCGGTGGACGAGCGCACCCGCCAGCCCTACGGCATCCTGCACGGCGGGGTGTCGGTGGTGCTGGCCGAAACGCTGGGCTCTTGCGGCGCGCACTATTCGGCGCCGGAGGGCGACCGGGCCGTGGGCCTGGACATCAACGCCAACCACATCCGCTCGGCCACCAGCGGCTGGGTCACGGGCACGGCACGGCCGGTGCACCGCGGGCGCACCACGCAGGTGTGGCAGATCGACATGACCAACGACGCGGGCGACTTGACCTGCGTCTCGCGCATCACAATGGCGGTGCTGCCGCCGCGCTAGCGACAAGACAAGACGCACGCTCCGCTCGCGGGCGGCAACGGGCCGAAAAAGCGGCCGGAAGAAGCCCGCAAGGCACATAAAACTACCGAGGAGATAACACTCATGAGCAATCTATTCAGCTGGCGCGAAGTCGCCGCCACCGAGGGCAGCGTGGTCGCGCCCGACGAACGCCTGCCCTGGCTGCAGACCGGCGCCATGGGCGTGCAGCACGTCATTGCGATGTTCGGCGCCACGGTGCTGGCGCCCATCCTCATGGGCTTCAACCCGAACATCGCCATTTTGATGAGCGGCATCGGCACGCTCATCTTCTTCCTGGTGACGGGCGGCAAGGTACCCAGCTACCTGGGCTCGAGCTTCGCCTTCATCGGCGTGGTCATTGCGGCCACAGGCTACGCGGGCAAGGGGCCCAATGCGAACATTGCGGTGGCGCTGGGCGGCATCGTGGCCTGCGGGGTGATCTACATCCTCATCGGCGCCATCGTGCAGGCCGTGGGCACGGGGTGGATCGAGCGCTTCATGCCGCCGGTGGTTACCGGCGCGGTGGTGGCGGTGATCGGGCTCAACCTGGCGAGCGTGCCGGTCAAGAACATGGCGGCCGGCAACTTCGACGCCTGGATGCAGGCCGTGACCTTTCTTTGCGTGGGCTTGGTGGCGGTGTTCACGCGCGGCATGCTGCAGCGCCTGCTGATCCTGGTGGGGCTCATATTGGCCACCCTGGTCTATGCAGTGTTGACCAACGGCATGGGCCTGGGCAAGCCGGTGGACCTGAGCGGCATTGCCAACGCGGCGTGGTTCGGCCTGCCGACCTTCACCGCGCCGGTGTTCACGGCCAACGCCATGCTGCTGATCGCTCCCGTGGCAATCATCCTGGTGGCCGAAAACCTCGGCCACCTGAAGGCCGTCACCGCCATGACGGGCCGCAACCTCGACCCCTACATCGGCCGCGCCTTCATCGGCGACGGCATTGCCACGGTGGTGAGCGGCGCCGCTGGCGGCACGGGCGTGACCACCTATGCCGAGAACATCGGCGTGATGGCGGCCACGCGCATCTATTCGACGGCGGTGTTCGTGGTGGCCGCGGTCATTGCGCTGGTGCTGGGCTTCAGCCCGAAGTTCGGCGCGCTGATCCAGGCGATTCCGCTGCCGGTGATGGGCGGCGTGAGCATCGTGGTGTTCGGCCTCATTGCCATTGCGGGCGCCAAGATCTGGGTCGACAACCGGGTCGACTTCTCGCAGAACAAGAACCTGATCGTGGCCGCCATCACGCTGATCATCGGCACCGCGGACTTCACGTTGAAGTTCGGCGACTTCGCTCTGGGCGGCATCGGAACCGCCACTTTCGGCGCGATCATTCTTTACGCACTGCTGGGCCGATCGCGCAACGCCTGAGCCTTTTAAAAGTGAAACGCCGTGCAAGAAGTGTTGTGTCGGGTGATTGATGCGGGCGCCGGTCGCCGGCCCGAAGCCCGCGCCCGTTAGACTCCAACGCTTTTCGCACCGACGTTTTCCAATGGCCGATGTCTCCGCCGCGCGCACCAAGGCGGTTTTCGAATTCAAAAGCGCCACGCTGCCGCTGATTGCAGTGATCCTCAAGACGGCCGACCTGGCCGTGCTGGCCGAGGCACTCGATGCGCAACTGGCCGACTCGCCCGATTTCTTCGAGCAGGAGCCGGTGGTCATCGATCTCTCGCAGCTCCAGCCCGACGAAGAGAGCGGCGAGGAACCCGCCGAGCTCGACTTTGCGGCGCTGCGCGGCCTCTTGGCGCGCCACCAGACGCAACCCATTGCGGTGCGCGGGGGCAACGACGCCCAGAATGCCGCCGCCCGCGCGGCCGGCCTCTCGCTGACGGCCATGCCGGTGGCGCCCGCGCCGCGCTCCCCGGCACCGCCGGCGGCCGCGCCAGCGCCCGCCAGCGACGCACCGCAGATCGTGCGCGAAGTGCCGGTGCCGGCCAACGGCACGCTCGTGATCGACAAGCCGTTGCGCTCGGGCCAGCAGGTCTACGCCCGCGGCGGCGACGTGGTGGTGACCGCGGTGGTGAGCTTCGGCGCCGAAGTCATCGCGGACGGCAACGTGCACGTGTATGCGCCGCTGCGAGGCAAGGCGATTGCCGGCGCGCGCGGCAACACAGAGGCGCGCATCTTCTCGACCTGCATGGAAGCGCAGCTGGTGGCCATTGCGGGCATCTACCGCACCAACGAAGTGCCGCTGCCGGACCCCGTGCTGGGCAAGCCGGCGCAAATACGCCTCGATGGCAAAAAACTAGTGATCGACGCGATTCCCTGACGGGCCGCGGCGAATCTGAAAAACCAACAACCGAATCGAAACAAGAAGGAATGGCCATGGCCAAAATTGTGGTGGTGACCTCAGGCAAGGGCGGCGTCGGCAAGACCACGACGAGCGCCAGCTTTGCGTCGGGCCTCGCGCTCGCGGGCAAGAAGACGGCGGTGATCGACTTCGACGTGGGCCTGCGCAACCTCGACCTGATCATGGGCTGCGAGCGCCGCGTGGTGTACGACCTGATCAACGTGATCCAGGGCGAAGCCAACCTGAGCCAGGCGCTCATCAAGGACAAGCAGTGCGACAACCTCTTCGTGCTGGCTGCCTCGCAGACGCGCGACAAGGAAGCCCTGACGCAAGAGGGCGTGGAAAAGGTGCTGAACGACCTGGCCGCGATGGACTTCGACTACATCGTGTGCGACTCGCCCGCGGGCATCGAGACCGGCGCGATGATGGCCATGCACTTTGCCGACGAGGCGCTGGTGGTGACCAACCCCGAGGTATCCTCGGTGCGCGACTCCGACCGCATCCTGGGCATGCTGAGCAGCAAGACCAAGCGGGCGAAGGAAGGCGGCGACCCCATCAAGGAGCACCTGCTGATCACCCGCTACAACCCCAACCGCGTGGCCGGCGGCCAGATGCTCTCGCTGGAAGACATCCAGGACATCCTGCGCATCAAGCTGATCGGCGTCATTCCCGAATCCGAAAGCGTGCTGCAGGCGTCCAACCAGGGCGTGCCCGCCATCCACGACAAGGATACCGACGTGGCCAAGGCCTACAGCGACGTGGTCGCGCGCTTCCTGGGCGAAGACCGCCCGATGCGCTTCGTCGACGCCGAAAAGCCGGGCTTCTTCAAGCGAATCTTTGGAGGCAAGTAGGCCATGTCCTTTTTCTCGTTCCTGCTCGGCGAAAAGAAGAAGACGGCCAGCGTCGCCAAAGAGCGGCTGCAGATCATCCTCGCGCACGAGCGGTCCAGCCTCAGCGGCAAGAAGCGCCCCGACTACCTGCCTGACCTCCAGCGTGAGCTGATGGCGGTGATCTCCAAGTACGTGAAGATCAATGCCGAGGACATCAAGGTTCACCTGGAAAAGCAGGACGACCTGGAAGTGCTCGACATCAAGATCGAACTGCCCGACGCCTCGCCCACGCCGGCGCGCTGAGCGCCCGGCAGGCGGGCCGTGCAACCCGCACGGCCTGCGCGGCTTTCGGTCAGTCCCCCCGCGCAATGAAGCGCGTCACCTGCTGGATCACGCCCTCCTCCTTGAGGATGCGGCGGTGCCCCAGCCCCTGCGTGGCCACGAGCTGCGCCCCCTTGATCGCATCGCGGTAGGCCTCCGCATCGGCGAAGCGGTTCACGCGGTCGTCGCGGTCATGCACGATGAGCGTCGGCTGCACGATACGCGGCCCGACGGCGGCCGGTTCGAGCTGCGCCATCAGGAAGCCTTCCTGCGCCTCGAACAGCCGCTGCATGGCGAGCCGCGTCTTCTCGCTCAGCCCGAAGGTGTGCGTGAAGTAGCGCGTGAATTCGCGCGCCGAAGCCGGTGGTGCGAGCAGCACCAGCCGCTCGGCGCGCAGGCCCTGCGCGGCGGCCACCCCGAGCGCGTTGGCACCCATCGAATGCGCGACCACGGCGCGGAGGGCATGGCCGTCTGCCACGAGCCTTGCCACCACGTACGAGATGGCACGCGCGAACTGCGGCGCGTTGCTCATCATGCCGGCGCTCCGGCCATGGGCCGGCAGCTCGAGCAGCACCGGCCGCAGGCCCGCGTCGGCCACGGCCTCCGCCAGCGTCAGCATCTGCCCCGCGTGCCCGCCCCAGCCGTGCACCAGCAGCACGACGGGCGCGGATTCCGCGCCTGAATCCTGCGTGGCGAGGTGATAGAGCCCGAGGCTCGCGTTCTCGAAGCTCCAGGCTTCGCGCCGCCATCCGGCGCCGGGTGCCTGTGCGCGGTAGAGCCATTTGAGCGGCAGCGGCGTGCCGAAGATGCGATGGGCCGCCCGCACGCCCAATGCGGGCCAAAGGCGCTCCGACGTGGTCAGGCCGAGGCGCACCGCGCGCATCAGGCGGCTGGGGCGGTAGTAGTTCGATTGCGCGGCATGCGCTGCCGCGGACGAAGAGGTGCTGCTGGTGCTCGTCATTCAATGGGCTCCCGCGTTCAAAACCAGACCCAGTCGTCGTTGCTGCGCGGCAGGCTGCGCAGCGCATCGCGGACGGTTTCGGCGCCGATGGCGCCCACATAGACAACGAGGCAGAGGGCGATGATCAGCATGGTGCTGCTCCTTTTTATCGCACGGTTGTGCGAAATTGATCCAAGCAAAAACGAAGAAGACGACCCGTCCGATGGCTCAGGCGCGGTAGCTGGAAAGAAGCCGCTGCCAGGTGCGCATGGCGCGGTCGGCGGCTTGTGGATCGCGCAGAAAGCGCGCGTCATGCAGGAGGCCGATGATGACGCCGTTGATTTCGCTGACCACCTGAGCGGCATCGGTGTCGGCCCGGAACTCGCCGGTTTCCACCGCCTGCAATACGGTGCGGCGCAGCGCGGCGCGCCAGCGCGTGACCTCGCTGAACAGCAGGTCGCGCAGCTCGCCTTCGCGGTCGTCGTACTCGAACGCGCCCGCCGTGTAGATGCAGCCGGTTTCGGCTTCGATGTCGCGGGTGCGGGCAATCCAGCGGTCGACGATGTCGTTGAGCCGTGCAAGGCCCTTGGGCTTTTGCATGGCGGGCACGAACACGTCGGCAAGGAAGCGGCGGCCGTATTCTTCGATGACCGCCTTCTGCAGCGCCTCGCGCGAACCCACGCGGGAGAACACGCCGCTCTTGGAAAGCGCCAGGCGGCTGGCCACGGCCTGCAACGTGATGGCTTCCAACCCCTCGGTCAACGCAACGTCCATCGCCGCACCGATGATGGCGGTGCGGGTGAGTTCGCTTTTCTGGGTCTTGGCGTCCATGGAAGCGACTTTAGCACATACGTGCGAAATTACAAGTTGACCCGCGGCATCGATGAGAGTGGGCCGGCAAAGATGATTTGCTCATGTGAAACCAACAAACGCATCGTTCCCCGCATAAGCGCTTCTGCCGAGAATCGCCGGGCGGCCCGCTGCGGGCCTGTCACCGTTTCCCTCTCTCTCGTCCTCTCTCGGATCCCTTCGCGCCAGATGAACTTCCAACAACTGCGCTCGGTACGCGAGGCCGTTCGTTGCGGCTTCAACCTGACCGAGGTTGCCAACACGCTGCACACCTCCCAGCCGGGCGTGAGCCGGCAGATCCGCGAGCTGGAGGAAGAACTGGGCATCGAGTTGTTCGTGCGCGCAGGCAAGCGGCTTACCGGGCTCACGGAGCCAGGCGGCCATGTGCTGCCGATCATCGAACGCATGCTGATGGAGAGCAGCAACCTGCGGCATGCAGGACAGGAGTTCGTCGCGCAGCAGAGTGGCCTGCTCTCGGTGGCGGCCACGCACTCGCAGGCGCGCTATGCAATGCCGGTGGCGGTGCAGGAATTTCGCGCGCAGTTTCCCAACGTGAAACTGCACCTGCACCAGGGCTCGCCCAAGCAGATTGCGCAGATGCTGATCGAGGGAGAGGCCGATGTGGGCATTGCGACCGAAGCGCTCGGCGACTACGCCCAGCTGGTGGCCCTGCCCTGCTATCGTTGGACGCACTCTGTGGTGGTGCCGCCGGGCCATGCGCTGCTCGACGCGCCGCTGACGCTCGAGGCGCTGGCGCGCTTTCCGCTCATTACCTACGACACCGGCTTTACCGGCCGCTCGCGCATCGACGAGGCCTTTGCGCAGCGCGGACTCGCGCCCAACATCGTGCTGTCGGCCATGGACGCCGATGTGATCAAGACCTACGTGCAGTTGGGCATGGGCGTGGGCATCGTGGCCGGCGTGGCCTACGAGGCCGAGCGCGACACGCAGCTGCGCGCACTCGATGCGGGCCGGCTCTTCGGCATCAACCTGACCAAGCTTGCCGTGCGGCGCGGCAACTACCTGCGCAAGTACGTCTACGCATTCATCGAATCGTTCGCACCCACGTTGACGCGAGCCGTCGTCGAAAAGGCTCTGGGCGGCGAAGCGAAGGGGTCGCACTACGAAATCTAGCGCGGATGCAACGTATTCGACGCTCCGAGCAACAGGTTTAAAAAAGAAGCATGAGGCTTCACACAGGGAGCGTACATTCGGGTTAATTCCTTGGCTTCCCGGAACGGATCAGCAATGGCATCGACCCCGCAGCAGCAACAGCAAACCAAGGCCGCCCTCAAGGCGGCCGACGCCGCCGAACGGCGCGAGCGGCTGAGACGGGCATTGCCCGCCACCGTGGAGCTGCTGCAAAGCCGCCAGGCCGACCGCATCGACGACAGCGACATCGAAGCGTATGTGAGCCTTAACTGGCTCGAATGGCACGGCGGCGGCCTGCGGCTCACCATTACCGGGCGCAATGTGTGCGCCCAGTCGCTGCCCACCGTCACGGCCTGAGAGCTTCGCTCCTCGCAAAACGAAAAGACCGCCGCAGGAGGTTCCTGCGACGGTCTTCTCTTCATTCAAGCCCGCGCATGGCGAAGGCTTGAGCGCTTGGCGCTTACTGGTTGCCCACGATGATCTGCGCGATCAATCCGGTGGCAATGGCCGCGAGCACATAGTCACCGCCCACACCCACCCACTGGTAGCCGCGGGGCGGCGCCTGCAGTTGATAGGCACGGTAGTCGTTCACCACGTAGTTGCGGCCACGGTACTCGTGGGGCACGCGTCCACCGCGGCGCCATTCGGTATGCGGTTGCGGATAACCGCGGCGGTCGAAGTGGCGGCCCGCACGATAGTCCTCACGGCTGTAGCGATCGCCGCGGTCACTGCGGTCGCCGCGCCGGTTGTCGTGCCGATCGAACTGGCGATGCTGTTGTTCATAGCGGCCATTGCCTCGGTCGTCGCCGCGGTCATGACCGCGATCGTGGCCACGGTCTTGCGCGAAGGCGCTTCCCGCGGCCATGCACATCGCGAGCGCCGCAGCAGCGACGGCCATGCTCTTTGACTTGATGATCATCTGGAACTCCTTCGTGTTGATGACGAGTCCATTGTCAGTGGCGCTTGTGTCTGCCCGGAGCACATCAGGTCGCCGTCAGGTGAAATCGCGTAAGCGCTGGTATCCGGGCGGCGCGTTGTCCTTCAATCCCGGTTTTGCATAGGTGATTTGCGCCGAGCGTGAGGGCTTTGGGGACAATGCGAATGCAGATCATCAGGCGCTGGGGGCGCCATCAATCGAATATGCGCGACAAGATCATCGGTGCCATCGGCGTAATCTGGGGTGGAGGCATGCTCCTGCGGTGGTTCATGACGGGCCCGCCCGCTGGCGTGGGCGGCTACGAGGGCGGCCAGACGGCCGTCGCGTTCCTGGGCGCCGTGATGGTGGTTGCCGGCCTGTACCGGTTCTTCAAACGTCCCGATTGAACGGGGCGGCGCATGTTCGCGGTTCCTCCTCGACTGCGTTTAAGCTCGCGCGCAGCATGAAGCGACGACACCTCCTCCACCTGCTGGCCGGCGCGCCCGCAGCCGCCCTCCTGGCCGCCTGCGGCAAGCGCAAGCCTTCCACCGCCGCGTTGAAATCGGATGCCCGCGTGCTCGCCCTGGGCGACAGCCTGACCTTCGGCTACGGCGCACCGCCCGGCGCGGCGTGGCCCGTGAAACTCGGTGAGCTCACCGGCTGGCAGATCGAGAACGCGGGCATCAACGGCGACACGTCGGCAGGAGCGCTGGAGCGTTTGCCAGCGCTGCTGGCCGCGGAAAGCTATGACGCGATCCTGATCGGCATCGGGGGCAACGACATGCTGCGCGGCGTGTCGCCCTCGGCCACGCGCGAGAACCTCGCGTCGCTTGTGAGCCAGGCACGCGCGCACACGCCTTATGTCGCGCTGCTTGCCACGCCGGCGCCCGATGCGATGCGCGCGGCTGTAGGCTCGCTGAGCGATGCACCGTTCTATGAGGAAGTCGCGAAGTCGGGGCAGGCGCTGCTGGTTGCCAATGTGTATTCGAGCGTGCTGTCGGACACATCGCTGCGCTCCGATCGCATTCATGCCAACGCGCAGGGCTACGCCAAAGTCGCGGAGCAGCTCGCGGATCAGCTCAAGGCCGCAGGCTGGCGCTGACGACAGCGCTCAGGCGGCCTGCTGCAGCAGATCGACGTAGGCGCCCTGCACCAGTTGGTCGGACGCGATGCCGAGTTGCGCCATGAGCGCATGGGCCTCGGCCACGCCAGCCTCGGCGGGTTCGCCTTCTTTCAGCACCACTTCAAGCTCGAGGAATTCACCGAGCCCTTCCACACGGTCAAGATGCACGCGCGTGCGGCCCACGATAAAGAGCCGGCGCTGCTTGCGCACACGGCCGGCCTGGCCCCAGGCAAGCGTGAGCGATTCGCGCAGCGTGTCGGGCGTGGTGGTGGGCGAGATCAAATAGAACGATTCCTTCGGGCCGCTGCTGTTCGCACGGCGATAGAAGATCAACTCGGCGCGATCGGGCGCGAAGGTGCGCAGCTTGAGACGGTCTGCGCTGTTCTCGCAGCGGAAGAAGGTGTCGTCCTGTGCGATTTCGACGGGGCCTGAATCGGCGAGTTGGGCTGCCAATTGGGCAACGCGTTCCACACTGTCGATGCGGGCCTTGATCTCTATGTTTCTTGCCATCTGTGGTTGATCGCTTTGTGCGGTATGGGGGGCTTATGGGGGGCTTTGTTCAGGGCGTCATTGTTCTTGGCGCTGCTGTTCAGGGCTTGTGCACAGGCCACCGGGTACTGCCCAACGCACCCGCTGGCGGGGTGCCTTGCGCAGCGAAATAAAGGAGGAGGCCGCAGGCCGGGGGACATTCGCGGAGAAAGGTACCCCGTCGGCGGGTGCGCACCATGAACGAAGCGCGCCGCACACCCTCAAGACGAAACGGGCTTCAATCAGGGCGCATTCCCTTGCGGCCCCACAGGCGGCGGCGCAGCGCGCCCACTGGAACCCGGCGCCAGCTTGCGCCCGAAGGACTCGCCCACTCGGCGCACAGGCCGGCTCGCTTTTTCCGATACGTTGTTGACACCACGCCGCGTTGCGTCTTCCGCGCGATCGATGCCTCGGCCCGCGGCATTGGTGCCGCGCTGCACGCTGTTGACGACCTTGCTGTCGCGCGGCGGCGGATTGAGCGTGTGGGCACGCTCTGCCTTGGGCGGGTTGTCCGCGCTCTGCGCATGCACGGCGGGCACGGACAACAGCAGCACCGCTGCTGCTGCAACGGAAAAGGCGTGGGCAGTTGTCTTCGTCTTCATGATGGGCTTCCTTCGTCTTTGGCATCGGCGGCCGCTGCGCGCGCCATGCGCTCGCTCTTCCAGTACACGTCGTCGCCGCCGTACATGCGGTTGAGCACACGTGCAAGCACAAAGAGCAGGTCGCTGAGCCGGTTGAGATACTGGCGCAATGCGTCGTTGAGTTCGGCCGTGGCACCGAGTGCCACCACCGCGCGCTCGGCTCGTCGCGCCACCGTGCGGCACACATGCGCGAGCGAGGCCGCGCGCGTGCCCGCGGGCAGGATGAATTCAGCCAGGCGCGGCAAGGCGGCGTTGTGCTCGGCCAATGCGTTGTCCAGTTGCAGCAGCGCGTCGGCCTTCAGCAGCGTGTAGCCCGGCATCGAAAGCTCGCCGCCCAGGTTGAAGAGCTGATGCTGCACGTCGACCAGCAGCTCGCGCACGGGCTCTGGCATGGGCTCGCAGAGCAGCAGGCCGATCTGCGAGTTGAGTTCGTCCACGTCGCCCATGGCATGCACGCGCAAGTGGTCCTTGGGCACGCGGGTGTTGTCGCCCAAGCCGGTGGTGCCATCGTCGCCGGTGCGGGTGGCAATTTGCGAAAGTCGGTTGCCCATGGGCGCTCCTGTCCGTGTTCTTGTGTTTTTCTACGGCCCGACCCTGGATGCGTCGATCTTGCCGAGCAGCCACTGCAGGCCTGCAAGATGCTGCTGGTCGTGGCTGCAAAGGTAATGAATGAGGCCGCGCATGGTGAGCGGTCCGTAACCCTCGAACACGGCTGGGCGTGCGAGTTGCGCGTCGCTCAGCTGCGAGATGATTTCCATGGTTTTCGCGCGTGCAATGCGGAACTCCGCCAGCACCTGTGCCGCATCGGCCTTGCCGTAGGCGCGTTCGATGGCAAGCGGTTCGCTATCGATCGATGCCAGCGTGGGGTTGTCTTCTTCCAGCGTGCGGCGAAAGCGCTCGTGGTAGCCCTCGATCTCGATGTCCCGCACATGGCACAGCTGTTCGATGGCCGTGAAGGCCTCGCTGGGCACGCCGTCCCATGACCGCGGGGCCCAGTGGCGGTGTGCCTCCGGAATGATCGCGTAATGGGCTTCGAGCAGTGTGGGAAATGCCGCAAGGGCAGCGAGCGTCGTAGGGTTCATGGCTTTTTCCGAAGCGCATTATGGTGCTCGCTCCGTAAAATGACCGAACAGAGCCTTCGCACCCCCATCATTCAGGAGACACCCGATGAACGCCCCGACCCAAACCTCGCACCTGCTGCCGGAGCTTCATCTGCGCGACGTGCCCGCCGCCCTCATCGATGGGCTGAAGGCCCGCTTCGGCGCCAACTGTTCCACGGCCATGGCGGTGCGCACGCAGCATGGCCGCGACGAGTCGTCGTTCGACGCCCCGCCCCCTTCGGCCGTGGTGTTTGCCGAAAGCACGCAGGACGTGGCCGATGCCGTAAAGCTCGCGAGCGAGCGCAGCGTGCCGGTCATCCCCTTCGGCGTGGGCTCATCGCTCGAAGGCCACCTGCTGGCGGTGCAGGGCGGCATCAGCATCGACGTGTCGCGCATGAACAAGGTGCTGTCGGTCAACGCCGACGACCTCACGGTCACGGTGCAGCCGGGCGTTACGCGCAAGCAGCTCAACGAAGAGATCAAGAGCACGGGCCTGTTCTTTCCCATCGATCCGGGTGCGGATGCTTCCATCGGCGGCATGACGGCCACGCGTGCGAGCGGTACCAATGCAGTCCGCTACGGCACCATGCGCGAGAACGTGCTGGCGCTCGAGGTGGTCACCGCCAGTGGCGACGTCATCCGCACCGGCACGCGCGCGAAGAAATCGTCCGCCGGCTACGACCTCACGCGCCTCATGGTGGGCAGCGAAGGCACGCTGGGCGTGGTCACCGAGGTCACGCTGCGCATCTACCCGCTGCCCGAGGCCGTGTCCGCTGCGATCTGCTCGTTCCCGAGCATTGAAGCCGCGGTGCGCACCACCATCGAAACCATTCAACTCGGCGTGCCGATCGCGCGCGTGGAACTCATCGATGTGAACACGGTGCGCATGGTGAACGCCTACGCCAAGCTCAACCTGCGCGAAGAGCCGATGCTGCTGATGGAATTCCACGGCTCGCCGGCCGGCGTGAAGGAACAGGCCGAGACCGTGCAGGAGCTGGCCAGCGGCCACGGCGGCAATGCCTTCGAATGGGCCAGCACGCCGGAAGAACGCACCCGCCTGTGGACCGCGCGGCACAACAGCTACTTTGCGGCCGTGCAGTCGCGCCCGGGCTGCCGCGTGATCTCCACCGACACCTGCGTGCCCATCTCGCGCCTGGCCGACTGCCTGCTCGACTCGGTGGCCGAGGCCGATGCCAGCGGCATCCCCTATTTCCTCGTGGGCCACGTGGGCGACGGCAATTTCCATTTCGGCTACCTGCTCGACCCGAACATTCCCGAAGAGCGCGTGAAGGCCGAAAAGCTCAACCACGACCTGGTGAGCCGCGCGCTGGCGCTCGAAGGCACCTGCACCGGCGAGCACGGCGTGGGGCTGCACAAGATGGACTTCCTGGTGACCGAAGCGGGCGTGGGCGCCATCGACATGATGCGCACGATCAAGCGCGCGCTCGATCCCAAGAACATCATGAATCCCGGAAAGATCTTCGCGCTCTGATCTGTTCGAGGACCCGATAAAAAAGCCCGGGGCTCTTGCGAACCGCCGGGCTTTTTATATTGCCACCGCCGCGTCTTACCTGCGGCGGCGGGCGGGTTGCTCCGCGGGAGCCGAGGTCTGCGACGGCGCAGCGCCGCCGTCCACGCCCAGGCGGCCACCGCCGCCGAGACCCTGGCCGCGCACCGTTTGCGCCTTGTAGTTGCGCAGTGAGCGGACCATCTGGTTGAACGCGTCCATGAAGGCCGCGGCAATCACCTTGCCCTGCGCCGTATTCGTGTACCCGCCAAGGCCGCCACCGGCACGGCCACCGAATACCGAGCCGAAGGCGCCGAAATCGGTCTTGGAGGCGCTGCCTTCCGATGCCGCCACCTGCACGCCGGAGCGGTTGTCGATGAGGGTCAGGAGCGCACTGGCTTCCTTGGTCTGCATGCTGCCGCCGACCGCAGCCAGGGCGCGCCCACGGTTGCCGCCGACCAACCCGCCCAGCGCACCGCCGATGCCACCCGCGTCGCTGTTGCTGAAGACGATCTCGGGCGAAAGTCCGTAGTCCGAAGCCACCATCTGGCCGCGTCCGAAGTTGCTGCCGCCACGCATTTCGCCCGACTGCATGAGCGCGCGTTCACGGTTCATGGCGTTCATGCCGGCCGCGCCGCGCTCGACCACCACAAAGCAGTTCGATTGCTGCACCAGCAAGCGCAGCAGGTTGGCCGTAGGCGGCAGGCGGTATTCGCCGGTGAGGATGGTGTACCAGCCCGAGTTCACGTTCTCGATGAGCGAGACGGTGCCGAGCGGCGACTCGCAGCGCTCGAGCTGGCTGCTTTCGCCGGCGGTGGCCGAACCGGCGGCGCTGCCGGTGGCCGTGGTCTTGGCAGACTGGCTGCCCATCTGCATGTCGGTGGTCACGCAGCCGGTCAGCAGCAGCGCGCCCACGGCCACGGCCGCGAGCGGAAACTTGTTGAATGTCATGAAAGGACTCCCTCTCCTCGAGATTGCGATTTGAAAATCAGCGGAGAGGATACGCGTAAAAGATTGCAAGAAACAATCACGCAAAAGTCCGAGCCGCGGCCCGCCGGCTAGGCCGTTCGGCGGATGCGTTCGATCAGGCCGTTGAGCGCCTCGATGGAGCCGAAGTGAATGGCGAGTTCCCCGCTCTCCTCGACCTTGCCGCCGCGCTTGCTGCGCTTCTTGATGCGGACCTCGACCTCGGCGGTGAGCAGGTCGGCCAGTTCTTCTTCCACGCGCTGCAGGTCGCGCGACTTTTCGCCGTCGTTGCCGCGGCGCGACGGCGTGAGCGTGAATTCGGCGGCGAGCCGCTTCACCAGCGACTCGGCCTCGCGCACCGACATTTTCTTGGCGGCGATCTGGTTGGCGGCGGTGATCTGCGTGCCGCGGTCCAGCGACAGCAGCGCGCGGGCGTGGCCCATGTCGATGTCGCCCGCCATCAGCATCTGTTGCGCCGGCTCGGCCAGGTTCAACAGGCGCAGCAGATTGCTGGCGGCGCTGCGCGAGCGGCCCACAGCCTGCGCCGCAGCTTCGTGAGTGAGCCCAAACTCCGAGACCAGGCGTTGCAGGCCTTGGGCTTCTTCGAGCGGGTTGAGGTCTTCGCGCTGGATGTTCTCGATCAGCGACATGGCCGCCGCGGCCTCGTTGGGCACGTCGCGCACCAGCACCGGCACCCGGTCGAGGCCCGCCAGCTTGGCGGCCCGGAAGCGGCGCTCGCCGGCAATGATTTCGTACTCGGCGTTCTTGGCGGCAGCCGATGCCTCGTCGAGCCGGCGCACCAGGATCGGCTGCATGATGCCCTGCACCTTGATGCTCTCGGCCAGTTCGTACAGCGCGCCTTCGTCCATGCGGGTGCGCGGCTGGTAAACGCCGGCCACCATCTGGTCGAGCATCAGCGTGTTCGGGTTCTGCGCCGCGGCGCCCTCTTCCGTCCCGTTGTTGTTGTCGGCGGCGGGTGCGGCCGTGGGGCCGAGCAGCGCTTCGAGGCCGCGCCCCAGGCCCTTGGGTTTCTTGGTCGCCATCAGTGCGTGTCTTTCGAGATTTCGTTCAATAGTTGCCGGCCTTCGGGCCAGTCGCCCAGGCCGGACTCGGCGTTCAAATGGCCGCCTGCGCCAGTGTCGACAAAGCGCGCGCCCCAGTCGTCGGCCATCTGGCGCGAGCGCCTGGCGTCGCAGTAAGGGTCGTCGTTGGCGGCAATCAGCACCGACGGAAACGGCAGCGGCTTGCGCACGATGGGCGCCCAGCCCGGAATCAGCTGGCGCAGGTCGTCGCGTTCCAGGTCTCCGGGGGCAACCAGCAAGGCACCACGCACCTTGTGCGTGTTGCGCGAATGCGCAGCCCAGGCGGCCACCAGGATGCAACCCAGGCTGTGCGCCGCAAAGGCCACCGGGCCGGGCGCGGCCAGCACTTCTTCCTCGAGCCGCGCGGACCAGTCGCCGCGCAGAGGGTGCATCCACTCATGCTGCTCGACACGGTGATCGCCATACAGCGACTCCCAACGGGTTTGCCAATGGCCGGGGCCGCTGTTCTGCCAGCCCGGCAGCAACAGGATGCGTGAGATGGTCATTTGCTCGAACTTGATGGCACACGTCCTGGATGGACGGCGTCAGATGCTTTTTTCGCTGGTGTCGGGTGCGGCCGCAGGTGCCAGCACGTCTTCGGGAATCGCCAGGTTGGGAGCAGCCGGCGCAACCTCTGCGATGGGCGGCGCCACCGCGCCGGAGGCGAATGCGCTGGCCGGCGGCATCTTCTCGACCAGCTCCTTGGCAAAGGCGATGAAGGCCTGGCTGCCACGGGCGGCCGGATCGAACACCACGCCAGGCAGTCCGTAGCTCGGCGCCTCCGCAAGCCGCACATTGCGCGGAATGACCGTGTCGAACACCTTGTCGCCGAAGTGGGACTTGAGCTGCTCGCTCACCTGCTGCTGCAGCGTGATGCGCGGATCGAACATCACGCGCAGCAGGCCGATGATCTGCAGGTTCTTGTTGAGGTTGGCGTGCACCTGCTTGATGGTGTTGACCAGGTCGGTCAGCCCTTCGAGCGCGAAGTACTCGCACTGCATCGGCACGATGACGCCATGGGCGGCGCACAGGCCGTTGAGCGTGAGCAGGCTCAGGCTCGGCGGGCAGTCGATCAGCACGAAGTCGTACTCGGCGCCGACGGCGGCCAGCGCGGTGCGCAGGCGTTTCTCGCGACGGTCGAGCGCCACCATTTCCACTTCCGCACCCGCCAGTTCGCGGTTGGCGCCCAGCACGTCGTAGCCGCAGCCGCCCTCCACCAGCTTGTCGGCCTTTACGCGCGCCTCGGCCACAGAGGCCGATTCGAGCAGCACGTCGTACACCGTCAGTTCCAGCTGGCGCTTGTCGATGCCCGAACCCATGGTTGCATTGCCCTGGGGGTCGAGGTCGATCATCAGCACCCGCTGGCCGACCTTGGCCAAGCCGGCGGCAAGGTTGACGGTGGTGGTAGTCTTGCCGACGCCGCCCTTCTGGTTGGCAATACAGAAAATCTTGGCCATGTGGAGATCAGCGGGAAATGGCGAGCTTGACGCCGAAGGCAATCAGAAAGACACCCGCGAGCTTTTCAAGGGCGCCTGAAATACGCGGATTGGCGCGGATGCGTTCGGCCAAAAAGTGCGTGAGCAGCGTGGACGTGAGGCCGTACAGAAAGGTGAGCACGGCAATCGTGACCGCCATGGCGCCGAAAGTGACCACGCCCTGGTGGCGCGCCGGATCGACGAACAGCGGAAAGAAAGCCATGTAGAACACGATCGCCTTGGGGTTGAGCAAGGTGATCATCAGCGCCTGGCGCAAGAAGTGGCTGGGGCGAATGTTGAGAATCGGCGCTGCGCCGGGCTTGGCAAGCAGCATCTTGAAGCCGAGCCAGGCAAGGTAGGCCGCACCCAGCCACTGCACGGCGGCGAAGGCGGTCGGGTAAGCGGCCAGCACGGCCGAGACGCCCGCCACCGCCGCCCACATGAGGAACTGGTCGCCAATGATCACGCCGAAGGTGGCGGCCAGCCCGCCGCGGATTCCGCCTTTGCTGGTCGAGGTAATCAGCGCCAGGTTGCCCGGACCGGGAATCAGGAGAAAGAGGACGATGGCAACAACGAATGCGCCGTAGTCAGCAATGCCGAACATGGGATTTGCCTCGAAAAAGAGAGCCAGGGGAAGGCGTCGAGTCTAAGCGAGGCAGGTGCCGCGAGGAGCGCTTGGCGCCGGCTTTCACCGGCGTCGCCGCTTCTTTTTTGCCGATTCAGGCGGTTTCTTTGCGCGCCCAAACGATGCAGCGCTCGGCGTCCAAGCCCGGGACGGTCAGTTGTTCCACGTGAAACACTACGACTTCTTGGGGCAGCACGGCAAGTTGGTCGCTCGGTACTTTGCCTTTCATGGCCAGCCAGACGCCGCCGGGCGCCAGCAGGTGTTTCGATCCGTTGAAGAAATCCGGGAGCGAAGCGAAGGCGCGGGAACTGATGATTTCGTAGCTGCCGGTGAGCGATTCGACCCGCGCGTGAAGGCCGCGCAGATTGGGCAATTCAAGTTCGGCAGCCACCTGTTGAACGAAGGCCGCCTTCTTGGCGACGGCATCGAGGCAGCTCACATCGAGATCGGGCCGCATGATGGCAATCACCACGCCGGGCAATCCGCCGCCGGATCCGACATCGAGAAGCTTCCCCTTCCCTGCCCACTCCCGCTGCAGCGGGGCTACCGCCGCCAAGCTGTCGAGCAGATGGTGCGTCAACACACTGGCCGGGTCGCGCAAGGCCGTCAGGTTGTAGACCTTGTTCCACTTGAGCATGAGCGTGCCGTACGCCAGCAGCTGCTCCGCCTGCTTATCGGACAAAGCGGTGCCCAGGGCTGCCGCGCCTTGGCGCAGCGTTTCGATGGGCGCGCTCATTGGGCGGGCTGCGATTCTGCGGTCGCTTCCGTGACGGCGTCACGGTTGAACGCCTTGTGGCCGCCTTTTCGCAGATGGATCATCAACAGGGAAATTGCGGCAGGCGTCACGCCCGAGATGCGCGAAGCCAAGCCCAGCGTTTCGGGCCGGTGCTTGTCGAGCTTCTGGCGAACCTCGAAGCTAAGAGCCTTGACCTGGCTGTAGTCGAAATCCGCCGGCAGCCGCAGGTTCTCGAAGTGCGCGGCGCGTTCTACTTCGTCATGCTGCCGCTCGATGTAGCCGGAATACTTGGCCGAGATCTCGATCTGCTCAATCTCGGTTTCGCTGAGCGCCGAGGCTGCGCTGTACTTCCCACCGTCCAGCGACATCAGGGTTTGATAGCTCACATCGGGCCGGCGCAGCAGATCGGCCAAGTTGTATTCGTGCTCGATGGCCTTGCCCAGCACCCGCTCCGACTCCGCCGCTGGCAGGTTGCGCGGGTTCACCCAAATCGATTTGAGCCGTTGTGTTTCACGTGAAACAGCATCGCGCTTCCGGCTGAAAGCATCCCATTGCTCGTCGCCCACCAACCCGAGCTTGCGCCCTGCTTCGGTCAGCCGCATGTCGGCGTTGTCTTCGCGGAGCTGCAGCCGGAACTCCGCTCGGCTGGTAAACATGCGGTACGGCTCGGTCACACCCTTGGTAATCAGGTCGTCAACCAGCACGCCCAGGTAGGCTTCATCGCGGCGCGGCAGCCAAGCATCCTCACCCCGGCATTGAAGCGCAGCGTTGATGCCGGCAAACAAACCTTGGGCCGCGGCCTCTTCGTAGCCGGTGGTCCCGTTGATCTGGCCGGCAAAGAAGAGGCCCTTAATGGCCCGGGTCTCGAAGCTGCTCTTGAGCTCGCGCGGATCGAAGTAGTCGTACTCGATGGCATAGCCCGGCCGAAGGATATGGGCGTTCTCCAGGCCCGGCATCGAGCGAACGAGCTGGTACTGAATGTCGAACGGCAAGCTGGTCGAAATCCCGTTCGGGTAGTACTCGTTGGTCGTCAGGCCTTCGGGCTCGAGAAAGATCTGGTGGCTTTCCTTGTCGGCAAAGCGGTTGATCTTGTCTTCCACGCTAGGGCAGTAGCGCGGGCCGACGCCGTCGATCTTGCCGGTGAACATCGGGCTGCGGTCGAAGCCGGAGCGAATGATGTCGTGCGTACGCTCGTTGGTGTGCGTGATCCAGCAGGCCATTTGCTGCGGGTGCATGTCGACCCGGCCCATGAAGCTGAACACCGGCATGGGCCCTGCCCCGCCCGGCATGCCGTCGCCCGGTTGTTCGGTGCACTTCGAAAAGTCGATGGTGCGGCCGTCGAGCCGCGGCGGCGTGCCGGTCTTGAGGCGCCCCTGGGGCAGCTTCAGTTCCTTGAGCCGCGCTGACAGGCTGATGGCCGGCGGATCGCCCGCGCGCCCGGCCTGGTAGTTGTCGAGGCCAACGTGAATGCGGCCGTCGAGAAAAGTCCCGGCCGTGAGCACCACGGTGCGTGCGCGAAAGGCAATGCCCACCTGCGTGACGGCGCCCACCACCCGGTCGCCTTCCACCATCAGGTCGTCGACCGCTTGCTGAAACAGGCTCAGGTTCGGCTGGTTCTCCAAGCGGCGGCGAATCGCGGCCTTGTACAAGACACGGTCGGCCTGCGCGCGGGTCGCGCGAACGGCCGGGCCCTTGCTCGAATTCAGAATGCGAAACTGGATACCCGCCTCGTCGGTGGCAATTGCCATCGCGCCGCCCAGCGCATCGACCTCTTTCACCAGGTGGCCCTTGCCGATGCCGCCGATCGACGGATTGCAGCTCATCTGCCCCAGCGTCTCGATGTTGTGGGAGAGCAGCAGCGTCTTCGCGCCCATGCGGGCAGCAGCAAGCGCGGCTTCAGTGCCGGCATGGCCACCGCCAACGACGATGACATCGAATTCTTCGGGATACAGCATGAGAGAGGGGCGCACTGACGCGTGCGCTGCGCAAAGGGGGCACCAATTTTAATCGGGGGTGCCGCTTTGCGCCCGGAATGGGGGCAACGTGGTTAATTGCCCTAAAAACGCCCGGATATCGTTCCAGCAACCATTTGATAGCTATCTATTTGATAGCATCACAACAAGGCTGCATCAGGTCTAATCGGCTGCGGCAGCCAGTTCCACGACAGGCACCGGCTTTTCGATGCCCACCAGAGCGCCCGTGGGCTCGGGCTCGGCTGGCGGCGCCACGCTCTCGTCCTGCAGTTCGCGAATCACCAGCGTCTTGCCCGTCATGGCCACCGCGCCGAATATCGTGCAAAAGGCCACGTCCTTGGCGTCGCGCCCCGTGCCCACCCGCACCAGCCGGTCGACCGGCGCCATGCGAGTCGGGTCGAACAGCACCCATCGTCCGCCAAGCCAGGCTTCGAAGACGGCATGGAAATCCTGCGGCGGTTCGTCGAACCACACGTAGCCCACCACCAGCCGCGCCGGAATGTTCAACGCGCGGCAGAAGGTAATGCCCAGGTGCGCAAAGTCGCGGCAAACGCCGGCGCGTTCCACGAACACTTCGCGCGCGGTCGTCGTCGAGTCGCTGCTGCCCGGCTCGTAGGTGATGCTGTCGTGAATCCAGTCGACGATGGCCTGCACCCGGCCGATGCCCGGCGCGAGATCGCCAAAGAGTTGCTGCGCGCAACGCGACATCAGGTCCGACTCGCAGTAGCGCGACGGCATCATGTAGTGGAGTATTTCGTTCGGCACCTCGTTGACCGGCACCTCCTGCAGATCGAGCGGCACGTCGACCTGCCTGCGCTGCACGGTCGCCTTGTAGCGGATCTTCAGCGGGCCGGGCCGTGCATCGAAGCGCACGAACCGGTTGCCGCTCGACTCGTCGCAATACACCTGCACCTCCGTCGGCGGCTCGATGGTCAGCGCTTCGCTGATCACGGCTTGCGAGCCCGCCTGCGCAGCCTCGATGTTGAGCTGCATGTGCGCGGGTGCGCTGACTTCGTAGCCGAGTTCCGCCTCGATGTGGGAGATGTGCATGCGCGCCTTCGGTGGTTTGTTGTTGTCGATCGGGGTTCAGGCGCGCCGGCGGCGCGAGCGGTGCTCAGGAAGCTGCCAGTGCGTTTGCGTCACCAGCAGCACCCGCATCACGCGGTGGGCCGGGCTCTGCAGCAGTACGCCCAACGGACGCGTGCGCGGCCACCGCGGAACAAGGCCGTGCATCAATCGATTGCCTTTTTGACTGCCCCGATTCCCAACGCCGCGAGAACCACGAAGATCACCGCCAGCACCAGGAACAGGCCGAACAGCAGCTTGGCAATACCGGCCGCGCCGGCCGCAACGCCGCCGAAGCCCAGGACACCGGCCACCAGCGAGATGACCGCAAAGATGATCGCGTACTTCAACATCTGAAACTCCTTGTGGTGGGCCACCCCACCGTTGCGGCGAGCTTAGAAAGGGCCCGCCGCCGCACCGATAGTCGGCGCGCGCGAGCAGCCGTAGGACAAAACGCGCATCGTGAAACCCGCTAGCATGCAGGCGGTCCAAAGATCTTTTCGCTATCCACATCCTTCGGAGATTCCTCGCATGAAGCTGTATTACTCGCCCGGCGCCTGCTCGCTCTCGCCCCACATCGCGCTGCACGAAGCCGGCCTCGCCTTCGAACCTGTGCTGGCCAGCACCAAGAGCCACAAGCTTCAGGACGGCACCGACTACTACGGCATCAACCCGCTGGGCTATGTGCCGCTGCTCGAGCTCGACGACGGCACGCGCCTGCGCGAAGGCCCGGCCATCGTCCAGTACATTGCCGATCTCGCGCCCACCAAGAACCTCGCGCCAGCCGCCGGCACGCTGCAGCGCTATCGCCTGCAAGAGTGGCTGACCTTCATCGGCACCGAAATGCACAAGGGCTACAGCCCGCTGTTCAACTCGGCCATGCCCGAAGAAGCCAAGACCATCTTCAAGGACAAGCTCAAGTCGCGCTACCAGTGGCTCGACGGCCAGCTCGCGGACAAGCATTACCTGATGGGCGACCACTTCAGCGTGGCCGACGGCTACCTGTTCACCGTGACCAACTGGGCCAAGCCCACCGGCGTGAACATTTCGGACTTCGCCAATGTGCAGGCATGGCACGCGCGCGTTGCTGCCCGCCCCGCCGTTCAGGAGGCGATGAAGGCCGAAGGCCTGCTGAAGTAAGAAGAAGCGCCCAGAACGCGCCTGCAAGCGGTTCGGCCCTCTAGGGAAAACCCGGGCCGCTTCAGCCACAAGCCGCATGTTGCGGCTTTTTTTTCGGGCCACGCTAGGGGTCGAATTCCACCTTGCAGCGAAGGACCCGAACGATGGCCGAAGCCCCTTCAGCCCCAAAACTGCGCGAGGAAGTGCGCGAGGAGATGCGCGGCCCCGTGATGTGGCTCACCATCGACCGCGAGGAGCGCCGCAACGCCATCAGCGCGGGCGTGCTCTCCGCAATGTCGAATGCGCTTGCGTGCGCCAACCAGGACCGCGCGGTGCGGGCCGTAGTCATTACCGGCAGTGGCACCCGCGCCTTCTGTGCAGGCGCCGATCTGCAGAGCGGCACCTCCTTCAAGTTCGACTATGCGGAGCCCCATCAGGGCTTTGCGAACCTCTTTCGCCAGGCGCGCCAATCGACCGTGCCGCTGATCGCGCGCATCAACGGCGCCTGCATGGCGGGCGGCATGGGGATCATGGGCATGTGCGACATGGCCGTGGCCAGCAGCCAGGCCGTGTTCGGGCTTCCCGAGGTCAAGGTCGGCCTCTTTCCCGCGCAGGTGCTCAGCGTGCTCGGCAACCTGCTGCCGCGGCGCGTGCTGGCCGAGATGTGCATCACCGGCGAACCGATCAGCGCCGCACAGGCGCTGGAGTATCGGCTCGTCAACCAGGTGAGCGACGACCTCGATGCAACGGTCGACTGGCTGCTCGGCCGCATGCTCGACAAGTCGCCCGCGGCCATACGGCGCGGCCTGTACACCATGAAGAAAATCGAAGCGATGGCCTTCGAGGAATCGATGGCGTTCACCGAAAGCCAGATCGGCCTCTTTGCACTGACCGAAGACGCGGCGGAGGGCCAGCTCGCCTTTCGCGAAAAGCGCAAGCCGCAGTGGAGCGGCCGATGAACCGCGTCGTGCGCATCGGCGGTGCATCGGGCTTCTGGGGCGACAGCAGCGTGGGGGCGCCGCAGCTCGTGGCCAGCGGGCAAATCGACTACCTGGTGTTCGACTACCTGGCCGAGCTCACCATGTCGATCCTCGCGGGTGCGCGGCTCAAGAAACCGGAGCTCGGCTACGCCACCGACTTCGTCTCGGTTGCGATGAAGGCGGTGCTGAAGGACGTTGTGCAGCAAGGCATCCGCGTGGTGAGCAACGCGGGCGGCGTCAATCCGCAGGGCTGCGCCGATGCGTTGGCCGCGCTCGCCGCCGAGCAAGGCATTGCATTGAAGATCGCGGTGGTGAGCGGCGACGACGTCTCGCCGCTGCTGCCGCAGCTTCGGCAGCAACAACCCCCAGTGCGCGACCTGCAAAGCGGCGCACCGCTGCCCGAGCGCGTGCTCACGGCCAATGCCTATCTCGGCGCGCGGCCCATCCAGGCGGCTCTGGACGCGGGCGCGCAGGTGGTCATCACCGGCCGGTGCGTCGACTCGGCCGTGACGCTCGGCGTGCTGATGCACGAGTTCGGCTGGCAGCCCGGCGACCACGACCTGCTCGCGGCCGGCAGCCTCGCCGGCCACATCATCGAATGCGGCTGCCAGGCCACAGGCGGCCTGCACACGGACTGGGACACCGTGCCCGACTGGCCGAACATCGGCTACCCGATCGTCGAGTGCCATGCCGACGGCCGCTTTGTCGTCACCAAGCCAGCGGGCACGGGCGGCAAGGTGACGCCGGCGGTGGTGGGCGAGCAGATGCTGTATGAAATCGGCGATCCCTCGGCCTACCTGCTGCCCGACGTAGTGGCGGACTTCACGCAGGTACGCATCGAGCAGGCCGGCGAACACCGCGTGCGCGTGCACGGCGCGCGCGGCCGCGCACCCACTGCGAGCTACAAGGTGTGCGCCACCTATGTCGATGGGTTCAAGGCCGCATCGCAACTCACCATCGTAGGCTTCGATGCGGTGGCCAAGGCGCAACGCACCGGCGAGGCGATCCTCGCACGCACGAGAACGCTGTTTGCGCAGCATGGCTTCGGTCCCTACAGCGGCACGCAGCTCGAGGTGCTTGGCGCGGAGTCTTGCTACGGTCCGCACGCGCGCGCAACGCAAACACGTGAGGCCGTGCTCCGGGTTGCGGTCACGCACTCGCGCAAGGAAGCGCTGGAGCTCTTCGCGCGCGAGGTGGCACCGGCCGGCACCTCTTGGGCGCCGGGCACCACCGGGGCCGGCGGTGGGCGCTCGCCGGTGTCGCCGTCGATTCGCCAGTACGCATTCCTGCTCGACAAGCCGAAGGTGGAAGCGCGCGTGGCGATCGACGGGCAGCGCATCGAAGTGCCGCGCGATGCGGGGCCGGCTGCCGGCGAAGAGACGTTCTCGCCAACGCCGCCGCCGCCGCCGCCGAGCATTGCCGAACCGCAGGTTGCATCTTTCGACGACGATGCCGGCATCGTCGAAGTCCCGCTCATCCGTCTCGCCTGGGCTCGCAGCGGCGACAAGGGCGACACCTCCAACATCGGCGTCATCGCGCGCCACCCTGCCCTGCTGCCGCTGCTGCGCGAGCAACTGACCGAGGCGCGCGTGGCCGAATGGCTCGCGCACCTGGTCAAGGGCCCCGTCACGCGCTATGAAGTGCCGGGGATCTGTTCCTTCAACTTCGTCTGCGAACAGGCGCTGGGCGGCGGCGGCATGGCGTCGCTGCGCAACGATGCGCTTGGCAAGGGCATGGGGCAGATCCTGCTCGCAATGCCGATACGCGTGGGCGCCGAATGGCTCGCGCTGCTGGAGGCAAACGCCCCGGCAGACCACGCCGCGCCAGGCGCCTAGCAGCAAACGGGCAACCGTGCCGCAGCAGGGTTGGCCGCGCGGGCTTAGCCTCGCGGCCTCTGTCCCACTCTTTCCGGCCATCTCCGGTTCACGCAATGCCCTCTCTCTTCGACCCCGTAAAAGCCGGCGACCTGCAACTCGCCAACCGCATCGTGATGGCACCGCTCACGCGCAACCGCTCGCCGAATGCCATCCCGACCGAGATGGCCGCCACCTACTACGCGCAGCGCGCCTCGGCCGGCCTGCTCATCACCGAGGCCACCGCCATCAGCCACCAGGGCCAGGGCTATGCCGACGTGCCGGGCCTCTACGGCACCGAACAGCTCGACGGATGGAAGCGCGTGACGGACGCGGTGCACGCCAAGGGCGGCAAAATCGTGGTGCAACTCTGGCATGTGGGCCGCGTGTCGCACACCGAACTGCAACCTGACGGCGCCAAGCCGGTCGCACCCTCGGCCATCACCGCCAAGACCAAGACCGTGCTCATCAAGGACGGCGTGCCGACCTTCGTCGAAACCTCCGAGCCGCGCGCGCTCGACGCCGAAGAGTTGCCCGGCATCGTTCACACCTACGCCGCCGCCGCGCGCAACGCAGTGGAAACCGCCGGCTTCGACGGCGTGGAACTGCATGGCGCCAACGGCTACCTGCTCGACCAGTTCCTGAAAGACGGCAGCAACAAGCGCTCCGACGACTACGGCGGCAGCATTGAGAACCGCGCCCGCCTGCTGCTCGAAGCCACGCGCGCCGTGGTCGATGCGGTCGGCGGCGGCAAGACCGGCATTCGCCTGTCGCCCGTCACGCCCGCCAACGACGTGCACGATTCCGATCCGCAGCCGCTCTTCACCTACGTGGTGAAGCAGCTGGCGCCGTTGGGCCTGGCCTACATCCACATCATCGAAGGCGCCACCGGCGGCCCGCGCGAAATCGAAGACCGCCCGTTCGACTACGAGGCACTCAAGGCCGCCTATCGCCAAGCCGGCGGCAAGGGCGCATGGATGGTCAACAACGGCTACGACAAGCCGCTGGCCGATGAAGCCGTCAAGGAAGGCGACGACCTCGTGGCCTTCGGCAAGCCCTTCATCGCCAACCCCGACCTGGTGCGCCGCCTGCGCGAGAACGCACCGCTCAATGAAGTGGACAAGGCCACGATGTACGGCGGCGGCGCCAAGGGCTACACGGACTATCCGACGCTGGCCTGAGTTCGCGCCGCGGCGCGAGGCCATGGCAAGATGCGGCGGCACATTTGACCGCCGCAGGAGACAAACGCCATGGCCCGCATCGAACAGCGACTCGCAACCCTCGGCCTCGTGCTGCCGCCGCCGGTCTCGCCGCCGCCCGGCGTGGTGCTGCCTTTCAGCTTCGTGCGCATCGTCGGAAGCCGCGCGCTCATCTCCGGCCACGGCCCGCTCAACGCCGACGGTACCATTGCCGCGCCGCTCGGCAAGCTGGGCCGCGAACTCACTGTCGAACAAGGCTACGCATCGGCACGGCTGACGGCGCTGGCGATGCTGGGCAGCCTGCAGCGCGCGCTCGGCGACCTGGACCGCATCACTGCATGGTCGCGCGTGTTCGGCATGGTGGCCTCGGCACCGGGCTTCGACAAGCAGCCGGCCGTCATCAACGGCTTCTCGGACCTCGTGCTCGAACTTTTCGGGCCCGACGTCGGCGCGCATGCGCGCAGCGCCGTGGGCATGGCGGAGCTTCCGTTCAACATCCCGGTCGAGATCGAAGGCGAAGTGGAGTTCGAGGCTTGAGCGCCATGCAACTCGGAAGACTGCATCACGTCGCCGTGATCTGCGGCGACTACGAGGTGTCCAAGCGCTTCTATACCGAAGTGCTGGGCCTGCGCGTGGTGGCCGAAAACTACCGCGCGGCGCGCAATTCGTACAAGCTCGATCTCGCGCTGCCCGACGGTTCGCAGATCGAGCTGTTCTCTTTTCCGGACGCACCGCCGCGCCTCACCCGGCCCGAAGCGCAAGGCCTGCGACACCTGTCTTTCGAAGTGCCCGACGTGCAGGCCGCGGCCGAAGCACTGGCCGCGCAAGGCGTTGCAGTGGAGCCGCTGCGCATCGATGAATACACGGGCCGCCGCTTCACGTTCTTTGCGGACCCCGACGGCCTGCCGCTGGAGCTCTACGAGGCCGAGCCGGACACACCGCCTGACGCAGTGCCCTCGTAGTCGTCCTGCAGCGGACGGTGATGAATCTCCGCGAAGGTCACGCTCACCCGCAACCCCGAGGGCTCGGCCGCATCGAGCCGCAGCTCGGCGCCCAGCAGCTCCGCATAGCGCGCCACGATCGACAGGCCCAGCCCCGAGCCCTGCCCCAGCTTCTGGCCCGCCGGGCCTTGCGCCCAACGTTGCATCAGGTCGCGCTGCGCCTCGAGCGGAATGCCCGGGCCGTCGTCGATCACGCTCAGGGTGCGACCCGCCAGCTCGACGGTGATGGTGTGCCCGCCGTAGCGCAGCGCGTTGTCGATCAGGTTGTCGAGAATGCCCTCGACCAGGGCTTCGTTCGCCAGCACCGTCACCCGTTCGTCGAGGCCTCGCGCGCCCAGGTCGACGCCGCGCGTGTCGGCGCGGGCCAGGTGCCGCAGCACGGTTTGTTCGGCGAGCACGTCGAGCCGCACCGGTTCTCGCGCAAGACCGGTGCGTGCTTCGTCGGCCAGGGCCAGCGCCAGCAGCTGGTCAATGAGATGGCTCGCACGGGCCTGCCGTTCGGCCACGCGCGCGAGCTGCTCGCGCCACACCTTGGAGTCATGCTGCGCCAAGCCGTATTCGGCCAACGCGCGAATGCCGGCGAGCGGCGTGCGCAACTCGTGCGCCACGTTGCCCACGAACTCGCGCTGCGCTCGCACGCTGTGGTTCAACCGCTCGAACAGCGCGTTGACCGCATTGCCCAGGCGCTGCACTTCGCGCGAGGTTTCGACCACCGCCACCGGTGAAAGGTCGTACACGTCGCGGCGGTCGAGCGCCTGCTGGAGTTCGCCGAGCGGACGCAGGTCGCGCCGGATGCCACGCCAGAGCCACACGGCAAGCAGCACCAGCAGCAGCGCCTGCGGCGTGAGCGCAAAACCAAGCAGCTGCCGCACCAGCGCCGCGCGGCTGAGCGTGGTCTGCGCAATGATCACGCGGTAGGGCATGAGCAGGCCGGGATCGACGTCGTGATCGAGCACCACGGCGCGCAAGACCTTGCCGTCATGGTTCACGTCCGAGAAGCGAAAGCGCGCGCCCTCCGCCGGCAGCGGCGCGTTCAGGCCGGCCTGCCCCGAGATCAGCGTGCCGTCGAGCCGCTGCACCGCGAAATACACCTGGTCCACCTGGTCGAACAGCACCGTGGCCACCTCCCGCGGCGACAGCAGCAGCTCGATGCCGCGCTCGCCCGCCTGCACGTTGGCCGAGAGCGCATAGGCGTCGTCGAGCATGCTGCGGTCAAAGGCCTGCTCGGCAAAGTAGTTGGCAATGACCAGCGCAATCACCGCGCCCAGCATCCAGGTGAGCGCCAACGGCACCAGCACGTTGCGCAGCACGCGGCGCGTGAGCGAAGGCGCGGCCTTCTGCCGGCGCGGCGCGGCGGGTGCGGTGCGGCTCACACTTCGGCTTCGAGCAGGTAGCCGATGCCGCGCAGCGTGCGAATGCCCGCGCCCGAGCCGACCAGCTTCTTGCGCAGCCGCGAGATGAAGGCCTCCAGCGCGTTGTCGCCCAGCGATTCGTCGAAGCTCGAGAGTTTGTCGGAAAGCGCCCGCTTGCTCACCGTACGGCCCGGCGGGCTCATCAGCTCCCACAGCACTTCGAACTCGCGCGCCGGCAGGTCGAGCGGCCCGTTCGCGGTCGAAAAGCGGCGCGCCTTGCGGTCGAGCTTGAGATGCCCCAGCAGCACGATGTCCTCGGTGCCCTTGGCGCGGCGCACGAGCGCGCGCAGGCGTGCCTCGACTTCCGCAAGGTCGAAGGGCTTGCCCAGGTAGTCGTCGGCACCGGCATCGAGGCCCGCAATGCGCTCTTCGGTGCGGCCCCGCGCCGTGAGCACCAGCACCGGCGTGCGGTCGCCTCGTGCGCGTGCCTGGCGCAGGGCGGTCAAGCCGCTTGCCAGGCCGCTCGTGGGGCTTGCCGTGGCCGGCAGGTTCAGGTCGAGCAGCACCGCATCGAAGGGCTGCACGCGCCAGAGGTGATCGGCATCCTCGACATTGGCCGACACGTCGACCCGATGGCCGGCATCCGCAAGGCTGCGCAGCATCACGTCGCGCAGTACGGCATCGTCTTCGACAAGCAGGATTCGCATGGTGTGTGTAGTGGGTTGAGAAGCCTATTCTTGCGCGAAGGAGGGTCAGCGGCCCGTCAGTGCCCAGCGGCGATAAACGCGCCATGAGCATACGACAGCAACCCGCGGCGCGCCGCACGGCCATCGTGCTGCTGCATGGTTTATGCAGCACACCTGACGAGCTCCTGACCGTGCAATCGGCCCTGCGGGGCAGCGGGTATCCGGTGCATCCGATGCGCGTCGACGGCTACTCCTTCGATGCCGCCGCGCCGGTGCAGTACGCCGCACCCTACGAGCGTTGGCTCGACGCCATCGAAGCGCAGGTCAGGATGCTGCGCGCGCAGCATGACCGTGTGCTGCTGGTCGGCATCTCGGCCGGTTCGTCGCTTGCGCTCGGCGCGGCCATCCGCTGCGGCAGCGATGTCGACGCGCTGGTGCTGATGTCGACTACGCTGCGCTTCGACGGCTGGGCCATTCCGCGCACGCACGTGCTGCTGCCGCTGGCGTTGTACACCCCGCTCGGCCGGCTCTGGCAGTACCGGGAGCGGCCGCCCTACGGTGTGAAGAACGAGCGCGTGCGCGCCTGGATCGAGCGCGAACTGCGCCAGCGCAAGGTATCGAGTGCCGGCAGCGCGCTGATCGGCGTCGGCCACTTGCGCGAGCACGACCGGCTGATCCGCCATGTGAAGCGCAACCTTCGCCGCGTGCAGTGCGCCAGCGTGCTCGCGCTGCATGCGCGGCAGGACGAAGTGGCCAGCGTGGCCAACCTCGACATCCTCGCTCGAGGCCTGCGCTGCAAGGCATTTCGCAGCGTGGTGCTGCCCGACAGCTATCACATGATCTCGATCGACAACGACCGCCACCAAGTGGCGCGCGAGACAGTGGCCTTTGCCGATGCCGTGGCACATGGCACACCGAGCACATCGGGCATCCCAGGCATGTCGGTTGCTTCCGCCGCCTCGTCCACCCGCAGCAACTTTTTCGCCTGAAAGAAACGTTTCATGTCCTCTTCCCTGTCTTCACTGATCTTCAACAACATCACGGCCATCCTTGTGAGCAAGTTCGAAGTCGAGCGAACGGCCATTGCGCCCGGCACGGCCTTGTCCGAGCTCGGCCTCGACTCGCTCGGGCTGATGGAGTTCGTCTTCGCGGTGGAAGACGCTTTCCATCTGCGCCTTCCCGAAGACCGGCTCGATCCGCGAGAAGCGGGCATCACGCTCCAGAGCCTGTGCGAGGCGATCGAAGAGCAGATCAGGTGCGACGCCGAGTCGCCGGCGGCCGTGCTCGCGTGAGCAACGGCAAGGGCCATTCGATCTCGCCGGCCGGTGCGCCGGTGTTCGTCACGGGCCTTGGCTTTGTCACACCGCTCGGGCGCACGGTCGATGCCTTCGACGATGCGCTCTTCAATGCACGCTCGGCGGTGCGCGCGCAAACGCTTTGCATCGAAGGTCTCGATCCGATGGAACTTGCCGTGGCCGCCTGCGAGTTCGACGCGGCCGACGTGCGAAGCAACTCGCGCCTGCCGCTCGACCGCGGCACTGCAATGGCGCTCGCGGCCGCGCACGACGCCGCTGCAGAGGCCGGGCTCGACGCCGGCAGCGTCGATCCCACGCGCCTCGGCATCTTCTGGGGCAGCGGCCTGGCCGGCGCAGGCACCTTCGACGACACCACGCAGGCGCTCTACGCCGAGCAGCGCCGCATGCGGCCCACGACGGTGCTCACCGTCATGCCCAACGCGGCGGTGGCGGAGCTCGCATTGCAGTTTGGCGCGCAAGGCGCCGCCATTGCATACGCCTGCGCCTGCGCTTCTTCGGCGGTGGCCATTGGTGAAGCGATGCGCGCCATCCGCGGCGGCTGGATCGACGTGGCCATTGCCGGCGGACACGATGCGATGCTCACGCCGGGCGTGATGGCCAGCTGGCACGCAATGCGCGTGACCGCGCCCTTGCCGCCCGGTGCGCCCGAAAGCGCCTGCAAGCCTTTCTCGGGCGACCGCGCGGGCTTTGCGCTGGGCGAGGGAGCCGCCGCGCTGGTGCTCGAATCGGAAACGCACGCATCGGCACGCGGCATTGCCGACAGCACGGCGCTCACGCTGACCGGCTATGCGACCAATTGCGACGCCGCGCACATCACCAACCCCAACGCCGCCGGCCAGGTGCGCGCCATGCGGGCGGCATTGCTCGATGCCGGCATCGAGGCTTCGCAGGTCGGCCACATCAATGCGCACGGCACCGCCACCCGCGCCGGCGACGCCGCGGAAGCCGCTTCCATCCGCGAGGTGTTCGGCAATGCCACGCCGGTGAGCGCCACCAAGGCCATCCACGGCCATGTGCTCGGCGGAGGCGGTGCCATCGAGCTCGTGGCCGCATTGCGCACCTTGGCGCGCGGCATGCTTCCACCCACTGCCAACCTGCGCGTGCCCGATGCGGCCTTCGACCTCGACCTGGTGCGAGGCGAGGCGCGCGAAGCCGGGGGCCTACGCCATGTGCTTTCCAATTCGTTCGCATTTGGCGGCACCAACGCGGTACTGATTGCTTCCCGCGGCGCGCAGCGCTGAAGCGCCAGCCGTTTCAACGCAACATGCGAAAACGGGCCCGGACTCGGTATGCTGGCGGCCTCTTCCGCATCCGCAGGCAACCCGGTCACCCCATGCGCAGGCTCGCAACACCACACGATCTCGAAGCGGTCTTCACCATCTACATGCATGAGCGGGTCGTGCCCTTTCTCGGCTACGACCCGATGCCGCTGGAAGAATTTCGCGCCATCTACAAAGAGCTGGTCGACAGCCGCTGCTTCTACATCTATGAAGACGGCGGCCGCGTGGCGGGCTTCTATCGTGCGACGCGCTACGCCGGCCGCGTGCGGCACGTGGCCTGCTTCGGCACGCTGGCGGTCGATCCGGCGCTGCACGGCAATGGCATCGCCCACGCCATGGTGAGCGATGCCATTGCGCATCTCAAGGCCGACGGCGTGAAGCGCATCGAGCTTTATGTAGAAAGCGACAACGTGCCGGGGCTGCGCTTCTACGAGAAACTCGGCTTCGAATGCGAAGGCACGCTGCGCAAGTTCTACAAGCGTGCCGGCGAAGCGGACTACATCGACGACCAGCTGTTGGCGTTGCTGATCGACTGAAACTGCAAAACCTCAAGGCTTCCAGCGCCGCAGCAGCAGCGCATTGGCCATCACGCTGACGCTCGACAGCGCCATGGCCGCACCCGCCACCACGGGACTCAGCAGCCCGAAGGCCGCGAGCGGAATGCCAGCCACGTTGTAGGCAAAGGCCCAGAAAAGGTTCTGCCTGATCTTTGCCACCGTGCGTGCCGAAAGGTCGAGTGCCTGCGCTACCAGCGCCAGGTCGCCGCGCATCAGCGTGATGCCCGCGGCTTCCATGGCCACGTCGGTACCGCCGCCCGAAGGCGCCATTGCAATGCCCACATCGGCTGCGGCCAATGCGGGTGCGTCGTTGGCGCCATCGCCGACCATCGCGACCACATGGCCGTCGTTGCGCAGTGCACTGACCTGCGCCGCCTTGTCGGCCGGCAGAACGTCGGCACGCACATCCGCGGCGGCAATGCCCAGCCGCGCCGCCATGGCTTGCGCCGCACGCTCGTTGTCGCCCGAGATCATCACCACGCGCAGGCCCCGTGCACGCAATGTGCGAACCGCTTGCGCAGCCTCGGGCTTCGGCTCGTCGGCAAAGGCCAGCAGCGCCTGTCCCTGCGCAGCGCCCGCCGCATCGAAGCGCAGCAGCGCCGACACGGTGGCACCCTGCGCATGCAGGCGCTCGACTTGCGGCGCATCGGGAACAACGCCCAGTTCGGCACACCAGCGCAGGCTTGCAATGGCCCAGCTCTCGCCATTCACTTCACCGCGCACGCCGCGGCCCGGCATTGCCTGCATGTCACCCAGGGTCGGTACCGGCAAGCCGCGCTGCGCCGCAGCCGCCGACACGGCACGCGCGAGCGGATGCTCGCTGCCACTTTGCAAACTCGCTGCCGTTGCCAGCAATCCGGCTTCGTCGCCAAGGTCTCCCGCGAGAATCAGCGCTGTCAGCACCGGGCGGCCCAGGGTCAGCGTGCCGGTCTTGTCGAAGGCCACGGTGTCGACCTTGTGGGCAAGTTCCAGCGCGCGCGCATCCTTGATGAGGATGCCGCGGCGCGCCGCCACACCGGTTCCGGCCATCACCGCGACAGGCGTCGCGAGGCCCAGCGCACAAGGACACGCAATGACCAGCACGGCCACCGCGTGGATCATCGCAATCTCGATGCCGGCGCCCGCGAGCAGCCAGCCCGCCAGCGTGGCGAGCGCAATCAACAGCACCACGGGCACGAACACCGCCGCGACTTGGTCCACCAGCCGCTGGATCGGCGCCTTCGCGGCCTGCGCGTCTTCGACCAGGCGGATGATGCGCGCCAGCACGCTTTCGGCACCCACCGCGCTCACTTCGACGACCATGCGGCCGTCGCCGTTGACGGCGCCGCCCGTCAGCGCATCGCCCGGACCCTTGGCCACCGGCAGCGGCTCGCCGGTGAGCATCGATTCATCGACTTCGGAGCGCCCTTCGATCACGCGCGCATCGGCCGGCACGCGTTCACCCGGCCGCACCGCAAGCCGGTCGCCCACCATCACTTCGGCCAGCGGCACATCGGTTTCACCACGCTGGCCGACGAGGTGCGCAATTTCGGGCCGCAGTTGCTGCAGCGCGCGAATGGCGGATGTGGCCTGCCGTTTGGCGCGCGCTTCCAGCCATTTTCCGAGCAGCACCAGCGTGATCACCACGGCCGACGCCTCGAAGTAGAGGTGAGGCACAGCGGCACCATGCCCCGCGTGCTCGCCCGTGGCCGCGCGCCACCAGAGCCAGAGCGACAGCCCGAAGGCCGCGCTGGTGCCGAGCGCCACCAGCAGGTCCATGTTGCCGGTGCGGGCCTTTGCGGCATGCCAGCCTGCACGGTAGAACCGAGCGCCAAGCCAGAGTTGCACCGGCGCCGCCAGCAGCAACTGCACCCAGGGCGGAAGCATCCAGTCCTGGCCGAAGGGTTGCCCCAGCATGGGCGCCAGCAACGGTATCGAGAGCAAGAGGCCGATGCCCACCGGGCCGAAGCCGTGCCAGGGCGACACCGCCGCGGCTTCTTCGGCCGCATTGCCGGCCGCGCGCGGCTCGTAGCCCGCGGCGCGCACGGCGCGGCGCAGGCGCGCATCCATGTCTTCACCATCGGCCGCCACCACGCGGGCCGATTCGGTGGCCAGGTTCACGCTCACGTCCTGCACGCCGGGCACGCTCTTGAGCGCGCGCTCCACGCGCATCACGCACGATGCGCAGGTCATGCCGCCGACAGAAAGATCCAGGGTGCTCATGGGGTTCAAGGGGTAGTGCTGCAGATTGTCCATGCACCGAAGGTAAAGTCTCACATCATGGCAAGGTCAAGACTAAAGCACAGTGCCCCTGCGCTGGACATTGACATCGTGAGAGGGTTCAAACTGGCGGCTTCCTTGATTAAACTTCTCAACAGGAGCAACAAAGATGAGCCAGAAATTCCAGGTCTCGGGCATGAGCTGCGGCCATTGCGTGAGCGCGGTGCAGAACGCGGTGCAAACCATCGACCCCAAGGCGCAGGTGACGGTGGATCTTGAAACCGGCCACGTCGATGTGCTGAGCACGCAGCCGCGGCAGGACATCGTCGCCGCGATCGAGAACGCCGGGTACAAGGTGCAATGAGCAACAGCTTCGGAACCGTCTCCATCGGCGAGGCTGCAAGGCTTTCAGGTGTTTCCGCGCGCATGGTTCGGCACTACGAAGGCCTGGGCCTCCTGCCCGCCGTGCCGCGCACCGAAAGCGGCTACCGGCAGTACGGCGATGCCGACATCCACACGCTGCGCTTCATCAAGCGCTCGCGCGACCTTGGTTTTTCGATGGAAGAAATTGCCGAGCTCGTCGGGCTGTGGCACAACCGCCGGCGTACCAGCTCGAGCGTGAAGCGCGTGGCGCAAAAGCACCTGGACGAACTGGAGCAGCGCATTGCCGACATGCAATCGATGCGTAGCACGCTCGCGCACTTGGTGCATTGCTGCCATGGCGACGCGCGCCCCGACTGCCCCATCCTGGACGACTTGGCTAAATAGGCTCTCCCCCAGGCTTCGCGCACTTCGTGTCGCTGCGCCACCCCCCTCGCCGGGGGCAACACCAGTGGCCCGGCAAAGCCGGTTCCACGGTGTTCCTGGAAAATACTCAGGCTCCTCTGACGAGCGACAGCACCTTGCCGGCGTCGAGCGTGCGGGCTTTTTCCTGGATGGCGGGCAGGTATTGGGTCTGCAGGCCCTTGCCTTCCTGCATCACGCCCGCGAAGGCGTCCTTCAGCATCTGCGTGGAGAGCGTGCGGCCGCCGGCGTAGTAGCGCTTGGCCACGTGCCCCAGCGCATAGGTCGATGCGAAGCTCATGCCCGAACTCACCGCCTGGTTGCCGAGGCCGCGCAGCATGCCGCCGCCCGTCTTGCCGAGCAGGCCGCCGAGCAGCTTGCGCCCCGCCTGCTCCAGGTACTGCGAAGTCAGGCCCACGCCGACCGTCGCCAAGAAATCCTTGACGTGGCCGCTGTCGAGCTCGTAGCCATGAGCCTTGCCGATGCGGTAGACCAGTTTCATCTGCAGCGGAATGATCGCCATGGTCGAGAGCGTTTCCGGCAGCAGTTCGAGCGCGCCGTTGAGGATGGCCGCGTTGAGAATCGATTTGTCGAGCTCGGCGCTGTCGGGCAATTGCGCAGCCACGGCACCGGCCGTAGGCACGGGCGCTGCTGCCGCTGCGGCACTGGTGGCCGCCACCGGAACCGCGGCAATTTCTTCTGCCTGGCGCGAGAACTGGGCGGCCGAGGCATCCAGCCCGAGCGAGGTGCGCACGTCGGCCAGGAACATGCGCTCCGCTTCCGATTGCGTGCCGTCCGCATCGCACACGCACACCGCCATTTCATAGGCCAGCTGCTTCGATTCGGTGCTTTGCAGCTCGCCGGCCACCGAAGCCAGCGAGACGCGCTTCATCAGCACGTCCTGGTAGAGCGTGGGCAGGTTCACGCCATCCGCCTGCGAAAGGCCTTCGGCAATGCGCTTGATTTCCGCGCGTTCGCGCTCGTGCTTTTCGCCGTCGACAAAGGCAGCCAGGAGGCTGAGGGTCACGATGGCCTTGGTTTCGGTAGGTGTCACGTTGGAAATTCCGCTGGTTGAAAGACAAAGTTCGTTCGGCGCCGCGCGCGAAGGTTCCGCTGCGGTTCTCCCCACAAAGCTTGGGCAACTCTGTGGATAACACTCGCACTTCTTTGTAGGAGAAAGCTAAGTGTTTGATTTACAAGGCAAATCTACAGTCTGCCTAAATAAGCGGCAATGAATTTCTTGCGCCGGAAACCGCCTTTCGCAGAATTCCGGAACCCTGTCAAAGGACAACTCTGGGGAGAGTTCTGGCACAAGCAGGCGGTTATCCACAGGGCGGACGCGCCGGCCAATGTTGTTCCTTTTGGCGCGACAGCACGGAAGCGCGGCTGCGCACAGTGACAGAGGTATGACAAGTGACTGTCACACAAGGAAAAAAGCGGCATGTCCACAGACAGGTGCGACCCTTATCTACTACTACTAATTTGAATAAGAGAGATAAGAAGAAGATACAGAGCCAACGCCGCGCCGGAAAAAAAGACCTCGAAAGGCCGCGCCGTGTCCTTGGCGCCACGCCACAAAACCAGCCTCGCCGGGCGGCGCCCCCTCGCTAACATCCGGGGATGAGTTTCAAACCCCGGATCCTGATCGCCGAAGACGAATCGGGCATTGCCGACACGCTGCAATACGTCCTGAAGAGCGATGGCTTCACGCCGGTCTGGTGCGCAACGGCCGAGGAAGCCATCGCGCAGTTCGCACAGGAGCCGCCGGCGCTGGCCATACTGGACGTCGGCCTGCCCGACCTCAACGGATTCGAGCTCTTCAAGCGCCTGCGCGCGCTGAACCAGTCGCAGGGCGGCGCCGAGGTGCCGATGCTGTTTCTCACCGCAAGAAGCGACGAAATCGACCGTGTGGTCGGGCTGGAGCTCGGTGCCGACGACTACATTGCCAAGCCGTTTTCGCCGCGTGAACTGGTGGCGCGGGTGCGCACCATCCTCCGGCGCAGCGCGCGAGCGGCCCCTGGAGGCCCCGCGGCAGCAAACAACGGGGGTCCCCCTCAAATTCCGGGCGCGGCGGCTCCTGCGAGCTCCCAGCCACCCGCAACGCCGTTTGCGCTGGACAACGAGCGCATGCAGATCCGCTACTACGGACGGCTGCTCGAGCTCTCGCGCTACGAATACGGCCTGCTTCGGCTCCTGGTGCAGCGGCCGGGCCGTGTTTTCACGCGCGATGAGTTGCTGCAACTGGTCTGGGACGATGCGAGCGACAGCTTCGACCGCACGGTCGACGCGCATGTGAAAACGCTGCGCGCCAAGCTCAAGGCCGTGGCGCCCGATGTGGAGCCGATCCGCACGCTGCGCGGCACCGGCTACGCGTTGAATGAAGAATTGCCCCAGACGCCGTGAGCCGGCGCACGCGAATATTCATCGGCATCCTGCTGATCTACACGGCGGGCATCGCTTTCCTGCTCTACCGCGTGGTGTCCGACATCGATCCGCGCTACCGCGAATCGGCCGAGGAATCGCTGGTCGAGACCTCGCAGCTCATTGCCAGCCTGGTCGAGCAGGACGTGATTGCCGGTGCCATCAACACCGCGCGGCTCGAGCCGCTGTTCCGCACGGTGTATGCGCGCGAGTTCTCGGCCCAGATCTACAACCTGCACAAGAACCGCGTCGAGCTGCGCGTGTACGTGACCGACCGCAGCGGCCGGGTGATGTTCGATTCGCTCGGCAGGCACCTGGGTGCCGACTACTCGCAGTGGAGTGATGTGAACCGCACGCTCGCGGGGTTGTACGGCGCGCGCACTTCGCGCGACGTCGACGGCGACCCGCGCACCTCGGTGATGTACGTGGGCGCGCCGATCCGCTGGAACAACGAGATCGTCGGCATGGTCAGCGTCGGCAAGCCGGTGCAGAGCTTCGGCCAGTTCGTGGAAGATGCACGCGCCCGCACGTTGTGGGTGGGCGTGGGTTCTGGCCTGGCGCTGCTGCTGCTGGCGGTGATCGTCTCGGTCTGGCTGGTGCGGCCGTTCGGGTTGATTTCGGACTACTGGACCTGGGTGCGCGCCCAGAAAAAATTGAGCCTTTCGCGCATGGCGCGGCGCGCGGTCGATGCGGTGCGCACCGGCTTCAGCGAAATGCGCGACGCGCTCACGGGCCGCAACTACGTGGCCGACTACGTGCAGACCTTCACGCACGAAGTGAAGAGCCCGCTTTCGGCGATTCGCGGTGCGGCCGAACTGCTGCAGGAACCGTCGATGCCGCATGCGGAGCGTGAGCGCTTCCTGAAGAACATCGAACGCGAAACGCAGCGCATCCAGGAAATCGTCGACCGCATGATGGAACTCACCGCGCTCGAAACGCGGCGCGGCCTCGACCGCACCGAGCCGGTGGCGCTGGCCGCGCTGATCGAGGACGTCGCCCTCAGCGCGCAGCCCGCCGCGGCCAAGCGCAACATCGGCGTGCGCGTGAACATCCGCACCGATGCCAGTACCGAGGGCGATCCGTTCCTGCTGCGCCGCGCCGTCAGCAACCTGCTGGACAACGCCATCGATTTTTCACCGCAGGGCAGCGAGGTGCTGCTCACGCTGGAGACCACCTCGAAGCTCGCGCGCGTGACCGTGCGCGACCGCGGACCGGGCATTCCGGACTACGCGCAGGAAAAGGTTTTCCAGAAGTTCTATTCGCTGGCGCGGCCGCACAGCCAGAAGAAAAGCACGGGCCTGGGCCTGGCCTTCGTGAAAGAGATTGCCGCGCTGCACCGCGGACGCATCGAGCTCGGCAATGCGGCACGCGGCGGCGCGGTGGCCACGCTCACCTTGCCGCTCTTGCCTTCATCGCACCACTCTTCGCATCACTGAAGGGCCTTGGCAAGGCTCACCGGCCGATGAGCGTGCCGTAAGCCCGGCGCGTGGCCGGGCTCACTGCTTCCAGCAGTTGCTCGTACGAGGTCTTGTGCCGCGCCAGCATGCGCGCGGACGCGACGGTTTTCGACTTGCAGAACCAATGGCAGGTGTGCTGCATCAGGAACAGCTCGGCCGACATGGTGAAGGCCTTCGCCTTCGGCGTGCGGCCCGCTTCGTTGCGCATCACCTCCGAAATGCCGCGTGCATGGATCACGAGCGCTTCGCGCAGGTCGAAGGTGGCGGCCGGGAACAGCTTGTGAGCGAAGGGAATGGCGAAGGGCAGCTTGCTCACGCGTGCATCCGCCGCGTCGACTCGTGCGAAGGCTGCGGCAAAGCTGTCGAACTGGCCCGAGAGTTTTTCCTCGGTGGAATCGAGCAGGCTCCAGATCTGCTGGCGCCGTTCGGCGTCGTCTTCGCCCAGGCAGCGCAGGTAACCCTCGGTGAGGGTTTCCATGAGCCTTTCGATCTGGTATCTGCCCAGATGGCTCCCGAGCAGCGCGATGCGCTGGCGCTGCTCGCGCGACCTGAGGATGTAGGCACCGATGACGAACAACGTCACCAGGGTAAGAATTTCCATGAGAGCGTGGGGAAGTTGGACCGGAAGGCAGCACCGAGTGTAGAGACCCGGAACCACCCTCTCTTTTGCCCGCCCGTCCCGCGCTTGTGCTTACCGGAAGAATTCGAGAATGCGGTTGCGCTCTTCGGGCGGCGGCGGTGGGCCCAGCGGCACGCCCGAGAGTTCTTCGGCCGGCGGCGCCGGGGCCTCCGTGTTTTCGACGCCCAGGCTCGCCACGCCACGGCCCGGCGCGAAGTCGTCGAAGTACCACTCGCCGTCGATGTTGACGACGCCCGCGGGCTCGGCAATCTTGCTCACCGGCACGCCCTTCAGCGCCGTCTGCATGTAGCCGATCCAGATCGGCAGGCTCAGGCTGCCGCCGGTTTCGCCGCGCACGCCCAGCTGGCGCGGCGTGTCGTAGCCGATCCATGCAATGCCCACCGTGGTGGGCTGGAAGCCCGCAAACCAGGTGTCGAACGAATCGTTGGTGGTACCGGTCTTGCCGAACAGGTCGTCGCGCTTGAGCGCCTGGTAGGCACGCGCGGCGGTGCCGCCCTTCACCACGCTTTGCAGCAGCGAATCCATGATGAAGGCATTGCGCTCGGGAATGGCGCGGCGGGATTCGTCGAGCACCGGTGGTTCGGTTTCGAGCAGCACCTTGTCGCGCATGTCGGTCACGCGCGTGACCAGGTACGGATTGACGCGGTAGCCGCCGTTGGCAAACACCGAATAGGCGGTGGCCATCTGCATCGGCGTGACCGATCCGGCGCCGAGCGCCATCGGCAGGTAGGCCGGGTGCTTGTCCTTGTCGAAGCCGAACTTGGTGATCCAGTCTTGCGCATACGGCGCGCCGATGGACTGCAGCAGGCGGATCGTTACCAGGTTCTTCGACTTCATGAGCGCGGTGCGCAGCGGCATCGGCCCTTCGAAGCCGCCGTCGAAATTCTTCGGTTCCCAGGGCTGGCCGCCGGGGGTGCTCGGCTCGAAGTACAGCGGCGCGTCGTTGACGATGGTCGCCGGCGTGAAGCCCTTCTCGAGCGCGGCCGAATAGATGAAGGGCTTGAAGCTCGAACCCGGCTGGCGCCAGGCCTGCGTGACGTGGTTGAACTTGTTCTTGCCGAAGTCGAAGCCGCCCACCAGCGACTTGATGGCACCGGTGCGCGGGTCCATGGCGATGAACGCGCCTTCGACCTCGGGCAGCTGCGTGATCTCCCAGGTGTTCTTCGGCGTCTTCGCCACGCGGATCACCGCGCCGCGGCGGATCTTGATGTGGGGTGGTGCCTTGGCCGCAAGGCCCGATTGCGCGGGCCGCAGGCCTTCGCCGGTGATCTGCACGGTTTCGCCGTTGGCGCGCACGGCCTTGATTTCCTTGGGGCCGGCCTCCAGCACCACCGCCGCCATCACGTCGCCGTTGTCGGGATGTTCGGCCAGTGCGTCGTCTACCGCTTCGTCGGCTTCCTTGGCGTCCTCCGGCAGGTCGATGAAGCGCTCGGGCCCGCGATAGGGCTGGCGCCGCTCGTAGTCCATGATGCCCTTGCGCAGCGACTTGTAGGCCGCCGCCTGGTCGGCCGCAACCAGCGATGTGTAGACCTTCATGCCGCTGGTGTAGATGCTGTCGCCATATTGGGCGTACATCATCTGGCGCACGGTTTCGGCCACGTATTCGGCATGCAGCCGGTTCGGATCGGCGGCATCGCGCAGATGCAGCTCTTCCTTCTTGGCTTCGGCCGCCTGCTCGGCGGTGATGAAGCCGGTCTCCTGCATGCGGTCGATCACATAAAGCTGCCTCGCGCGGGCGCGCCGCGGGTTGGCCACCGGGTTGTTGGCGCCGGGAGCCTTCGGCAGGCCGGCCAGCATGGCGGCCTCGGCGGTGGTGATGTTCTGCAGCGGCTTGCCGAAATACGCCTCGGAGGCCGCCGCAAAGCCATAGGCTCGGTTGCCCAGGTAGATCTGGTTCAGGTAGATCTCGAGAATCTGGTCCTTGGTGAGCTGCTGCTCGAGCCGCAGGGCCAGCAAGATCTCGTAGGTCTTGCGGCTCAGCGTGCGCTCGGAGCTGAGGTACACGTTGCGCGCCACCTGCATGGTGATGGTCGAGGCGCCCTGCTTGCGACCACCCTTCAGGCTGGCCACCGCCGCGCGCGCAAAGCCCTTGTAGTCGACACCGCCGTGGTCGTAGAAGCGCGCGTCTTCCACGGCCAGCACGGCGTCCTTCATCACCTTGGGTATGTTGGCAAAGGGCGTGAGCGTGCGACGCTCTTCGCCGAATTCGCCGATGAGCGTGCCTTCGACCGAATACACGCGCAAAGGCAGCTTGGGCCGGTAGTCGGCAAGCTCGGAGATGTCGGGCAGACGGGGCGAGATGACGGCCACCGCCACGCCGGCGGCCACCAGCACAACCAGCGCGGCCGAACCGCCGACGATGGCGCTCCACCGCGCAATGCGCCGCAGCCGCATCGAGCGTTCGGAGCGCGCCGGTTCGGTGGAAGGAGAGGAATCGTCCATGGAAGTCAGTAGTTGGAAAAAAACAGTCGGTAGCGTCAGTTACACGGACGGAGCCACTTCAGGTGAGACTGGCTCGGGTGCTCGGGGGTTCCCCACGGACAACGCGTACCAGTCGACCTTGCGCGTGGCGAGCATCAGCACCGTCAGCATGCCGAATGTCAGCAGGGCGCCGAGCAAAAGGGCATTGCTTTCCGATGCCAGCAGGCCGTAGAGCGCGCCATAGAGTACCGCGACATAGGCCCCGAAGCCCGCGCCGCGTTTCCAGCTTTGCAAAACCGCGGTGAAATAAATGCCGAGCAGCAGCACGCTTGCGCCGGCCGCGCTGGCATAGGCGAGCCAGAACGCCAGCTTCTCGGACAGCGCCAGCAGCAGCAGGAAGAACAGCGCAATCGAGAGGCCCACCAGTCCGTATTGCACCGGGTGCATGCGCTGCCTGCGGAACAGCTCGAACATGAAGGCGGCCATGATCACCAGCCCGATGAAGAGCGCACCGTACTTGCCGGCGCGCGTGCTCATCGAATACACATTGACGGGCTGTGCGAGCGACACATCGAAGGTTTGCAGCGGGCCGAGGTTGCGCGGTGGATGGCCGGCTGTCGCCGCGGCGGCGGCAGTGGCGGTGGCAGCAGCGCTGCGATCGTCCCGATCCGACAGCTCGGCGCGCACCTGCTCGCGCGCCGAGGTCACCAGCGACGACACGCGCCAGTGCGCATCGAAACCCTGCGGCGTCACCTCGCGCTTCGAGGCGAGAAAACGGCCGCCGAAACTCGGGTGCGCCCATGGCGAGCTCAGGTGGGCGGTGGTCTCTTCGGCAATCGGCACCATCGAGAGCGTGTCTTGCCCGACCAGGCCGAGCTTCATTTCGAAAGGCAGCGGCGCCTTCGATTCCCATGCGGCAAGCGCGGCGCCGGTGAGCGGTGCGTGGACCCCGTCGGCCAGCCAGCTGCTGTCCGCCAGGCCGGGCACGCGCTGCCTGAAACGCAGGCCTTCGCCGTTCATCGCGATGGACGGTGAACCGTCGAGCCCGCGCAGATCGCTCACGTAGAAGACGACGAAAGGTGCCTTGAACTCGATGCGCGAATCGGCTTCGCTGTGCGCCACGGAATTGGGATTGAAGGCCGCAAAGCCGCCGCCGAGCGTGGCGTTGAGCGTGTAGAACGGAATCTTGAAGATGCCGCGGTAGCGCTCTTGCGGCGCCATCGAACCTTCGATGTGCAGCTTGTCGGGAAACACCGCGTGGGCCATTTCCTTGCTGCGCGCCTCCTGGCCGATCACCTTGCCTTGCGCATCGCGCAGCGGCTCCATCCAGCGCTCCACATAAGGCACCAGCAGCACCGGGCCCACCATGGTCTGCGCGCTTGCGTAGGTGGCGGCAAGCTCCGCGGCCGCCTCGCGCTGGCTGCGGCCGCGCTCGCGATTGATCGAATTGATTTCGGCCAATGGAATGCACAGCAGGAGCGTGAGCAAGAGCAGGCCGGCCACCTTGACCAGCATGGAACTCTGCAAGGCCTTGAACAACTGGAACATGTTTTTTTCTCCTCTTCGATAACGAAGCGGCGATGCTCGCCGTGCAACCCGAAGGCTGTGTGAAGCATGCCCGCCGGCTGACTTCACACAGGCTTCACACAAGGCGGCAACCGGCTGCCGCACTTCAAGCAGCCTTCCAATTTCCTTCTCGCGCGGCGTCGACAGTTGCGGCTGTGCAAGTTCGCACGGACACCACTCCACACCGCCATGGACGCCCAAATCTCCACCCGCCCCGGCCGCTGGCTCTGGCTCGCCACCGTGAGCCTGGCCGCCGCTGGCTTCGTCGCGCTCAGCGTGCACCCGGTGCATGCCCAGGAAGCTCCCGGCCCGCGGCTGAAGACCGAGAGCCCGTATTTCTTCGTGAAGAGCGACGACCCCTCCGTCGACCGCCTGCCGCTCAAGGGCACCGAGGTGTCGGTAAAGATCTCGGGCGTCATTGCCGACGTGACCGTGACGCAGACCTACCGCAACGAAGGCCAGCGCGCGATCGAGGCGAAGTATGTTTTTCCGGGCTCGACCAAGGCCGCCGTGAGCGGCCTCAACGTGCGCCTGGCCGACCGGCTCATCACCGCGCAGATCCGCGAGAAGCAGCAGGCACAGATCGAATACGACGCCGCCAAGAAGGAAGGCAAGACCGCCGCGCTGCTCGAGCAGCACCTGCCCAACGTGTTCCAGATGAACGTCGCCAACATCCTGCCGGGTGACGACGTGAAGGTGGAACTGCGCTACACCGAACTGCTGGTGCCGCAGTCGGGCAACTACGCCTTCGTGTTTCCCACCGTGGTGGGCCCGCGCTACAACAGTCCGCAGTCGGAAAACGCGCAGGCCCAATGGGTGGCGCAGCCCACGCTGCGTGCGGGCGTGGCGCCCAGCACCCGCTTCACGCTCAAGGCCAGCATCGACACGCCGATGGGCCTGAAGGAAGTGCGCTCGTCGTCGCACACCATCGAGGTGAAGAAGAGCGATGAAGACCGGCACGCCGAAGTCGCGCTCGCGTCCGACGGCCGGCCCGCGGACAACCGCGACTTCGTGCTCGACTATCGGCTGGCTGGCGAGAAGATCGAATCGGGGCTGATGCTCTACAAGGGCCAAGGGCAGAACGCCGATGGAAGCGCGGAAAACTTCTTCCTTGCGATGGTCGAGCCGCCGAAGGCGGTGGCTGCCAGCGCCATCTCCCCGCGCGACTACATCTTCGTGGTCGACATCTCGGGTTCGATGCACGGCTTTCCGCTGGACACCGCCAAGACGGTGCTCGAGCGCCTGATCGGCGGACTGCGCCCGAGCGATACCTTCAACGTGCTGCTGTTCTCGGGCAGCAACAAGATGCTCTCGCCCAAGTCGGTGCCCGCCACGCGCGCGAACATCGAGCAGGCGCTGGCCACCATCCAGAACTACAGCGGCAGCGGCAGCACCGAGCTGATACCGGCGCTCAAGCGTGTGTATGCCGAACCGAAGGAAGAGAACGTTTCGCGCACCGTGGTGCTGGTGACGGACGGCTACGTGACGGTGGAGCGCGAGGCCTTCGAGCTGGTGCGCAAGAATCTTTCGAAGGCCAACGTGTTCGCCTTCGGCATCGGTTCGTCGGTGAACCGCAGCCTGATGGAAGGCATTGCGCGTGCCGGCATGGGCGAGCCCTTTATCATCACCGACCCGATCCAGGCGCCGGAGCAGGCCGCGCGCTTCCGCCGCATGGTGGAGTCGCCGGTGCTCACCAACGTGAAGGTCACTTTCGGCGGCCTGGACGTGTACGACGTGGAGCCGCAAGCGCTGCCCGACGTACTGGGCGAACGCCCGGTGATCGTGTTCGGCAAGTGGCGCGCCGATGCCGAGGGCAAGGCTCGTGGCCGCGTGATCGTCGAAGGCCAGGGCGCCAATGGCCCGTACCGCCAGGAACTGCGCATCGACCCGCAGCTGCGCCAGGACACGGCCGCGCTGCGCACGCTGTGGGCGCGCCACCGCATCCAGAGCCTGAGCGACCAGGAAACCCTCGAGGGCGGCGCTGCCTTCAAGGAGCGCATCACCGAGTTGGGCCTGAAGTACAGCCTGCTGACGCAGTACACCAGCTTCATTGCGGTCGACAAGGTGGTGCGCAACGTTGCGCCGCAGAACAGCGTGGACGTGAACCAGCCGCTGCCCCTGCCCCAGGGCGTGAGCGAACTTGCACTCGGCGCCGAAGTGCCGAGCACGCCCGAACCCGAAACCCTGGGCGCCATTGCCGTGGTGCTGTCGATGCTTGCCATGCTGCGCCGCCGCGCGCGCCGCAACGATCCGCGCCGCTTCACGGCCTGAGCGCGGCAGAAAGGGAAAAAAGAAATGTCATTGGCCGCACTTGCCCACCGCCATCCGCGCATCGTGGATTGGGGCATTCAGATCGACCGCGCACCGGCCGCCTTCTGGCTGGCGCTGCAATTCGCGGCGCTCGCGCCGACCTGGGCCTGGATGGCCCGGCGCATGCGCGACGGCTCCGACGATCCGCTGGGCCTGCTGGCATTGGCCGCCTTGGCGGCGCTGGCATGGCAGCGGCGGCGCGAACTGCGCGCGGCGCCGCGGCTGGGCTGGCTGGCCCTGGCGGCCGCCGGCACCTTGCTGGCCACGCTGCTGCGCACCGGCGCCGGCGCCCTGCCCGCCTTGCCGCCGCTCGCGGCAAGCCTGATGGCGGTGCTGGCGCTGGCGTTCGGGCTGCTGGCCTTCCTGCCGCGGCGCGTGGCCGCGCTGCCGGTCGTCGGTCTTGCGGTGCTGGCCTTGCCGCTTTTGTCATCGCTGCAGTTCTATGCCGGCTATCCGCTGCGCGTGGTCACGGCCGAGGCGAGCCGCTGGCTGCTGGCCCCCGGCTTCAGCGTGGCGCGCGAAGGCAGCAGCCTCGTGGTCGACGGGCGGCTGGTCATCGTCGATGCGCCGTGCTCCGGCGTGCAGATGGTGTGGCTCGGCTACTTCACGGCCTGCGCCGTTGCGCTCTGGGCGCGGCAGAGCGACCGCGGCTTTTTGCGCCGGCTGCCGATGGTCGGCTTGCTGGTGCTGGGCGGCAACATCCTGCGCAACAGCGTGCTGATTGCCTTCGAGGGCGCGGGGCAGCCGCTGGCGCCGTGGGCGCACAACATGCTCGGCCTGGTGGTGCTGGCGGCCGTGTGCGGCGGCATCGCCCGCCTGATGGTGCCGGAACGCACTTCTGCCGGACTTGCCGACCAGCCGATTCCCGGAATGATCACCACGCAGGGAGGCCGCCATGTCGATACGGTTCTTTGAAAGCTTTTTCGCTAATCACTTCATCAACCGCATCGGCCACAAGACGGCCTTTGCACTCGCGATGCTGCTGTGCCTGCTGTGGTCTACCGCCGCGGCACTGCGCGCGCCGCAAGAACACGTGGCGGCCGCGGCATCGCATGAGTGGCCGCGCGAATGGGACGGCGTTCCGCTGCGGCCGATGGCGCTGGGCGACGTCGAGCAGCGTTTTGCCGACCGCTTTCCGGGCGCCATCGGCCGCATGACCGACGGCACGCAGATGATCGTGATGCGCGCGGTGAACACGCCCACGCGCATGCTTCACCCGGCCGCCGATTGCTACCGCGCGCTCGGCTATCGCATCGAACAGGCGCGCCTTGAACGCGATGCGCAGGAGCGCTTGTGGCGCTGTTTTGTTGCGCAAATGCACGGAGCGCAAAAGTTCCGCGTTTGCGAGCGCATCGTCGATGCCGAAGGCACGGCTTTCACCGACACTTCAGCTTGGTACTGGGCGGCCGCCAGCGGGCAGTCGACCGGTCCGTGGCAAGCCGTCACGGTGGCGAGACCCTTGTAAGAGTTGTGTGAACAAGACCCTGAGATCTGCGATTTACGGGCTGTTGGCCCTTGTAGTCACTGCAGCGATAGCTATCTTCCTGATAGTGAAGTTCGCCCTCGCGCCCGCACCGGGCGAATGGCGCGGCACGGTCAAGGCCGGTCCGCTGAGTTTCGAAGTCGGCATGCCCACGGCAGTGCGCCTGGCCACTTCTCCGTGGCTTGCGCCGCACCTGGACGGTCACGCGCTCGACACCCGCTTCGGCACCGTGCATTTCGCCTGGAAGAACGAGGCCGGCGCGCTCGAATTGCGCTGCGCGCCCTGCACGGTCGAGGTTCCGGCGCTCGGCACGCAGCCGATACGGGTCGAAGGCCTGCTTGCCACCGTCAAGCGCGACGGCAACACCCTGACGGGCATCCTCGAGGCCACACCCCGCAGCGCCGAGGCGTCGGCCGTGATCCACGGCCAGTGGGAAGGCCGCCTCACGCCCAAGAACCTTCTGCTCAGCGCCGACATCAAGGATGCACCCATTGCGCGCTGGTACGCGGTGCTTGCGCCCAACCTGCCCGAACTGCAGCGTGCGCGCATCGGCGGCACGCTGGCGCTGCGCGGGCAGGTCGCGCTGCCTGAGGGCACGTTCGCGGTGGTTCCTGTCGTCAGCCAGTTCACCGTCGAAGGGCTGGGCACCGAAGCCATGCTTGGCGCGCGCACCGGTTGCGGCGCGCCGTCGAAGCTGGCCAACGACAGCTGGCTGGCGCGTGCGGTCATCGCGGCCGAAGACCAGCGCTTTTTCAGCCATGCCGGCTACGACCTGGCGGAAATCGTTGCGTCGCTCGACAACAACCAGAAAGACGGCCAGACCAAGCGCGGCGGCAGCACGCTCACGCAGCAACTGGCCAAGCTGCTGGTGACGGGCAGCGACCGCACGGCGGAACGCAAGTTGCGCGAACTGCTCTATGCGGTCGAAATGGAACAGACGCTCGGCAAGGCGCGCATCCTGCAGCTCTACCTTGATAACGCGCCCTGGGGCGGCAACCTGTGCGGCGCCGAAGCTGCCGCGCGCCGCTACTTCAAGCGCCCGGCACGCAACCTGGAGCCTGCGCAGGCCGTGTGGCTTGCGGCCATGCTGCACAAGCCGCATGCGGTGCTCGAACAATGGCGGCGCGACGGCCGCATTGACCCGGATCGCACCAAGTGGGTGGCCGAGAGCGTGCGCGGCATCAGCCGCAACCAGCGCGAGACGCTGCTCAAGAGTGTGGCGGCCGCCAAATTCCCGGCGCCGGAGGCCGCGCCATGAATGACACCCGCGCGTTCGTGGAGAGCGGCGAGATCGAAGCCATCGAGCGCGCCACCGTCGCCGCTGTGTCGCCCCTTGCCGTCGAGGAGCTCGACGGCTGGCTGTTGCCCTTCGACGATGGCACCGTCAAGCGCGCGAGGTCGGCCGTTCCGCTGCACCGGGGGGCCGTGAGCGACAGCACGCTCGACCGCATCGAGGCCCGCTACGACAGCCACCAGTTCGTGCCCGCGTTCCGCCTGGCTGACACGGCCTGCTTCGACCCGCTGCGGGCCGAACTGGAGCAGCGGCACTACGTGGGCGATTCGCCCACCTGCGTGCAGATCGGCTCCGCAAGGCGCATGCGGCAGGTGGCGTCGGCCGATGCGGCGCTGGCCGACGTCGATGCCGCACCCGACGAGGCGTGGGCCACGCTGTTCCTCGGCGAAGGCTTCGATCCTGTAGACGGTGCGCACCGCGTGCGGGCGCTGTCCCGCGCCAAGGGCTCGCTGTATGCCAGCGTGCGCGAAGGGCGCCGCACCGTCGCGGCGGGCGCCATGGCCTTCAGCCACGGATGGGCCAGCGTCCATGGCATGCGCACCGAGCAGTCGCAGCGCGGCCGAGGCCTGGCCGGGCGCGTGCTGGCCGGGCTGGCGCAGGCCGCGCTCGAACGCGGGTTCGAGCGCGTGTTCCTGCAGGTCGATGCGCACAACATGCCGGCTCACGCGCTCTACCGGCGCGCCGGCTTTTCCACGCAGTGGCAGTACCGCTACTGGCAGCGGCAGCAGTGGCCGCGCTGATTTCGTAACCTGAAACCGGCACCCCCACGGGTGGCGCGGTCGGGTGGTTAGTGCCACCATGGCCGCATGAAGAACGCAAACCACCCGACCGATCCCGTGGCCACGCCGCGCGGCATCGACCACATCGTGGCCGGTGTTTCCACCAGCGATGGCGACGGCGTCAAACTCACCCGCGTGCTGCAGCAGCCGCTGCAGAAGCGGCTCGACCCCTACCTGATGCTCGACGCCTTCGGCAGCGACAACCCGGGCGACTACATCGGCGGCTTTCCCAACCATCCGCACCGGGGCTTCGAAACCGTGACCTACATGATTGCGGGCCGCATGCGCCACCGCGACAGCGCGGGCCACGAGGGGCTGCTGCAAAACGGCGGCGTGCAATGGATGACGGCCGGCCGCGGGCTGGTGCACAGCGAGCTGCCGGAGCAGGAAGAAGGCCTGATGGAAGGCTTTCAGCTCTGGCTCAACCTGCCCGCCAGGGACAAGATGCGCGAGCCCTGGTACCGCGACATCCAGAGCGAGGAAATCCCTGAATACACCACCGCCGCGGGCGTTCACGTGCGCGTGATCGCGGGCGAAAGCCACGGCATCGAAGGTGCGGTGCGGCGCGAGCACACCGAGCCGCTGTATCTCGACCTGAGCCTGCCGCCCGGAGCCGAGTTTGCGCAGCCCTTGCCTGACGATCACAACGCACTGGTGTACGTGTACCGCGAGTCGGTGTGGATTGCGGGCAGCGAGGTGCCGACGCGCCGCATGGCCATTCTGGCGAACGACCCGGGCAGCGACGGCGTGGTGCTGCGCGCGGGTGCCACCAACCACAGCCCGGCGCGCGTGCTGCTGATTGCCGGCAAGCCGCTGAACGAGCCCATTGCCCAATACGGCCCCTTCGTGATGAACACGCAGGAGCAGGTGAAAGAGGCCGTGCACGATTTTCAGAACGGCAAATTCGGATGACGCTGTAGTCGAAGGCCTACCGAAAATCGGCACCGTCCGCAGGTCACAGGGGCGCGGGCTCGGCATAGATTGCGGTCATGCCCTCCAGCACGACCCCTCCGACAGCCGCGACCAAATCCCCCAGAGTCCGCAAGGGCCAGGCACCCGAGACACTGAAGCGGGAGCAGTTTCACGAGCGCTTCATGCAGCCTTTTCGCGACCCGGCCTTCGAAGCCGAGAAAGAAGCGTTGCAGCGCATCGAGCTCGTTGCGTGGGAGGCCTACCAGGAAGGCCGCAAGGCACCCGTCACGCGCAAGGCCGGCCCGGGCTATGCCGACCCGGCCTACGACCTTTCCGTCGACTGGCTCGAAGCCAAGGCGCGCATCGATGCGGCCCAGGCGTCCTGGCGCAGTCCGCAGACGCGGTCGCGCGTGCTGCTGGTCAACGGCTCGCCGCGCAACGACGGCACCTGCCCCGGCGAAATTTCGAAGACGTGGCGGCTGGTGCAGCTCGCGCGCGAGGTGCTCGAGGGCTGCGGCATCGAGGCCGACGTGCTCGACCTCAGCCTGCTCACCTCCGACTACGGGCGCCACATTCATCCGTGCAAAGGCTGCGTTTCCACCGCCATGCCGCTGTGCCACTGGCCCTGCAGCTGCTATCCCAACCACTCGATGCGCCAGACCGGCGACTGGATGAACGAGATCTACGAACGCTGGGTGGCCGCGCACGGGGTGATCGTGTTCACGCCCACGCACTGGTATCAGGCGGCCAGCCCGCTCAAGCTCATGATCGACCGGCTGGTGTGCGCCGACGGCGGCAACCCCGATCCCACCAGCACCCACGGCAAGAAGCCCGAAGAAGCCAAGGCCCTCGAGCTCGAGGGCTGGGGCTATCCCAAGCACCTCGAAGGCCGCGTCTACGGCGTGGTGGTGCATGGCGACGTGGCCGGCGTGGAGAGCGTGCGCCGCAACCTGTCGGACTGGCTCGACTGGATGGGCCTGATCGATGCCGGCTCGCAGGCCCGCTTCGACCGCTACATCGGCTACTACGAGCCCTATGCCACCAGCCACGACGCCCTGGACGCCGATGAGGACGTGCAGGAGGAGGTGCGCAACGTGGCGCGCGCCGTGGCGCTGGCGGTGGGCGAGATGCGCACCGGCAAGCTGCAGTCGCCCGACCGTGGATTGAAGCCCCCAAGGCCCAAATAAATCACGCCCGGAGCGGTGTGGCCCGTGCGGTTCATGATTCTTTACGCACGCTCACTTTCGGCTCACCTGGGAGATACAGAGGTCTTCCACACTTCGCTTCACCTGCTGCCCATTGGCGGCGGGCTTCTTCGAAAGGAAGCACTTCTCATGATCTCTCTTCGCCAACGCATCGTCTGGGCCAGCCTTCTCGGCTCGGCCGCCCTCGCCTCTTCGGGTGCCTTTGCACAGGCCCCGGCTGCGCCCGCGACCTCCGCCGCTCCGCCCGCCGCCGTTGCGCAAGCCGATGGCGCGGCACCCAAGGCACAGCACAATCGCATGGACCCGGCGCAACGCATGGAGCGCATGCAAGAGCACCGCGCCAAGCGCCTGGCCGCGCTGAAGGAAAAGCTCAAGCTGACTTCCGCACAGGAAAGCGCGTGGGCCAGCTTCACGACGGCCACCCAACCGCCGGCCGGTGCCCGCCCGCAGCGCATGGACCGCGCGGAATTTGCCAAGCTCACCACGCCCGAGCGGCTGGAGCGCATGCAGGCCCGCCAGGCCGAGCGCAGCGCAAGGTTCGCCAAGCGCGCCGAAGCCACCAAGACCTTCTATGCCGCGCTGACGCCCGAGCAGCAGAAGACCTTCGACGCGGAAACGGTGCATGCCGGCATGCACGGGCACCGCGGCCACCGTGGTCATCACGGCCATGGCGACGCCGGCCACACCGCGGCACCCGCCAAAAGCTGAGCCCCGCGTTCGTGACGGCGCCTGACAAGGCGCACGCATAAAAAAGCCCGCAATGCACTCGTGCATCGCGGGCTTTTTTCGTACACGGGTGTTTACTGCGGCGTGCCGGTCTTCTCGGTCGGGTTGGTCGGCACGTCGGGCCTTTCACCCTTCTGGCCGAACTGCGGCTTGGTCTTGCGGGCCTGCTGGCTGACCTCGGCGCGCGACATTGCGCCCGTGGGTTGCGGCATGGCATTGGGCTGCGCGTTCACAGTGGTGCTGGCTTCGCCCTTGGGCACCGGGTTGTTGACGTTGTTGCGGTTGTGGGCGCGGGCCTCGGCCTTCACCGCTTCGCGCGAATTGGGCATGCTCGCATCGGGCCGCTGCGGCGGGTTGGGCACGCCGGAGGGCGTTTGCGTGCTGGCCTGGCCGCCCATGGCCGGATCGGGCTGCGCGGGTATCGATGTGGCTTGCGCCATGGCGGCGCCGGTGGCGGCCATCAGGCCGGCCAGCACCGTGGCGTGAAAGACTGCGTGCTTCATGGTGTGTTCCTTTGCTTGTCTCTGCGGATGAATGAAGTGGAAAGCGGGCCGTTTCCCGGCCCTGAATTCACCGTAGGAGGCCCGGCATGGCCCCTGTGTCGGGGTGCGGCAGGCCTGCCTGTAGGAGCCGGCCCCCCTGTCGCGAAGGCCGGAGGCAAAGGCGGCAAGAAGGTGGCGCGTTCCTACAGGCGCGGGCGGCGCGGCAACGTACAACCGCAGAACAGATGTCTTCTTCCCCGATTCCACTCGCCGCCGCCGCGCCGACCTCGCTCAAGGTGATGACCGTGAACACCCACAAGGGCTTCACCGCACTCAACCGCAAGTTCATCCTTCCGGAACTGCGGGATGCGGTGCGCACGGTGGGCGCCGACGTGGTGTTTCTGCAGGAAGTGCTCGGCACCCATTCGCGCCACTCGCGCAAGGTGAACAACTGGCCCGAGGCGCCGCACTACGAATTCCTGGCCGACACCATGTGGCCGCAGTTCGCCTACGGGCGCAATGCCGTGTACCCGCGCGGGCACCACGGCAACGCGGTGCTGTCCAAGTTTCCGATCGTGCATTACCGCAACCACGACGTGTCGGTGGCCGGGCCTGAAAAGCGCGGCCTGCTGCATTGCGTTCTGCGCCTGCCCGGCCGGCCCATCGATGTGCATGCGATCTGCGCCCACCTGGGCCTGGCAGAGGCGCACCGGCAGCAGCAGCTGGAGCTGCTGTGCCACATCGTGCGCGACGAAGTGCCCGCCGATGCGCCGCTGATCGTGGCGGGCGACTTCAACGACTGGCGCGGGCGCGCCCACCAAGTGCTCGAAGAAGGCGCCGCACTGCGCGAGGTGTTCGTGAGTGCGAACGGCTCGGCCGCCAAGACTTTTCCTTCGCGCTTTCCGCTGCTGTCGCTCGACCGCATCTATGTGCGCAACGCGGGCGTCCATGCGCCGGTGGTGCTGCCGCGCAAGCCCTGGTCGCACCTGTCGGACCATGCGCCGCTGGTGGCGAACATCGACCTTTGAAGATGGTGGCCGACATGGACCAGAGAGCCCGCTGGGTCGGTGGCAACAGCATTTCATTGCTGGAGAACGGCGAGGAGTTCTTTCCGCGCGTGTTCGATGCCATTCGACAGGCCAGGCGCGAGGTAATCATCGAGACCTTCATCCTCTTCGAGGACAAGGTCGGCATGGCGCTGCATGCCGCCATGCGCGCGGCGGCCCAGCGCGGCGTGAAGGTCGATGTGCTGGTCGACGGCTTCGGCTCGCCGGATCTTTCGCGCGAGTTCATCGAAGGCCTGAGCTCGGTTGGCGTGAAGATGCGGGTGTTCGATCCGGGCAAGCGCATCCTGGGCCAGCGGCTGAACGTGTTTCGGCGCATGCACCGCAAGATCGTGGTGGTCGACGGTGAGCTCGCGTTCGTCGGCGGCATCAACTATTCGGCCGACCATCTGCTCGACTACGGGCCCAAGGCCAAGCAGGATTACGCGGTCGAACTCCGCGGGCCGATCGTGGCGCAGATCCACCAGTTCGTGCTGCGTGCGATTGCGCTCGGCGACAAGGGGCCGCGCTGGTTTCGCCGCCGGCTCAAGCAGGCGCCGCCGGTGGCGCGGGAGCACGTGGGCGAAGTGGAGGCGATGTTCGTCACGCGCGACAACCGCCGCCATACCAACGACATCGAGCGCCAGTACCTGGCCGCCATCCGCGCCGCGCGACGGCGCATCGTGATTGCCAATGCGTATTTCTTTCCGGGCTACAGGCTCATCAAGGAACTGCGGCGCGCCGCGCGCCGCGGCGTGGATGTGCGGCTCATCCTGCAGGGCGAGCCCGACATGCCGATCGTCAAGACGGCCGCGAGCATGCTCTATCACCACCTGCTGCATTCGGGCGTGCGCATCTTCGAATACTGCGACCGTCCGCTGCACGCGAAGATTGCGCTGATCGACGACGACTGGAGCACGGTCGGCTCGAGCAACCTCGATCCGCTGAGCCTCTCGCTCAACCTGGAAGCCAACGTGATCGCGCGCGACAAGGCGTTCAACGACCTGCTGTGGCAGCGCATGGACACGCTCATGCGCGAGAGCTGCAAGCTGATTCGCGAAGACGACCTGGAGAGCGAGTGGAGCGGCTGGCGCCTGGTGCGCAGCTTTTTCATCTTCCACTTCTTGCGCTGGTATCCCTCATGGCTGGGCTGGTTGCCGCGCCAGGTGCCGCGCCTCACGCTGGCCCAGGCCACCGATCTTGCCGAAAAGCGCGACCAGCGCGAGAAGACCGGCGACAACGGTGCCACCCAGACGACGGAAGCTGCATGAACTGCGCGGCGGCTTTCCCATGAGCACCATGAGCCTCGCGCACCGCCCCTGGTGGCCCTGGGTTCGCCGCATCGCGGTATGGGGCTTCTTCGGCCTCATTGCCTGGCTGCTGGTCAACCAGGCGCGGGCCATCGACTGGCAAGAAGTGTTCGACGCCATGCGCGCGCTGCCAGCGTCCACGCTGCTGCTGGCAGGCGCGCTGGCCGCCGGCAGCTTTGCGACCTACAGCACGTACGACCTGCTGGGCCGCTATCTCACGCGCCACCGGCTCCGCGCCGCGAGCGTGATGGGGGTGACCTTCATCAGCTATGCCTTCAACCTGAACCTGGGTTCGCTGGTGGGCGGGGTGGCGTTTCGCTACCGGCTCTATTCGCGCCTGGGCCTTTCCAACGACACCATCACGCGCGTGCTCGGCTTCAGCATGCTGACCAACTGGCTCGGCTACCTGGTGGTGGCGGGCGCCGCCTTCTGCTTCTGGCCGATGGTGCTGCCGGACGAATGGAAGATCGACAACGGCGGCCTGCGCATTCTTGGCGCGGTGCTGCTGCTGCTGGCGGCGGCGTATCTGGTGCTGTGCGCGTTTGCCAACGGGCGCGTCTTTCGCATACGGCAATACCGCTTCAAGGTGCCGGCGCTGCGCATGGCGCTGCTCCAGCTGGCCATGTCGTGCCTGAACTGGTCGCTGATCGGCGGCGTGATCTGGGTGCTGCTGCAGGGCCAGGTGGCTTACCACCAGGTGCTTGCGGTGCTGCTGGTGGCTGCGGTGGCGGGCGTGGTCACGCACGTGCCGGCGGGCCTTGGCGTGCTGGAAGCGGTGTTCATCGCCCTGCTCTCGCACCAGGTTCCGCAGGGCAAGCTGCTAGGCGTGCTGCTGGTGTACCGGGGGCTTTATTACCTCTTGCCGCTGGCCGTGGCCACCGTGGCCTACTTCGTGACCGAACTGCGCACCCGGCGCTTGCGCACGACCACGCGCTGAGCGTTCTTGTTCTTTTTCTAGAAGTGATAGGTGTAGCGCAGCCGGACAAAGTTTTCGCCCGGGTTCGGCTTCTTGATGCCGGCGTTCGAAAAGTGCTGCAGGCGCAGCGTGAGTTCATGCCGGCCGTTCTCGCCGAAGCTGCGTCCTACGCCCAGCACCTCGGTGAACTGGAATGCGGTGCTGAAGGTGCGGTCCGGCGTCTTGTAGAGGTGGTCCATGACCGTGCCGCCCACGCCGCCTTCGGCAAACCAGGGGGAGCTGCCGCCGCCAAAGCGGTAGCGCCAGGTGTAGATGGCGCCAATCTGCGTGTAGTTGCGCGAGCCGCTGCCGAGCGCCGGCGCATGCCACTGGCTGATGAACAGGTCCCAATAGGAAGTCAGCGCGCCTTCGTGCACCGGCTGGCGCAGCGACCAAGGGAGCGTAACGCCCACGGTGGCTGAATTGGTGGCCCCTTTGTCGCCGTGCGGTGCACGGCCGCCCTCGAAGTAGATGCCGCGTGCGCTGTCTTCGAACGCATGAGCCTCGGTGCCCAGCAGGCAGAGAAGGCCTGCGAACACGGCAGCCCCGAGGGACGCGGACGGTGGTACTTTCATGATGTGGGTTTTGAAAGCAAATGATGGAAAGGAAGGAAATAATTACTTTCCGCTCCGTTCCGCGCCTTCGCCCGAGGCTATTGCCATGTCGAAAGGTAGGACTTCTTCAACATTCCTGCAGAGTTGAATTTGTTGCACTGCAGCAATTTGCACAGGCGGAGCCTATAGTGGTGTTCATTCATCCCCCTATAGATCGGTCTTCGCCCCATGTCGTCTCTTACCTCTGCTGCCCGTTTGGCCAGCCCGCTGATGTTGTGGGCCGACGTGGCCTTGAAGACCCAGGAAATGCTGCTGTCTTCCGGCTCGGTGATTCACATGCGCACCGAACGCATGGCCAAGGCGGGGCTCGCCCCCAGTGCGGCGGATCTGGCCGAGTTCAAGCTCATGGGCGACGAAAAGCTCGCCGCTGCGGGCAAGGCGGGCGCCGCCATGGTCAGGCAGTGGCACAGCAGCCATGTGTCGCTGCCCAGCCGTGTGCTGCAGCAATGGTTTCTGAGCGCGGGAGCTTTTCTTTCGATGGCCGGCAGTATCACGCCCGCACAGGCGGCGGTGCGAGGCGACGCCTTCATCAAGGCCACGACCCTCGCGGTCAGCTCGGCCGGCCAGCTCTCGGGTGCGGCGGTTCGCATTGCGCGCGAAGGGCTGAAGCCGATCCACGCTACGGCCACATCGAACGCCCGGCGCCTGGCCGAGCTGCGCGCCTGACTGGGCAGCGCGCCCGTCAGCTGCGCGCCGGCACGAGCGTGATCAGCGTAATTTCAGAAGGCGCGCCAAAGCGCTTGGGCGGGCCCCAATAGCCCGTGCCGCGGCTCACGTAGATCCACATATCGTGCAGCCGGTGCAAGCCCGCGGTAAAGGGCTGCTGCATCGGCACGAACAGGTTCCACGGAAAGAACTGCCCGCCGTGCGTGTGGCCCGACAGCTGCAGCTGGTAGCCGGCCCGGGCCGCGAGCGGCGCGCTGCGCGGCTGGTGGGCAAGCAGCACGCGCGTGTGCACCAGCGGCGGCGCGTCGTACAGCGCAAGATGCGGATCGCTTTGATGCGCGGGATCGAAGTGGCCGGCGGTGAAGTCGGTCACGCCGGCCAGCACCAGTTGGCTCTCGAACAGTTCTTCGTCGTTCTGCGCGCCACGCACATTGCGCGTCTGCAGCACCACGTGCTCGTTGAGCAGCACCGTCAGCCCGAGCCGGCGCAGCTCATCGATCCATGCACGCGCGCCGGCGTAGTACTCGTGGTTGCCTGTCACCACAAAAGTACCGTGCCGCGCGCGCAGCCCGGCCAAGGGCGCGATGTGATCGCGCAGCTCGGCCACCGTGCCGTCCACCAGGTCGCCGGTGATCGCGATGGCGTCGGCGCCGAGCCGGTTCACCGCGTCGACGATGCGCTGGATGTAGTCGCTCCGGATCGTCGGCCCGACGTGGATGTCGCTGAGCTGCGCAATCGTGAAGCCCTCGAGCGCGGAAGGCAGCCCTTGAATGGGAACCTCGACGCGTTTGACGGCCGCAGTGCGGCGCGCGTTGAGAAAACCGACAAAAGAGGCCAGCGTGGCGACCACCAGCACGGCCATGGCGCTCCACGGCAGCACTGCGTTCCAGGAAACCTGCAGGCCCGCCAACGCGCCTGCCAGCCAGGTGAGCAGTAGGCCCGCATCGCGCACCAGCGTCAGCACGAACATCGAGGAGAACCAGCCCATGCTGATCAGTCCGGTCCATTTGAGCGCGTCCTTCAAGGAGGCGTTGCGCTCGGAGCGGCGCGAGATGAACGGCAGCGGAATGGTGAAGGCCGAAACGGCAAGCGCGACGAGCGCCAACGGCCAGGCCGGGGTGAGCATGGCCAGCGCGGGCACCAGGCGCAGCGCAATGTAGACATGCAGGAGCGCGGTCAGAACGCTCAGGGGACGTATCGGCATGGGGGCAATGGGAACGGGCACTGCCCGGGAGGCAACATCTGCAAGGCGCATGCCGTGCATTCAAGACGCCGGCTGGCCCGCAGCGCGCTATTTTTTCTATAGCGTGCTTCACCCGGATAGCAGGCGTTGCGCACGATACCGGCGCCGGAATGCATGCGCCGGCGGCGGGCTTGAGAACCCGCCTCGCGTTCTACTGCACCGTGCGTGTGCCGGCGGATGCCATGTCGGTGCCCGCCGGCCACACAAATGCCACCTTGGCGGGCGCACCCGGCAGGACGTGCAGCGTTTGCTTGAGCGTGTTTCCAAGCAAGCGAGCCTCCACTTCGTAGGTGCCGGGGTCGAGCCGCGCCACCATGAACGGGCCGCCCGACACCACGTTGTCGATCAGCGCCGTACCCCGGTTGTCGCGCACCGTGACGTGAACGTCGGCCGCGAACTCGGCGCCCTTGTGGTCCTTGATGGCGAATTCGAAAGTGGCCGGCCAGCGCGGCGCCACGGTTTCCATCAGCTTGGCTTCGTCGCTGCCGATGCCGCCGCTCATGTATTCGATGCCGTTGGTCATGTGGATCGGCGGGTTGACCGTCGCATGCGCCGGAGAAAGCGCCGCGAGAAGAACGGCGCCGCACAGCGCGGCGGCCGCAAGAGGCCGCATGCGAGATGAAATCAGGGTACTCATGGTCTGAATCCTTTCTTCCTTGTCTGCGTGGCGGAAGGCCACGGCGCCACTGTGCGGCGCACGGCTTAGACAAGGCTTAACAGGAAGGACCGGCGTCTGCCCCGGACCGAGGCCGGGGAGAAAACCCCCGGCTAGCGGGCGGCGGAGGTCTGCGCGAGCGCCTGCGTTTGCGGTGCGGGCGGCAGCACCGAGGCCATGTCGAAATTCGAAGGCCACATGAAGACCGCGCGGGACGGCACGCCGGCAATCACGGTGAGCGTCTGCGTGATCGTCAGGCCGCCGAGCGTCACGTTCACGTCGTATGCGCCGGGATCGAGCCGGGCCAGCATGTAAGGGCCGTTCGACTGCGCCTCCATCACGGGGCGGCCCGTGTACTTTTCGCGCACCTGAACCGCGGCCCGCACCGGGAAATTGCTCTTTTGCGTGCTGTCGTTGATGCCGAACTCGATGGTCGCCGCCCACCGGGGCGACACCATCTGCATGAACGACGCCTCGGCCTTGCTCGTGCCCCCGCACATGTATTCGACGCCTTGCGCCATCTGTATGGGCGGGTTCGAGAACGCATGGGCCGATGTGGCCATGGCCCCCAAGAATGCTGCTGTGCCGCCCAGTACCAACGCAGCCATCGGCTGCCGGAGACGCAAAAGGTTCATTGCTTCGATGTCCTCGATCATGGGTGACGTGAATCCGTCGAGGATTTTGCTTAGCAAGAGTCGGGCTAGATATAGCGTTTACGAGGAACGATCCTCGCGAAAGTATTGAACGCTATTGTTTTAATAGCTCGTGACGCCTGTATGACGGGCCGTGCGGCCGCTTTCGGTCTTCCTCTATGTGAAAACCCTGACAAACAACGCCGTACGCCCGATTCGGCGCGTTGCACGTGACCCGCGCCTACACCGGTGCATCGCCTCGCTTGATATGAAGAAGTTCGTACAGAAAAGGAGCTTCCAATGAACATCGGATCCAAGATCGAGGCAGTCAAGAAGATGGATGCGCAGCGGCCGGACTTCCCGGGCGAGCACCTCGCGGTTCTAGGCGCGGGCGTCCTGCTGCTGCTGACCGCCGGACGCAGCCGGTCGCTCGTGCGCCGGGTACTGGCGGGTGCAGCGGGCGGTGCATTGGTTGGCCGCGCTGCCAGTGGTACCGGCGGGCTGGCTCGGGTCGCGCGCTTGATGCAAGGCGGCTGGGGTGTGCGCCGGCCAATGCGCATGCCGTAAAGGGAGAGCGCCGGCGGATTGCCGGCGCAATCCGCTGTGGGTGAAAGGGAAGGCAGCCCCGGAAACCCGAACGGTAAATTATTGAAGCCGAGGCATTGAATTTAGTTCAATGTTAAACATGTTGCCTGAACTAAAAATCACGGCGAATTTCGGTATTTCAATCTGATCGGCATCGTGAACGATCTCTCGAAATCGATTCAAAAAAAATCACCTGAAGAGCAAGCCCGCGCCGGCAGTGCCCAAGCGAATCTAGACTCGCTCGAGCGTCAAATTCAATACGCCCTTCGCGCCGCTTTTGTGGCTTTCTGAGACAGTTCAGAGCCGGCCACAATCCCGTTTGTCGGCTGCGCTCGGTGGGAGACTTTTCTGGTGAGAATCAGCCGACGTACGTTCAATGCAGCGGGATCCATTTTTTCAATTTTGAGCGCCGCAGGTTGTGGCGGAGGCGGTAGTGGAGGTGGGGGTGGAAGTGGCAATGGCGCCTGGCCCGCCGCACCGTCATTCGCCTCTGGCGCCGAGACATCGGGACTCGTTTCCGTCAACGGAAAAAACCTTTACCACGTGAGCGTGGGAAAGGGAATTCCGGTTGTCTTTCTGCACGGCGGTCTGGGGTTGAGTCAAGAGTACTTTCGCCCTTTCATCGATCCACTTGCCGACAATGCCCGGCTCATCTGCTATGACCAACTGGGGCAGGGCAAATCGGACCGGCCGACCAGCTATGACGAGCTGAGTTTCGAACGCCTGAGCTCCGATTGCGATGCATTGACCCGAGCGCTTGGCATCGAAAAATTCGTTCTTGTTGGTCATTCCTACGGGGGATTTGTCGCACTCGACTTTGCGCTCCGTTTTCCCCACCGCCTGGCAGGCCTGGTGCTGTCATGCACCGCGCCGGATAACGCTTCTTTCGTCCAGCGCAATCCATTGGGCGGAACGCCTGCTCAGCAGGCAGCGCTAGGTCAGTTGCTGCTGGCTCCGGCAAGCAGTGATGAGGATCTTCGTAAAAAATGGACCGAGGCAGCGCCTTTGTATTACAACAATGCGAACCCGCCCGCCGGGGTTATTGCAGATGTCGACCAAAGGACGATCTACTCCGCCGGGGCATTCAATCGTGGCAATCAGCTCCTGGCCAGCTACAACCTTGTTTCGCGCTTGCCGTCGATCAATGTACCTACCGCCGTCCACTACGGCGCTGGCGATCTCTGGCGTTTTGGCGACGATGAGAAGCTGGCAAAGAATATCCCGGGAGCGACCCTGAAGTACTTCGCCAACAGCGGGCATTGGCCGTTTCAGGAAGAGCCCGCGGAGTTCATTCGCTATATGAGAAGTTTTATTGGTAGCCTCCCGGGCTGAGCGGCAAAACAATTCTGAACCCGCGAAAGGGAGTCGTGGCTTTAAGCTTCTTTGTTAACAATTCAATGGCTTGCTGAAATTGTTAACAAAGTTGTACGGATGGTCGAAAATTAAACGGCACTTCCAGCCATCTTTTTTTAAGGGAGTGGCACATTGCCGAGCGAACTTTTGTACTGCCTGGCCACGAAATCGTGAAAAATTCCCTTATGAGAAATCTTGTTTGCCAGAATGTAATCAAAATCCCGGGTTTGTGAATTAGTGCCTTTGGGCTATCCCTCCCCTGCCAATAGTCTCCACGCCTGCCGCAAAAGTCGGCGTGTCAGAGCAGTGGGTTGGCGGAAATGGTTTCCGATTGACCGCATCGCTTGGACTTTTTTGGAGCGAGGGTCAGAGGATGAACCGGTCATTTAGAAGCATCTGGAATGAGGCGCTCGGCGCCTGGGTAGCGGCCAGCGAGGTTTGCAGTGCGCGCGGCAAGAAGTCTTCGAGCGCTACGCTCGGCGCAGTGGTGCTGGCCACGGCGGCCTTCGGCGGCGCATCGTCCGCTTGGGCGGCCAACGAGTGCGGAGCCGTCGCCGTTGGTGGAACCGTCATCTGCAACGGTGACGGAACGCCGGTGGGGGACGCGAACCCGAACACCACGGGCATCGCATATGGCACCGACGGCATCACTGTCATCCTGGACGGCACCGCGGCACCCTTCACCATTGCGCCGGTCACTGCGCCGATAACCGCCAATGCTGTCTATTCGGGCGGTAGCGGCACAGGCAATCGACTGGTCGAAGTCAACGGCCCCGCCACGATCAATCTGACCACCCCGGCGGGCAATCCTGTGTCCGGTGCAGCCTGGGCTGTGCTGGCCAACTCACTCTCAAGCGGCGCTGGCGGTGATGCGACCATCGTCATCAATGGTGCGAACATCACCAGCAAAGGCGAGAACGCCATGGGCGTCGCCACCAGCGTCGTGGGTAGCGGCAATGCAACCTCGATCCTCAACAGCGGTTCCATCTCCACCACTGGCACGCAAGGCTCAGGGGTCGGTCTGCTTGCAGAAACGCACGGTATCGGCACAGCGACGGTCACGGTGAACGGTGGTTCGATCAATACCGGCACTGCGGCGGGCGGGTCGCACGCGGCTTACGCCTTGGCGTGGGGCAATGGCGATGCCGTGGCCACCATGACGGGTGGTGCTGGCACCACACAGGCCTTGAACAACTCGGTCGTTGTGGCCCAGACACTGGGCTCCGGCAATGCTTACGCCACCATGTCTGGCGGCACTGCGACAACAAACGCCGCCAGCGCGAGCGTCGTCGCTGTCGTCACCGGAACCGGCAACGCGATTGCCAGCCAGACGGGAGGGGCATTGATCGGCAACGGAGCGGGTGGGGGCGGGCTGGCCGCGAGCAATTCGGGTACTGGCCCGGGTTTCGCGAACGCGTCGATGACGGGTGGCAGCATCGTGATGCAGGGCGCCGGCGGCTACGGCATCCTGGCCCGTAACAGGGGCACGGGCGCGGCAACGGCAAGCATGGACGCCGCAGCTTCGACGATCACCACGTTGCAAGCCGGTACCTACGGGATCTATTCCGCGATCACAAACGCGACCAATACGGCCACCGCCACCACCGCGCTCTTGAACGGCAGCGTCAGCACCGCAGGCGCCGGCGCGCACGGCCTGTACAGCCAGACCGACGGCACCGGGCTGGCTCAGGTCGCTATGGCGGCGGGCACTGTGACGGCCACAGGCCTCAATGCCGACGGCCTGCGCGCCGCCTCCGCTGGGGGCACCTACCAGGTCGACGCCACGGGCGGCAGCGTGACCAGCGGCAGCGGCACCGCCGCCGCCATCCACACGCTGGCGGCAGCAGGCGGCACCGTCAACATCGGCGCGGCCGCAGTGGTCAATGGCGCCGCCTCCGGCATCGGCATCCGCGACGGCGACGCGGCCGGTACCGGCACCGACACCCTCGGCGGCAACGCCATCGTCACCACCGCCGGCACCGTCACCGGCGACGCCATCCTGGGCCTGGGCAACGACAGCCTGGCGCTCACCGGCGGCAGCTTCAGCGGCAACATCTACGGCGACGACCGCACCGCCAGCGCGGCCGACGGCAACGACACCTTCACCTGGACCGGCGGCACCCTGGCGGGCGGCTTCTACGGCCAGAACGGCTCGGACACCGCCCTGGTGTCCGCCGCCGGCTACAACGGCAGCACCATCCTGGACGGCGGCGACGACGTCTCGGCCGCCGACGGCTGGGTCGACAAGCTCACCCTGCAAGGCGTGACCGCCACCGCCGGCGGCGACACCCTGCGCAACTGGGAAACCATCACCCTGGACAACACCCGCCTGACCCTGGCCGGCGCGCCGCTGGCCGTGGGCAGCGGCACCGACGCCAGCGGCGCCCCGATGGGCCTGTTCATCCAGCCCACCAGCAGCGTGTTCATGGGCCAGCCGGCCTTCACCCTCACCGGCGACCTGCACAACGCGGGCCTGCTGGACCTGCGCAACCCCACCGGCACCCCCGGCAACGCGCTCACCGTCAACGGCAACTACGCCGGCACCAACGGCCTGGTGCGGATCAACACCGCCCTGGGCAGCGACGCCAGCGCCACCGACAAGCTGGTGGTCAACGGCAACACCAGCGGCACCACCCGCGTGCTGGTGGCCAACACCGGCGGCGCGGGCGCGGCCACCGTCAACGGCATTCAGGTGGTGCAGGTGTCCGGCACCTCTTCGGAAGGCAACTTCACCCTGGCCGCCCCCGTGCAGGCCGGCGCCTACGAGTACGGCCTGCACCGCGGCGGGCGCACCGACGGCGACGCCAACAGCTTCTACCTGAGCAGCGTCTACCAAACGCCGGTACCCATTCCGGTGCCGGTGCCCGGCGTCCCGAGCCCTGCGCCCGCACCGGTCCCCGCCCCCGAGGTGCTGCGCCCTGCCGTGCCCGGCTACGTGATGGGCCAGGTCGCCACCCAGGAACTGGGCCTGGGCCTCTTGGGCACGCTGCACCAGCGCGTGGGCGAGCAGCAGACCCTCAAGTGGGACCACTGCGGCTGCGACGACAAGGCCCCCGCCGACCAGGCGTGGATGCGCCTGCACGCGCAGCGCCTGGACCTGGACGGCAAGCGCCAGTTCGGCTTCGAGCAGGAGATGCAGTTTCTGCAGCTGGGCAAGGACCTGGCCGTGCGCTACAGCGGCGACGCCGGCGACAAGTCGCGCAGCCACACCGGCCTGAGCGTGGGCTATGGCCGCACCAGCACCAACTTCAACGACCGCCGCCGCGGCGAGGCGGGCATGGGCTACGACACCGGCAAGATGAAGGGCCAGATGCTCACGCTGGGCGCGTACCACACGCGCTACGCCGACAACGGCAGCTACCTGGACCTGGTCGGCCAGCTGCATGCGGTGCAGAACAAGTACACCGACAAGTACGGCGGCGAGGGCACGCAAAAGGGCACCGGCGGCGGGCTGAGCGTGGAAGTGGGCCGCCCCTGGCAGATCGGCGACAGCCAGTGGCTGATTGAGCCGCAGGCGCAGCTGAGCTACCAGCTCACGCGCTACCGCGGCTTTGCGGACAACATCTCCACGGTGGACGGCTTCACCAGCCAGAGCCTGCGCGGTCGCCTGGGCGCGCGCCTGGCCTGGAACGACAAGGCCGAGCGCGGCGAGAAGCTCACGCGCACCAACACCTTCTATGTGACGGCCAACGTGCTGCACGAGTTCAAGGACCCCAAGGGCGTGACCATCGGCAACACCACGGTGAACGAGCAATGGGCCAAGCAGACCTGGGCCGAGCTGGGCGTGGGCGCGCAGCTGCCGCTGAGCAAGGCGGCCTACCTGTACGGCGGGGTGCAGTACCAGCGCTCGCTCAGCGGCAAGGGCCGCGAAGGCGTCTCGGGGCAGCTGGGCGTGAAGGTGGCGTGGTGAGCGCCGCCGCCACACGACCGGACCATGCACCACTGACCACAGGAAGGAATCCACACACCATGCAAACGAAGAACACACCGAAACGTCTGGCGCTGGGCGCCACGGCCCTGGCCGCGCTCACGATCCTCACGGGCTGCGGCAGCCTGCACGACGAGCGCTACAACTGGTGCCAGGGGCAGAACTGCGCGCTCACGCCGGTGGTGACGCCGGCGCCTGCGCCCACCCCGGCTCCGGTCCCGCCGACGACGCGGCGGGTGAACCTGAGCGCCGACACGCTGTTCCGGTTCGACCGCTCGGCCGCGGCGGACATGCTGCCGCAGGGCCGCGCCGAGTTGGACGCGCTGGCGCGTGCCTTGCAGAGCCCGGAGATGCAGGTGCAGAGCCTGACGATCACGGGGCACACGGACCGGCTGGGGGACGAGGCCTACAACGACCGGCTGGCGCTGCAGCGTGCGAACACGGTGCGCGACTACCTGAAGGCCGCGGGCGTGCGCGCGCCGATGGAGGTGCGCTCGATGGGCGAGCGCGAACCGGTGACGCGCGATTGCCAGGGGCTGCAGCGCTCGCCGCGCCTGGTGGCTTGCCTGCAGCCGGATCGGCGCGTGGTGGTAGATATCCTGGGGCAGGCGCAGGGGAAGTAATCCTCAGTCCCCGGTAGAGACCACGAAGAACGCCAGGCTGCACGCTGAGCCTGGCGTAAAAAAGCGCCCAGCAATGCTGGGCGCTTTTTCTTTTGCCGCATCGGTTCGCGGCAGCCAAGTTGCTGCCCCGCTTCTTACACGTCGATGTTCGCAGCCCGCAGGGCGTTCTGCTCGATGAACTCGCGCCGCGGCTCCACCTCGTCGCCCATCAGCATCGTGAACACGCGGTCGGCCTCGATGGCGTCGTCGATCTGCACGCGCAGCAGGCGGCGCACGGTCGGGTCCATGGTGGTTTCCCACAGCTGTGCGGGGTTCATTTCGCCCAGGCCCTTGTAGCGCTGGCGCGAGGTGGCGTTTTCGGCCTGCCCGATGAGCCACTTCATCGCGATGCGGAAGTCGGCCACCTTTTCTTCCTTGGCGCGCTCGCCTTCGCCGCGTCGGACGATGGCGCCCTCGCTGCTCAGCAGGTTCCGGAAGGTGTTGGCGGCTTCGGCGAGCGCGGCGTAGTCGGCGCCGTGCACGAAGTCCTGCGTGAGCACGCTGCTCTTGATGTTGCCGTGGTGGCGGCGGCTGATGCGCAGCAGCGGCTTGTCGGTGCGGGCGTCGAACTCGCTGCTCACCTCGGCCGGCACACCGGTGGTGTTGAGCTCGCGCAGCTTGGCCTGCAGCGCCACGGCCGAAGCCTCGGCCGCGGGCGTGGTGTCCAGGTCGAGCGCCACGCCGTCGGCAATGGCGCGCAGCGCCTCGGCATCCATGAAGTTGCGCAGGCGCGCGATGACGGCTTCGGCCAGCTGGTGCTTGCGCGCGAGCTCGGCCAGCGTGTCGCCGCTCAGGGTGGTCGAGTTGGGGCCGCCGGTCTCGATGCTCGCGTCCTTCAGCGCCACCTTCAGCAGAAAGGCGTCCAGCGCGGGGCCGTCCTTCAGGTATTGCTCTTCCTTGCCGACCTTCACCTTGTAGAGCGGCGGCTGGGCGATGTAGATGTGGCCGCGCTCGACCAGCTCGGGCATTTGCCGGTAGAAGAACGTGAGCAGCAGCGTACGGATGTGGGCGCCGTCGACGTCGGCGTCGGTCATGATGATGATGCGGTGGTAGCGCAGCTTGGCGACGTTGAAGTCGTCCGCCCCGCCGCCCGCGGTGGTGGCGCCGGCGCGGCCGATGCCGGTGCCGAGCGCGGTGATCATGGTGAGAATTTCGTTGCTGGTGAGCAGCTTCTCGTAGCGCGCTTTTTCCACGTTCAGGATCTTGCCGCGCAGCGGCAGGATGGCCTGGAACTTACGGTCGCGGCCCTGCTTGGCGGAGCCGCCTGCGGAGTCGCCCTCCACCAGGTAGACCTCGCACAGCGCCGGGTCCTTTTCCTGGCAGTCGGCCAGCTTGCCGGGCAGGCCCATGCCGTCGAGTACGCCCTTGCGGCGCGTCATTTCGCGGGCCTTGCGCGCAGCTTCGCGGGCGCGGGCGGCCTCGATGATCTTGCCGCAGATGATCTTCGCGTCGTTCGGGCGCTCCTGCAGGTAGTCGGTCAGCAGCCGCCCGACGATGTCTTCGACCGGCGCACGCACTTCGCTGGACACCAGCTTGTCCTTGGTCTGGCTCGAGAACTTGGGCTCAGGCACCTTCACGCTCAGCACGCAGCACAGGCCTTCGCGCATGTCGTCGCCGGTGACTTCGACCTTGGCCTTCTTGGCCAGCTCGTTCTCTTCGATGTACTTGTTGATGACGCGAGTCATCGCGGCGCGCAGGCCCGTGAGGTGGGTGCCGCCGTCACGCTGGGGAATGTTGTTGGTGAAGCACAGCACCTGCTCGTTGTAGCCGCTGTTCCACTGCATGGCCACTTCAACGCCGATGTGCGTGCCGGGAATGCCGCCGTAGGTGTCGGCCGGCTTTTCGCCCGCTGCATAGAACGAGTTCGGATGCAGGACGGTCTTGCCCTTGTTGATGAATTCGACAAAGCCGCGCACGCCGCCGGCGCCCGAGAAGTCGTCTTCCTTGCCGGTGCGCTCGTCCTTCAGGCGGATGCGCACGCCGTTGTTCAGAAAGCTCAGTTCGCGCAGGCGCTTGGAGAGGATTTCGTAGTGGAAATCGTTGTTCTCCTTGAAGATTTCCGTGTCGGGCAGAAAGTGCACCTCGGTGCCGCGCTTGTCCGTGTCGCCGATGATCTTCATGGGCGAGACCTCGAAACCGTTCACGGTTTCGAGCAAACGGTTCTGCACGAAGCCGCGGCTGAATTCGAGTTCGTGGATCTTGCCCTCGCGGCGCACGACCAGGCGCAGCATCACGCTCAGCGCGTTCACGCAGCTCACACCCACGCCGTGCAGGCCGCCCGACACCTTGTAGCTGTTCTGGTTGAACTTGCCGCCGGCGTGCAGCTCGGTGAGCGCGATTTCAGCGGCCGAGCGCTTGGGCTCGTGCTTGTCGTCCATCTTCACGCCGGTCGGAATGCCGCGGCCGTTGTCGGTCACGGAAATGGAGTTGTCGCTGTGGATGGTCACGACGATGTCGTCGCAGTGGCCCGCCAGCGCTTCGTCGATGGAGTTGTCGACCACCTCGAACACCAGGTGGTGCAGGCCCGTGCCGTCGGAGGTGTCGCCGATGTACATGCCGGGGCGCTTGCGCACCGCCTCGAGCCCTTCGAGGATCGTGATCGAGCCTTCGCCGTAGCTGGTGTCGGCGGGCGTGATCTCGATCGGCACCGCACTCTCGATCTCGGGCGTGTAGACCGGTTCGGTGTGGGGCACTTCGGGCTTGTTTTCTTCTGCACTCATTCGGATATTCCTCTATCTCTCACGGCATTCACGGGATTTTTCGGGCCTTCGGGGCCTGCTTTTCCTGCCTCTTGAAAGCGCAAACCCGCGGAGGGCCGCGGGCTGTCTGCGCAAGGCGCTGTGTTTTCTGTCTTCTAGATCCGCATCGGCATCACGACATATTTGAAGGATGCGTTCTCGGGGATGGTCAAAAGGGCGGAGCTGTTGGAGTCGGCTAGGTCCAGCTTGACCATGTCCTGGCCCATGTTCGCGAGGGCGTCGATCAGGTAGGTCACGTTGAAGCCGATCTCGATGGCGTCGCCGCCGTAGTCGATGTCGAGCTCGTCCTGCGCTTCTTCCTGCTCGGCATTGTTGGACGCAATGCGCAGCGTGCCGGGCTCGATGTTCAGGCGCACGCCCTTGAACTTCTCGCTCGTCAGGATGGCGGTGCGCTGCAGGCTGGCCAACAGGGGCGCGCGGCCAAGCGTGACGCTGTTCTTGTGGTTCTTGGGAATCACGCGGTTGTAGTCGGGGAACTTGCCCTCGACCAGCTTGGTGACGAACTCCATGCCGCCGAAGCTGAACTTGGCCTGGTTGTTCGCAAACTGCATCTCGATGGCGCCTTCGGCGTCAGACAGCAGGCGCTGCATTTCGAGCACGGTCTTGCGCGGAAGAATCACTTCCTGGCGCGGCACCTCGACGTCGAGCGTGGCCGACGAAAACGCCAGGCGATGGCCGTCGGTGGCCACCAGGCTCAGCTGCTTGCCTTCGGCCACGAACAGGATGCCGTTCAGGTAGTAGCGGATGTCGTGCACGGCCATGGCAAAGGAAACCTGCGAGAGCAGGTCCTTCAGCGTCTTTTGCGGCACGCTGAACACAGGACCGAAATTGGCGGCTTCCTGCACCAGCGGAAAGTCCTCGGCCGGCAGCGACTGCAGCGTGAAACGGCTCTTGCCGCCCTTGAGCACCAGCTTGCTCGCGCTCGATTCGAGGCTCACGGTCTGGTCGGCCGGCATGGTGCGCAGGATGTCGATGAGCTTGCGCGCGCCGATGGTGGTGGTGAAGTTGCCTTCATCGCCGCCGAGCTCGGCCGTGGTGCGGATCTGGATCTCGAGGTCGCTGGTTGTGAGCTGCAGCTGGCCGCCGGTCTTGCGGATCAGCACGTTGGCCAGGATAGGCAGGGTATGGCGTCGCTCCACGATGCCCGCCACCGATTGCAGCGCGGCGAGGACTTTGTCTTGGGTTGCCTTCAAAACGATCATGTCTTCTTCCTCTTCTCTTATCTCTTTGAATCCGCTTGTAAGACGCCATTCTCCGCTGTTGCGGGTGGCTTTCTTGATGACATCCGGGGTCAGCCCTTGAGCGTTTGTTCGAGCACGTGGAGTTGCTGGTTCAGTTCGGTGAGCTGCTGGCGCTCGCCCGAGATCTTGCGCACCGCATGCAGCACCGTTGTGTGATCGCGCCCGCCGAAGAGCTCGCCGATTTCCGGCAAGCTCTTCTGGGTGAGTTCCTTGGCCAGGTACATCGCGATCTGCCGCGGCCGCGCAATGCTGGCCGGGCGTTTCTTGCTGTACATGTCGGCGACCTTGATCTTGTAATAGTCGGCCACCGTCTTCTGGATATTTTCGACCGAGATCTGCCGATTCTGGATCGACAGCAAGTCGCGCAGCGCCTCGCGCGCCAGGGCGATCGAGATTTCTTTCTGGTTGAAGCGTGAGTAAGCCAGGATCTTGCGCAGCGCGCCTTCGAGCTCGCGCACGTTGGAGCGCACGTTCTTGGCAACGAAGAAGGCCACTTCCTCGGGCATCTCGGCCGATTCGGCGCGCGCCTTGTTGATCAGGATGGCCACGCGCATTTCGAGTTCGGGCGGCTCGATGGCGACCGTGAGGCCCGAATCGAAGCGCGAAACCAGCCGCTCGTGAATGTCGGCGAGGCCCTTGGGATAGGTGTCGCTGGTCATCACGATGTGCGACTTCTTGGCCAGCAGGGCTTCGAACGCATTGAAGAATTCTTCCTGCGTGCGGTCCTTGTTGGCGAAGAACTGCACATCGTCGATCAGGAGCAGATCGAGCGAGTGATAGCGCTCCTTGAACTCGTCGAAGGTCTTGCGCTGATAGGCCTTGACCACATCCGAGACGAACTGCTCGGCATGGATGTAGAGAACTTTGGAATCGGGCCGGTCGGCGAGCAGGCGGTTACCCACAGCGTGCATCAGGTGGGTCTTGCCCAGGCCGACGCCGCCGTAGATGAACAGCGGGTTGTACAGGTGGCCCGGCATGCCGGCCACGTGCATGGCCGCGGCGCGCGCCATGCGGTTGGCCGTGCCCTCCACCAGCGTGTCGAAAGTCAGGCCCGAATTCAGGCGGTTCTTGAAGCCCGCCGCGGCCGGCTCCTCGCCCGGGCCGGCCATGTCGCGCGGCAGGTCGGTTTCTGCCATGACGGCAATGGGTGCAGAGCGTACGGGCGCTTCACGCGGAGCAAGCGCTAACTCAACTGCCACCGGCTGACCGTACATCTTCTCGGCCATGGCGGCGATCTTGCCGGCGTACTGGGCGCGGATCCAGTCGAGCTTGAAGCGGTTGGCAACGAACACCGTCATGCGCGAAAGGTCGTCGGTGACCTGCGCCGTCAGGGGTTTGATCCAGGTATTGAATTGCTGCTCGGACAGCTCCTGCGCGAGCTGGTCGACACAGGCCTGCCAGAGGCTTTCACCGATGCCGTCAGTCGACATGGGTGCTTGAAAAAGTGGTGCGTCCCTCGTCCATTTTTTGGTATATGTATTGTGGATATTCTCTGCTGCAAGGCGGCCCGCATTCTAACTTGTCAAAACCTTATCCACATCCCCCCGGGCACCATGCAAAGGCCCGCAAAGTTACTCGATGTTTGGTGTTGGGCCGAATGTTTGCGATAATTGCGGGTTTCCCTGAAAACCTCATTGCGTCTTTCGGGGGTCATCCGAAAAACGCTCCCAGCGCCCGCCTGCCCGATACAGCCTTTCCAGGCTTCGTCGGGCTCGGTGGATATCGGGGGAATCAGCAGGAAATCTCATCATGAAACGCACTTACCAAGCTTCCAAAGTCCGCCGCGCCCGTACCCACGGCTTTCTGGTCCGCATGAAGACCCGTGGCGGCCGCGCCGTCATCAACGCACGCCGCGCCAAGGGCCGCAAGCGCCTGGCCGTCTGACGGCAGTTCCTCTGCCGTTGCCAGCCGCCGACCCGCCAGCGCCAGCTTTCCCAGCCAGCGTTTCTGGCGTGTCTGGCCCGGCTTCCATGCAGCGGCTCAAGACCCGCGCGCAATTCCAGGCCGTCCTCGCAGGTGCCACCGTGGCGCGCACTGCTCATTTCGCATTGCATCGCTGCGCACTCGATTCAACATCGAGCGCGCAGCCCTTGTTCGCGTCCGACGATGTCTGGCTGGGCGCCATGGTGCCCAAGCGCTGGGCGCGCCGTGCCGTCACGCGCAACGCCATCAAGCGACAGATCTATACCGTGAGCGCCGCGCCCGACGTCGGCCTGCCTCGTGCGGCGCACGTGGTGCGGCTGCGCGCGGCGTTCGACCGCAAGGAATTCGTGAGCGCCAGCTCCGACAAGCTCAAGGCCGCGGTACGCGCCGAGCTTCAGCAACTGCTGGCGCGGGCCGCGCGCGCCCCTGCATCCTCGTCGTCATGAAGCGCCTGCTGATCGGCCTTGTGAAGGGCTACCGCCTGTTGCTGAGCCCGTGGCTCGGGCAGTCGTGCCGCTTCGAGCCGACCTGCTCCGTCTATTCGATAGAGGCGCTGGAAGTCCACGGCGCGCTCAAGGGCAGCTATCTCACCCTGCACCGCATCGTGCGCTGCCAGCCCTGGTGCCAGGGCGGGCACGATCCGGTTCCACCGAAATCACCGCGTCGCACTGACAAGTCAGGCTCGCTGTTTTCGTCTCTCCTTTCCTCCGACAAGAAGTCTTCGTCATGAACGATATACGCCGCACGATCCTGTGGGTGATTTTTGGTTTCTCGCTGGTGCTGCTGTGGGACCAATGGCAGGTCTTCAACGGCAACAAGCCGACTTTCCTGCCGTCGACCAAGCCGGCTGCCGTGGCCTCCGCTCCGGCGGGCAGCACGCCGGCGGCCAGCAACGGCGTACCGAGCGCATCCACGGCCGGTGGCAGCGCCGCCGCCGTGCCCACGCAGGCTGCGCCCGCCGCGCCGCGTGAGCGCGTCAACGTGACCACCGACCTCTTCAAGGCGGTGATCGACAGCGAAGGCGCCACGGTCAACTACCTCGAGCTGCTCAAGTTCGACGAAGCCGATCGCACCAAGCACGTGGTGCTGTTCGAGAACGACTCGCCCGCCACCCGCTACGTGGCGCAAACCGGCCTGCTGAGCCAGACCGGAGAAGCCTTTCCCAACCACCTGACGCCAATGACGCCGAAGGCGGGTCCGCGCGAAATGGCCGAGGGCCAGAACACGCTCGAAGTGAGCTTCGAAAGCGCCCCCTCGGGCGGCCTCAAGTACGTCAAGACCTATGTCTTCAAGCGCGGCGAATACACCGTCGGCGTGCGCCATGAAGTGGTCAACGTGAGCGACCAGCCGCGCGATGCGCAGCTCTACATGCAGCTGCTGCGCCACGGCACGGTGGCGGCAGGCACGATGTTCGGCACCAACACCTTCACCGGTCCGGCGGCCTACACCAACGAAAAGAAGTTCCACAAGCTCGACTTCAAGGACATTGCCAAGGGCAAGGTCGAGCCGCCGCCGCCCGCCAACGACGGCTGGATTGCGATGGTGCAGCATTACTTCGTGTCGGCGTGGCTCCTCAAGGGCGACCCGGCCAGCGAACAGCTCCGGCGCGAATTCCGCGTGAAGGACCTGGGCGACAACCTGTTCACCGTGGCCATGGTGGCCACGCTGCCGAAGATCGCCCCGGGCCAGACCCTGGTGGTCAACAGCGCGCTGTTCGCCGGCCCCGAAGAAGAAAAGAAGCTCGAAGCCATTGCACCGGGCCTCGACCTGGTCAAGGACTACGGCATCTTCGCGATCATTTCCAAGCCGCTGTACTGGCTGCTGAACCAGCTGCACGGCATCCTGGGCAATTGGGGCTGGGCCATCGTGGCGCTGGTAGTGCTGCTGAAGGCGGCCTTCTACTGGCTCAACGCCAAGGCCTACGCCAGCATGGCCAAGATGAAGGCCATCAACCCCAAGATCATGGAAATGCGCGAGCGGCTGAAGGACAAGCCGCAGGAAATGCAGCAGGAGATGATGCGCATCTACAAGACCGAGAAGGTCAACCCGATGGGCGGCTGCTTCCCGATCCTGATCCAGATCCCGGTGTTCATCGCGCTCTACTGGGTGCTGCTGTCGTCGGTCGAAATGCGCCATGCGCCGTGGATCGGCTGGATCACCGACCTCTCGGCACCCGATCCGTGGTACATCCTGCCGATCGTGATGACGCTGACCTCGCTGTTCCAGACCTGGCTCAACCCGACGCCGCCGGACCCGATGCAGGCCAAGCTGATGTGGATCATGCCGCTCGCGTTCAGCGTGATGTTCATCTTCTTCCCGGCCGGCCTGGTGCTGTACTGGATCACCAACAACGTGCTGTCGATCGCGCAGCAGTGGTTCATCAACAAGCGGCTGGGCGTGCTCGGCAAGTAAGCCGCAGCGGCTTCCGCCACTCCGCAAAGGGCCGCATTCGCGGCCCTTTTGCTTTTGCTGAAAGAATCGCGCTTCCATGACATTCGCCCGCACTACCGATCCCATCGTCGCCATAGCCACCGCCTCGGGGCGCGGGGCGGTGGGCATCGTGCGCGTTTCGGGCGCCCGGCTCGCGCCGCTGATCGAAGCGCTTTGCGGCCGGCCGCTCAAGCCGCGCGAAGCCACCTACCTGCCCTTCCGCGATGCGGCCGGCGAGCCGGTCGACCATGGCCTGGCCATCCACTTTCCCTCACCGCATTCGTTCACCGGCGAAGACGTGCTCGAACTGCAGGCGCACGGCGGAACGGTGGTGCTGCAACTGTTGCTGGCGCGCTGCCTCGAAGCCGCCGCCGAGCCCGACGCGGTCACCGGCCGGCCGCGGCTGCCCGGCCTGCGCGTGGCCGAGCCGGGCGAGTTCAGCCAGCGCGCCTTTCTCAACGGCAAGATCGACCTGGCCCAGGCCGAGGCCATTGCAGACCTGATCGACGCCAGCACCGAGGCGGCCGCGCGCAGCGCCGGCCGTTCGCTCTCGGGCGCCTTCTCGCGCGAGATCCATACGCTGCGCGATGCGTTGATCCACCTGCGCATGCTGGTCGAGGCGACGCTCGACTTTCCGGAAGAGGAAATCGACTTTCTTCAAAAGGCCGATGCGGCCGGGCAGCTGGTGAGATTGCAGGCGCAACTTGCGGCGGTGCAGCAGCGCGCGAAGCAAGGGGCGCTGCTGCGCGAAGGCATCAAGGTCGTGATTGCAGGCCAGCCCAATGCAGGCAAAAGTTCGCTGCTCAATGCACTCGCCGGTGCCGAACTGGCCATCGTGAGCGCGGTGGCAGGCACGACGCGCGACGTGGTCTCGCAAACCATCCAGATCCATGGGGTGCCGCTGCATGTGGCCGACACCGCGGGCCTGCGCGAGAGCAGCGACGAGGTCGAGCAGATCGGCGTTGCGCGCGCGTGGGGCCAGATCGAGAGCGCCGACGCCGTGCTCTTTCTGCACGACCTGACGCGCTCTAGCCATGCCGACTACGCCGCCGCCGACGCAGAGATCCTGCGCGGCCTGCGGCAGAAGCTGCCCGCGAGCGTGCCGGTGCTCGATGTATGGAACAAGCAGGACGCCGCGCCCACAACCGCTATACCTGCGTCGGCCCAGGGCATTGCCCTTTCCGCCAAGACCGGCCTCGGCATCGAAGCGCTGCGCGAACAACTGCTTGCCATGGCGGGTTGGCAGTCGGTGCCCGAGGGCGTCTACCTCGCGCGCGCGCGCCATGTGCAGGCGCTGGGCCGCGTCCGAACCCACCTGGAGTTGGCTGCAAGCCACTTGGCTGCACAAGCCCAACTGCTCGATCTGCTGGCCGAAGAGTTGCGCCTGGCGCAGAACGCACTGAACGAAATCACCGGCGAATTCGGCGCGGACGACCTGCTGGGGGTCATCTTTTCGCGCTTCTGCATCGGCAAATAGCGACAGCCGCAACGAAAAACGTAAAGAGTTGTAGCCGAAACCTGCGGCCTTCGCGGATACTTCGGCACAGATGCGGGGGTTGAGAAAAGCATGTCCATCCAGAACCTGAGCCGCGCCATCGCGGACAACAACAGCAACGACGCCTTTGCGTTGACGCTCAACGTACAGCAGTGGGAAACGCTGGCGGGCTATCTGCAGCCCATCGATACCGGCGTTGGCGACGTTCTCATCGAACAAGGCACCCACGACCGCTCGGTGTATTTCCTCGAAGGCGGCGCCATCAGCGTGCATCGCGTGAGCAGCAAGGAACAGATGAAGCTGGCCGTGCTCATGCCGGGATCGGTGGTGGGCGAAGGCTCGTTCTTCTCGCGCGAGCCGCATTCGGCCAACGTGGTGGTGACCGGCGCCGGCCGCGTGTGGCGCCTCACGGCCATCCGCTTTGCGGAAATGTCCAACCGGCAACCCAACCTCGCCCTCGAGATTGCCATGGGGCTCGGCGCGGTGATCGCCAAGCGCATGGGGCATCGGTCCAAGCGCGTCGCGGTGACCTGAACCTCCATCGGGTCGGTTCCGCAATTCAGGCCCAGACGGCTCTTCACAGCCAGTTTTTGAAATCGTTTTCCTAGAAGTCAGTCGTCATGGCCTTGATCTGTCCGGTGTGCAGCGCGGAGAACCGCGAGGGCGCGAATTTCTGCAGGAGTTGCGGCGGAAAGCTGGCGCCTGCGGCACCGGCGCCGATGGCGCCGCCACCGGGCCCTGAAAGCCGGTCGGAGCGCGAATGGGCCGCCACGGCGCCCGCGCAATTGCGCGCACCCACCATCCCCGGCGGGCTTTTCGACGGCAGCTTGCCGATCGCTTCTCAAGCCGCCTACGCGCATGCCGGATCGCTGGCCGATGAAAAAACCGTCATCGTCGGCGCGGGCCGCTCCAAGCGGCCGCCTTCGCCGCCGCGCGAGCCCCGGGCCAAGAAGGCTTCGAGGCCTCGGACGCCGCGCCCTGCCGGCGCGGAAGTGCGCAACAAGCCGCCGCGTATGCGCGGCGTCCTGCTTTGGCTGGTGCTGCTGGCCGTGGGGCTGCTCATGATCGTCGCCGGCTGGTACGGCTACGGAAAAGGCACGCCGGACGAACAGGCCGAAGCAGCGTCTCCCGCCGTGCCTGTTGTCGCGCCTGTCGTGGCGCCTGTTCCTGCATCGCCAGCTTCCGAGGCGGCACCGCTTGCGTTGCCGCCCACCGAGCCCCCGGCTGCGGCAGATGCGGCACTTGCCGCCGCAGCCCCGGCCACGCCAGCCATCGCAACCCCGAAGCCGCCATCCGCCGCGGCCAAGCCCCGCAAGCCCGCGCCAGCGGCACCGTCGCAGCCGGGCGCGCCCGAGCCCGCGCCGGCAGTGGCCGCCGCGCCCGCGCCGCAGCCCGCAGCGGCGGGACCGTCAGATCCGCAATCCATCTGCGGCGACCGCAATTTCATCGCGAAGGCGCAGTGCATGGCTGCGCAGTGCCTCAAGGCCGAATTCAAGCCGCATGCGCAATGCGAGGCGGTGCGCCGCCAGCAGCGGATCGAAGAAGAAAAGCGCAATCCCACGCTGGTGAACTGAGAGGGCCCGGAAGGCCGCGGCCGCCCCTGCCGGCGCCTTCTCTCAGCCTTTTTGCAGCCGCTCGATGGCGACCGCCAATGCGGCCGGCTTGCCCGACAGCACCAGCGTGTCGCCGTCCGTCAGCACCGTGTCGTCGGTGGGCTCCTGCGGCTGGCCGTCATGCCGGCGCAGGCCGGCAACGCGCACCCCCAGTGTTTCCAGCGCCATCCGCGCCAGCGTCTGGCCGACGGCGCGCGCGCCGGGCGTGAGCGTGAAAGTGTTGAGCCGCTCGTGGTCGAGCTCGTCGGCGTTGTCGTCGTCGGCACCGTGAAAGTAGCCGCGCAGCAGGTTGTAGCGTGCGTCGCGCTGGTCCTGCACCACGCGGATCACGCGCCGCATCGGCACGCCGACCAGGGCCAGCGCATGGCTCGCGAGCATCAGCGAACCCTCGATGGCTTCGGGCACCACCTCGGTGGCGCCGGCGGCCTGCAGCTTCTCCAGGTCGTGGTCGTCCTGGGTGCGCACGATCACCGGCACCTGCGGTGCGTGGGCGCGGGTGTTGGCCAGCACCTTCATGGCGCCGGGCACGTCGAGATAGGTGACGACCACGGCGCTGGCGCGGGCCAGGCCGGCCGCCATCAGCGCCTGCAGCCGCGCCGCATCGCCGAACACCACCGAATCGCCGGCCGCGGCGGCCTGCCGCACGCGGTCGGGGTCGAGGTCCAGCGCCATGTAGGGAATGCCTTCGCGCTCGAGGATGCGCGCCAGGTTCTGGCCGCAGCGCCCGTAGCCGCAGATGATCACGTGCTTGGCGGTGTTGATGGTCTTGCGCGCGATGGACGTCATCTGCAGCGACTGCTGGAGCCAGTCGCTTGCCACCAGCTTGCGCACGATGGCGTTGGTGTACATCACGATGAAAGGCGTGGCCAGCATCGACAGCACCATCGACGCCAGCACCGGGTTGGCCAGCCACGGCGGCAGCAGGCTGCGCTCCTGCGCGAGCGTCAGCAGCACAAAGCCGAACTCGCCCGCCTGCGCCAGGTAGAGGCCGGTGCGCAGCGACACGCCCGAGGTGGCGCCCAGCACCCGCGCCAGCACCGTCACCAGAACCAGCTTGAACGCCAGTGGTATCAGCAGCAGCACACCCACCAGCGCCCAGCGGTCCACCACGATGTGCCAGTCGAGCGACATGCCTACCGTGATGAAGAAGAGCCCCAGCAGCACGTCGTGGAACGGGCGGATGTCGGTTTCGACCTGGTGCTTGTATTCGGTTTCGGAAACCAGCATGCCGGCGATGAAGGCACCCAGCGCCAGGCTCAGCCCGGCCAGTTCGGTGAGCCATGCCAGGCCGAGCGTGATCAGCAGCACGTTCAGGATGAAAAGCTCCTCGCTGCGCCGCCGCGCCACGAGCGTGAGCCACCAGCGCATGATGCGCGGCCCGCCATAAAGCAGAACGCCGATCAGCAGGATGGCCTTCACCGTCGCGAAGCCGATCGCCTTGGCGAGCGCTTCGGGCGGCGCGCCGAGTGCGGGAATCAGCACCAGCAGCGGCACCACCGCCAAGTCCTGGAACAGCAGCACGCCCATGACCCGCTTGCCGTGCTCGCTTTCGAGTTCGAGCCGCTCGGCCATCAGCTTGACTACGATGGCGGTGCTGCTCATGGTGAGCGCGCCCGAGAGGGCCAGCGCCGTCTGCCAGCCGAGCCGCCAGGCCGGCGGGAGCTGCGAGGCGATCAAAAGCGCGCCGGCGGTGGCGAGGGTCATCGTCAGCAACACCTGCAGCAGGCCGAGTCCGAACACGTGCTTGCGCATGGCACGCAGCTTGGGCAAGCTGAACTCCAGCCCGATCACGAACATCAGGAACACCACACCGAATTCGCCCAGGTGACGGATGGCTTCGGAGTTCTGCGCCAATGCCAACGCATGAGGGCCGATCAGCACGCCGGCCGACAGATAGCCGAGCATCGGCGGCAGCTTCAGCGAGCGGCAGACCACGACGCCGATGACCGCGGCAAGCAAATACAACAGCGTGAGATCGAACGAAGACATGGCTGGATGCTAGAGCAATGTCCATGCCCCGCACGCGCCGCTTTCACGCGCTGACGGCAGATGCCGGCCGCCCCGTAAAATCCGCCGATGAGTTCAGCCCCCCTGCCCCCCGTGGTCGACGCCGACGCCATCCTCGCGCGGGCCCGTGCCACCTTCGACATCGAGTCCGATGCCGTACTCGGCCTCAAGTCGCGCGTGGGCCCGAGCTTCGTCGAAGCCGTGCGCAAGGTCCTCGAAGTGCGCGGCCGTGTGGTCGTGATGGGCATGGGCAAGAGCGGCCATGTCGGCCGCAAGATTGCCGCCACCCTGGCCTCCACCGGCACGCCGGCCATGTTCGTCCACCCGGCCGAGGCCAGCCACGGCGACCTCGGCATGATCAAGTCGGTCGACCTGGTGCTGGCCATCTCGAACAGCGGCGAGGTCGACGAGCTCACCGTCATACTGCCCGTGGTCAAGCGACAGGGCGTGCCCCTCATCGCCATGACCGGCCGCACCGATTCCACCCTGGCGCGCCATGCCGACATCGTGATCGATGCCGGCGTTGCCAAGGAAGCCTGCCCGCTCAACCTGGCCCCCACCGCAAGCACCACCGCCCAGATGGCGATGGGCGACGCGCTGGCGGTGGCGCTGCTCGACGCGCGCGGTTTCGGCTCTGAAGACTTCGCGCGCTCGCACCCGGGCGGTGCGCTGGGCCGCAAGCTGCTCACCCATGTGAGCGACGTGATGCGCTCGGGCGACGACGTGCCGCGCGTGGCACCCACCGCAACGCTTAGCGAATTGATGCGCGAGATGAGTTCCAAGGGCCTGGGCGCCACGGCGGTGGTCGACGCCGACGGCCGGGCCATCGGCATCTTCACGGACGGCGACTTGCGTCGGCAGGTGGAGACCGGCGGCGATCTGCGCGGCCTGACCGCTGCCGACGTGATGCACCCCGGCCCGCGCACGCTGCGCGCCGAGGCGCTGGCGGTCGAGGCGGCCGAGCTGATGGAAGAACACCGCATCACCAGCGTGCTCATCGTCGACCCCGCGGGGCTTTTGATCGGCGCGCTCAGCATCAACGACCTGATGCGCGCGAAGGTCATCTGATGCCGCTCGACTTCCAGGCCGAAACCTTGCTCGCCGCGCAGGATGTGCGGGTGGCCTTCTTCGACATCGACGGCGTGCTGACCGACGGCGGCGTGTACTTCACCGAGCACGGCGAAACCCTCAAGCGCTTCAGCATCCTCGACGGCTACGGGCTCAAGCTGCTTCGGCTGGCCGGCATCACGCCGGCGGTGATCACCGGGCGCGACTCCAAGCCGCTGCGCGTGCGGCTCGAGGCGCTCGGGATCCAGCATGTGCGCTACGGCACCGAGGACAAGCTGCCCGCGGCCGAAGCCATGCTCGAACAGCTGGGCTTGGGCTGGCACCAGGCCGCGGCCATCGGCGACGACTGGCCCGACCTGCCGGTGCTGGCGCGCGTCGGCTTTGCAGCGGCGCCGGCCAACGCGCACGTGGAAGTGCGCGACGCCGTCAACTACGTTACCCGCGCGCGCGGCGGCGAAGGCGCGGCGCGCGAGTTCTGCGACGTGCTGCTGACGGCCTGCGGCCAGTACAGGCGCCTGCTCGACGCGGCACGAGGTCCCACGCAATGAGCCGCGCCTGGAACCTGCTGCGCAACGCCGTCGACCGCGCCACCATCTACCTGCCCATCATCCTGACGGCAGCTGTGGCGCTCGGTACCTACTGGCTGGTGCGCAATGCGCCCAAGCTGCTCGAGCCCACCACCAAGGCCGCGCCCACCCACGAGCCCGACTATTTCATGCGCGGCTTCGTCATCAAGAACTACCTGCCCAACGGCGACCTGCGCAGCGAACTCCACGGCAAGGAAGGCCGTCACTACCCCGACACCGACACCACTGAAGTCGACGACGTGCGGGTGCGCTCCGTCTCGCCGCAGGGCTACACGACCCATGCCACGGCCAACCGCGGCCTGTCGAATTCCGACGGCAGCGAGATCCAGCTCTTCGGCAATGCCATCGTGATTCGCGATCCGGTCGTCGGCCCCAACGGCAAGGCCACGCCGCGCCTCGAGTTCCGCGGCGACTTCCTGCACGCGTTCCTCGACACCGAACGCGTGACCTCGAACAAGCCCGTCACCCTCATTCGCGGCACTGACCAGTTCACCGCCGACAACCTCGACTACGACAACCTGAGCGGGGTCGCCAACCTGACCGGGCGGGTGCGCGGCGTCCTGATTCCGTCGGCGGCCGCCTCCGGCGGCAAGCCGCGCTGAAGAAAAAATCACCGGAAGCCACCCCGCACCCATGAGTACGTCCCCGTTGGTCTTCATCACCGGTGCATCGAGCGGCATCGGCCAGGCCCTGGCCGCCCGCTTCCACGAAGCCGGTTACCGGCTGGCCCTTGTGGCACGGCGCACGGCGGAGATCGAAACCTGGGCGAACGCCCGCAATCTCGATCCGGCCAGCTACCAGATCTATAGCGCGGATGTGGCGCAGACCGACAGCATCTTGGCGGCCGGCGCCGCCTGCATCGAGCGTCAAGGCCTGCCCGACGTGGTCATTGCCAACGCCGGCATCAGCGTCGGCATCGACACCACGGAGCGGGACGACATCGACGTGATGGCGCGAACCTTTGCCACCAACAACGTCGGCCTGATGGCCACCTTTCACCCGTTTGTGGCGGCAATGAGGCAGCGCGGCAGCGGCCGGCTGGTCGGCATTGCGAGCGTCGCGGCCATTCGCGGCCTGCCGGGACATGGCGCCTATTGCGCCAGCAAGGCGGGCGTGGTCGCGTACTGCGAGAGCTTGCGCGGCGAGCTGCACAACAGCGGCGTCAAGGTCGTCACCCTCTGCCCCGGCTACATCGACACGCCGCTGACACAGGGCAACCGGTACGGCATGCCATTTCTCATGAAGGCGGAAGATTTTGCAGACCAGGCGGTGCGCGCCATCGAGGCCGGCACCAGCTACCGCGTGATTCCCTGGCAAATGGGCGTTATCGCCAAGCTCATGCGCATGCTGCCGAACGCCCTGCTCGACCGCGCCGTGCAAGGCAGGGCCCGCAAGAAGCGCAGCGGCGAAAGCTGAACCGCCCGCGGCCATTGCCGCGGCTGCGCGAGCGCATCCTTCGCGAGCGCCAAAAGAAAAAGGCTCCCGAGGGAGCCTTTTGCCTGTGTGGCTGGAATGCAGGGCTTAGTAGCCGCTGTTTCCGCCGCCGTAGCCGCCGCCACCACCGCCGGAGCGGCCACCGCCGCCGCCACGGGGACCGGCGCCGTAGGGGCTGCGGAAACCGCCATCGCCACCACCACCGCCGCCGCCACTACGGCCACCACCACCGCCGTAGCCGCCGCCGCCACCGGAACGGCCACCACCGCCGCTGCGATCGCCGCCGCCACCACCGTAGCCGCCACCACCGCCGCCGCCGTAGCCACCACCGCCGCCATAACCACCACCACCGCCGCCGCCGTAGCCGCCACCACCGCTGCGCGGGGGACGTGCTTCCATCGGGCGTGCTTCATTGACGACGACGCTGCGGCCGCCCAGGGGCTGGCCATTCATGCCGTTGATTGCTGCTTGCGCTTCCGCGTCGCTGCCCATCTCGACGAAGCCGAAGCCCTTCGAGCGGCCCGTATCGCGTTCCATCATGACCTTGGCGCTGGTCACCGAGCCGAATTGTCCGAAAGCCTGTTCGAGATCACCGTCGCGCACCGAGTAAGGCAGGTTGCCGACATACAGTTTGTTGCCCATCAAGGGACTCCTATAAACACATCAAGAAAAGCGATGGAGTCCCGAAAGCATCACTCAACCAAGAGCTGTCGAGTCGCGCGAAACTGACCGATCACCGAACTGCCGCCCCGGCAAAATGAAGAGGGAGGCTCGTGCATTATGGGTGAAATACACGAAATGCAAGCAGGAATTTGCTGCTTCCTGTAGGGCCTCCGAAAATTAAAAGAAGCTAGCGCCCGCTTACAAGAACGGCGCCGAAGGGGCCGCAAAGCCGCAGGTAGAATCCGCTCCGTCATTGGGGAGTAGCCGCCTTCCATCACGAGAAGGGCCCGCGTCAACAGACTTGTCCTGCCCCACACGGGACATGGCGCGTGCAGTGATTCACCTGGCGAGACCTTTGACCGTGCAACTTCGGGAATTTGGCCGAAGGTGTTGCACGGTCAATTGCGTCCTTCGGCCCAAGGAACCCCTGCTCTCATGGAAGCTTTTCTCGTTGCAACCGGCGTGGTCGCGCTCGCCGAAATGGGCGACAAGACCCAGTTGCTGGCCCTGCTGCTGGCCGCCCGCTTCAGAAAACCCTGGCCGATCGTGCTCGGGATCTTCGTTGCCACCATCGTCAACCATGCCCTGGCCGGCGCCGTCGGCAACTGGATCACTCACTGGCTCGGCCCCGACGTGCTGCGCTGGATCCTGGGCGGCTCGTTCATCGCCATGGCTGCCTGGATGCTGATTCCGGACAAGCTCGACGAAGACGACGCGCCCGCGGCGTCGCACTACGGGGTATTCGGCACCACGCTCATTGCGTTCTTCCTGGCTGAAATGGGCGACAAGACCCAGATCGCCACCGTCATGCTCGCCGCCCGGTTCACCGACGCCTACATCTGGGTGGTCACGGGCACCACGCTCGGCATGATGCTGGCCAATGCGCCCGTGGTCTGGCTGGGCGACAAGCTGGTGAAGCGCGTGCCGATCACGCTCGTGCACGGCATCTCGGCGGCGATCTTCCTGGTGCTCGGCATCGTGATGATCATCGGCTGGTAACGCGGCAGGGCGATATACTGCCGGCTGCGCCGATTTGCTTCAGCTTGCGGGCGCTTTATAAATTCAGCTAAAGACAGTCAGTTGGCGAACAACCCGGCTCGTTTTTGGCGAGGCCGGGTTTTTTATTGATGTCGTCAACTTCTTTGGTCGTCTCTGCGCAGTCGATGCAGTTCGCGGGCCCGCTGGCCCTGCGCAGCGGCGCGTCGCTCGGCAGCTACACGCTCGCCTACGAAACCTACGGCACCCTGAACGCCGACCGCAGCAATGCGGTGCTGGTGTGCCATGCGCTCAATGCCTCGCACCATGTCGCCGGTGTCTACGAAGGCCAGGCCAAGTCCGAAGGCTGGTGGGACAACATGGTGGGCCCGGGCAAGCCGGTCGACACCAACCGCTTCTTCGTGATCGGCGTGAACAACCTCGGCTCCTGCTTCGGCTCGACGGGTCCGATGCACACCAATCCGGCCACGGGGCGCATCTACGGCGCCGATTTTCCGGTGGTCACGGTCGAGGACTGGGTCGACGCCCAGGCCGTGCTGCTCGACGCGCTCGGCATTCGCACGCTTGCGGCCGTGATGGGCGGCAGCCTCGGCGGCATGCAGGCGCTGTCGTGGACGCTGCAGTACCCGGACCGCGTGCGCCACGCCGTGGTGGTGGCCAGCGCGCCCAACCTCACGGCCGAGAACATTGCGTTCAACGAAGTGGCCCGCCGCGCCATCGTCTCCGACCCCGACTTTCATGGCGGCCACTTCTACGAGCACGGCGTCATTCCGAAGCGAGGCCTGCGTATCGCGCGGATGATCGGCCACATCACCTACCTGAGCGACGACGTCATGAACGAGAAGTTCGGACGCATCCTGCGCAGCGCGGTGGAAGGCGAGGCGGCCACGCTGGACTACCGCTATTCCACCCAGGAAATCGAGTTCCAGATCGAAAGCTACCTGCGCTACCAGGGCGACAAATTCAGCGAGTACTTCGACGCCAACACCTACCTCCTGATCACGCGCGCGCTCGACTACTTTGACCCGGCACGCGCGCACGGCGGGAACCTCAGCGCTGCGCTTGCGAAGGCCACCGCCAAGTTTTTGCTCGTGAGCTTCAAGACCGACTGGCGCTTTTCGCCGGCACGCAGCCGCGAACTGGTGAAGGCGCTGCTCGATAACCGCCGCAACGTGAGCTACGCCGAAATCGATGCGCCGCACGGGCACGACGCGTTCCTGCTCGACGACGTGCGCTACATGGGCGTGGTGCGGTCCTATTTCGAGCGCGTGGCCCTTGAAACCGAGGCTGAAGGGAGTGCCGCCCAATGAGCGATATCGAAACCCAGCGCCTCATCGCCAACCTGGTGCCCGAGGGCGCGCGCGTGCTCGACCTCGGCTGCGGCGACGGCGCCCTGCTCGACCTGCTGCAGCGCGAGCGCGGCTGCACAGGCTACGGCGTGGAAATTGCCGATGGCAACGTGCTGCAGTGCATTCGCCGCGGCGTCGACGTGATCCAGCTGAACCTCGACGAAGGCCTGGCGGTGTTCGACGACGCCACGTTCGACGTGGTGCTGCAGATCGACACGCTGCAGCACCTGCGCAATGCCGAGGTCATGCTGCGCGAAACCGCGCGCGTGGGCCGCATCGGCATCGTGGCCTTCCCCAACTTTGCGCATTGGCCCAACCGCATCAGCATTGCACGCGGCCGCATGCCGGTGACGCGCCGCCTGCCCTACCAGTGGTACGACACGCCCAACATCCGCGTCGGCACGTTCAAGGACTTTGAAGTGCTGGCGCAAAAGAACAGCCTGCGCGTGCTCGACGCGTTCGGCGTGCAGGAAGGCCGCAGCGTGCGCTGGCTGCCCAATGCGCGCGCGAGCACGGCGGTGTTCAAGTTCGAGCGGGAGCGCTGAGCGCTTTCGCGCCTCGCAAGAACGAACACGGCGGCCTCATGAGCTTCACGCTCTCGCAACCGGCGCACAGCGACCTGCTGGTCAAGAAGAGCCGCTTCATCGGTTGCGTGCAGCCCGTGGCCGACCGCGCCGCTGCGCTCGCCGTGGTGGCGGCGCTGCGCAACGAACACCCCGCCGCTGCGCATGTGTGTTGGGCGTTGATGGCAGGTGGTCAATCGGCGGCCAACGACGACGGCGAGCCCGGCGGCACCGCCGGACGGCCGATGCTCGAGGTGCTGCGGCACCAGCAGCTCGAAGGCGTGCTCGCTACCGTGGTACGTTATTTCGGCGGCATCAAGCTGGGCGCGGGCGGGCTCGTGCGGGCCTACACCGATGCGGTTGCGCAGGCTTGTGTCGGCGCAACGCTGGTCCCGCTGGTGCGCCAGCGGCTGCTGCAATGCACCGTGCCCTATGCGCTCGAAGGGCTCGTGCGGCGCGAGATTGCAGCTGTGAGCGGCGCCTCCATTACAGACGTGCGGCACGGCGACGCAGTGGAATTCGCATTCACGCTGCCCGAGCCTGACGCCAACGCCTTCATCGCCCGCCTCGACGATGCTGCGCAAGGGCGCGCCGTCTGGCCGCAGGCGTAAGCCGCCGCGCGGGCACCGCCGGAGGCACTGCCATCCCCAGCACGCCGCGCGGCGCGAGCGCCACGGGCGCCTCATCGTCGCCCGGACCGCGGCGCGCCATCTCGGCGGTGACGATGCCGGTCGGCACCGCCAGCACGCCCCAGCCCACCAGCATCATCACGGAAGCAATGGCGCGGCCGAGATCGGTCTTGGGCACCAGGTCCCCGAAGCCCACGGTAGCCATGGTCGAGATGGCCCAGTAGATCGCTACCGGAATGCTGGTGAAACCGTGCACCGGCCCTTCCACCACGTACATCAGCGTGCCCATCACCAGCACCACCAGCATCACAAAGCCGACGAACACCGTGATCTTCCGGCGGCTGGCGGCCACGGCAGAGACCAGCGCGCGGTATTCCACCGAGTAGCGCGAAAGCTTGAAGATGCGGAACACGCGCAAAAGCCGCAGCACGCGCACATCGATGAGGTAGGCGAGCTCGGGCGCGAACGCCACCAGGTACGTTGGCAGCAGCGCGAGCAGGTCGATCACCCCGTAGAAGCTCAGCGCATAGCGCATCGGCTTGTTCACGCAGGCGAGCCGCGCGATGTATTCGAGCGTGAAGAGAATGGTGAAGCCCCATTCGAACGCATTGAAGAGAGGCCGCCACTGGTCGCGGATCGACTGCACGCTGTCGAGGATGACCACCAGCACGCTGGTCACGATCACGGCGATCAGCGCCAGGTCGAAGAGCAGGCCGGCGCGCGTGTCGGCCTCGAAGATCACGGTGAACAAGCGGCGCCGCCAGCCGCTTGCCGGCTTGTCGAAGCGCGCGTCGATGGTCGAGGAGATAGCCAGGGTCCGGGCAGCGGGAGCGGTGTTCGATCGGGTCATCTTGCGAGCCAGGAGGTCACGGAAGGGGCATTGTCCAATGCGGCGGGGATTTATTCAGTTACGTTTCTTGCGCAATGAAGTGCCGCAGGCCATGGAGTGGTTCTTACGATAGCCCCTTTGTTGAGGAGCTCCCCTTTGGCTACACAGTCCCCATTTTTCGGCAAGCGTGATCGTGACACCGACTCGTTGACCTCCCGCCCCGCGCCGCTGGTGGGCTCGGGTACCAATCTCTCGGGTTCGCCCGTCAACCCTTCTTCCCTCACCGCACAGCAAGGCGGCCTGGCTCCGGCGGCCGCTCCCGCCGCCAAGGAAGGCGGCAGCAAGCTCACCGTCGGCCCCAACATCAAGCTCAAGGGCGTCGAGATCACCGATTGCGACACACTCGTGGTCGAAGGCCTCGTCGAGGCCACCATGGACTCGCGCCTGATGCAGATCGCCGAGCAGGGCGAATTCAAGGGCTCGGCCGAAATCGACATCGCCGAAATCCGCGGCATTTTCGACGGCAGCCTCACGGTGCGCGAAAAGCTCGTGATCCATTCGACCGGCAAGGTCACCGGCAAGATCCGCTACGGCAAGATCGTGATCGAAGAAGGCGGCCAGCTCTCGGGCGAAATCAGCTTCGGCGCCAAGCAGTCGCTGCAATCGGCCACCTGATCCATATCTGACTCCTAGCTGTCAGGCCGCCTCTTCGGGCGGCTTCCAACCCAGGCGCTCCAGCAAGGCACCGGCCGCGGCCGGTGCTTTTTCTTTGGCGCCGTTGATGAAATAGACGAACACGTCGCGCTTCTTGGGCGTTTTGGCCCACTGCTGCGCGCGCTCGGCCCAGCTGTCGAGCGCCTTCGGCGCATAGCCGGTCTTGAGCTTGGCGTCTGCCATCATGAGCCGTGCGTAGGCGAAGTCGCCCTCGGGCTCCTCGAACGAAGGAAACTTGTCGGCGTCGGTGAACACGGTCGACACCTTGTGCTTCTTCGCGAGCGCCCGGTAGGCGGGCGTGATGAAGCTCTCATGCCGCACGTCCATCACGTGGCGCAGCACGCGGCTGCCTTCCTTCTTGGGCAGCAGCTCCAGAAAGGCCTCGAAGTCTTCCGCATCGAACTGCTTGGTGGGCATGAACTGCCACACGATCGGTCCGAGCTTGTCGCCCAACTCGCTCACGCCGCTGTCGATGAAGCGCTTGATCGAGTCTTCCGCCGTGGCCAGCACCTTGCGGTTGGTCGAAAAGCGCGAGGCTTTCATCGAGAACATGAAGTCGTCGGGCACTTCGTCGTGCCACTTGCGGAAAGTTTCGGGCTTGAAGGTGCTGTAGTAGGTGCCGTTGATCTCGATGGCGCTGACCTTGCGGCTCGCATAGCGCAGCTCCTTTGCGTGCGCGAGCCCCTTGGGGTAGAAGTTGTCCCGCCAGGGCTCGTAGGTCCAGCCGCCGATGCCCACCTTGATATTCGCCTGCGTCCGAGTCGATGTTGCCTTGCTCACATTGCGCTCCGGGTTGAGATCGCCGCACTCTACGCGGGGTCGCGGCGAGGCGCAAAATGCGATTTTTCGTCACCCCCGCGGAGAACCCACCGATGAACGCCCCCCTGCACCGCGAAATGCCCGCCGGAACGCTCGACGCCGAGCGCGCCCTCTCCGATGTCACCGCCCAATGGGACGGCGATATCGTCAGGCAACTCACCGACTACATCGCCATTCCCGCCAAGTCGCCCGGCTTCGACAAGGACTGGTCGGCCAACGGCTACCTGGAAACGGTGCTGCGCAACGCGGCCGCCTGGGTCGAGGCGCAGAAGGTCGAAGGCCTGAAGCTGGAAATCGTGCGGCTCGAAGGCCGCACGCCGGTGCTGTTCTTCGAAGTGCCGGCCACCGGTACCGACATGAGCGAAACCGTGCTGATGTACGGCCACCTCGACAAGCAGCCCGAATTCACCGGCTGGCGCAACGACCTCGGGCCCTGGACGCCCAAGTACGAGAACGGCCTGCTCTACGGCCGCGGCGGCGCCGACGACGGCTATGCGGTCTACGCCAGCGTCGCCGCGCTGCAGGCATTGAAGAACCAAGGCGCGGCCCATCCGCGCATCGTGGGCATCATCGAGACCTGCGAGGAAAGCGGCTCCTACGACCTGCTGCCGTACGTCGATGCGCTGCGCCCGCGCCTGGGCAATGTGGAACTGGTGATCTGCCTCGATTCCGGCGCCGGCAACTACGACCAGCTGTGGCTCACCACGTCGCTGCGCGGCATGGCCAGCGGCACGCTCAAGGTCGAGGTGCTGACCGAGGGCATTCACTCCGGCGATGCGTCGGGCCTGGTGCCTTCGAGCTTTCGCATCATGCGGCAGGTGCTCGACCGGCTCGAAGACAGCGCCACCGGCCGCCTGCTGCCCGCGAGCTTTCATTGCGAAGTGCCGGCCGATCGCCTGGCGCAGGCCAAGGCCACCGCCGCCATCCTTGGCGAAGAGGTCTACAAGCGCTTTCCTTGGGCGCACTACGACTGCGGCGGCTCGACCATGTTCGCGTTGCCGACCACCACCGACCCGGTCGAGGCGCTGCTCAACCGCACCTGGAAGCCCACGCTGTCGGTCACCGGCGCCGAAGGCTTTCCGGCGCTGAAGGATGCGGGCAACGTGCTGCGCCCCTACACCGCGTTCAAGCTCTCGCTGCGCCTGCCGCCGCTGGTCGACGCGGCCGAGGCGGTGCAGAAGCTGAAAGCGCTGCTCGAGGACAACGCGCCCTACCAGGCGCGTGTCACCTTCGAAAGCGGCGGCGGCGCCACCGGCTGGAACGCGCCGACGATCACGCCGTGGTTCGAAGACGCGCTCAACAAGGCTTCGCAGGCGCACTTCGGCGCGTCTTGCGGCTACATCGGCCAGGGCGGCACCATTCCGCTGATGAACATGCTGAGCGCGGGTTTTCCCAAGGCGCAGATGATGGTCTGCGGTGTGCTCGGTCCGAAGAGCAACGCGCACGGACCCAACGAGTTCCTGCATGTGCCGTATGCCAAGAAGCTGACGGCCGCCGTGGCTGAAGTGATTGCGGCCTTGCCGGCTGCGCACCGCACCGCCGCCGCGGAGCCGGCCGCCGCTTGACCGGACCTGCGCCGCAGCACGTTTCACTGACCGCGCCTGACGGCGAGACGCTGGCGCTGCGCCGTCTTCCCGCGGCCGGCGCGCCGCGTGCGGTGGTGGTCCTGGCGCACGGGCTCGGCGAGCATGCGGGGCGCTATATGCAGCTTGCCGCGCGCCTGCGTGAATGGAATTTCGCGGTGTGGGCGTACGACCATCACGGCCACGGCGAATCGTCGGGCGCGCGCGGCGGTCTGCCAAGCGAGCTGCGGCTGGTCGAAGATCTTGCGCTGGTCATCGACGACGCTCGCCGCGAGAACGCCGGCCTACCATTGGTGCTGCTGGGCCACAGCCTGGGCGGGCTGGTCGCGGCCAGCCTGGTGTCGCGCAGCGTGCGGCCGGTCGATGGGCTGGTGCTGTCGTCCCCGGGGTTCGATCCCGGCCTGAGCGCTCTACAAAAGGCGCTGCTCGCAGTGTTGCCGCGCATTGCGCCGAACCTGCGCGTTGGCAATGGGCTCGACGACAACTTTCTTTCGCACGACCCGGCCATCGTGCGGGCCTACCGTGCCGATCCGCTCACGCACGACCGCATCGGCAGCCGGCTGGCGCGTTTTCTCGCGCACGAAGGGGCGGCCATCCAGCAGGCCGCGCCGCATTGGCCCGTGCCCACGCTGTTGATGTATGCGGGCGACGATCATCTCGTGAGGCCGGCCGCCAGCCGTGCCTTTGCCGCGGCGGCCGCGCCCGGTGGCATGGTCGAGGCGCATTGCTTCGAGGCCCTGTACCACGAGATATTCAACGAGTTGGATGCCGGGCCCGTGTTCGCCGCGCTGCGGCGGTGGCTCGATACGCGCTTTCCGCCCAACTGAGCGGTGTTCAGGCGTTTGCGGCCGCCTCGCGCCGGCGAGACTTTGCGAGCCACAGCAGCCCCGCGCCCGTGAGCACCACCGGCACCAGCGAACCGTAGTTCAACAGTTGCCAGCCCTGCGTCGTGACCAGCACGCCCGAGGCGAACGAGGTCAGTGCCACCGTCGCGAACACGCAGAAGTTGAGTGCGCCCTGCGCCCGGTCTCGTTCTTCCGCGGTGTAGGCCGTGAGCGAAAGGGTCGTGCTGCCGGTGAACAGGAAGTTCCAGCCAACGCCCAGCAGACACAGCGCCACCAGAAAATGCTGAAGCTCCACACCCGACAGCGCGATGGCAATGCAGCCGAAATTGAGCGCAACTCCCACGCCCATCACCGGCAGCGCACCGAAGCGGCGGATCAGGTGGCCGGTGAAGAAGCCGGGCGCGAACATGCCGATCACGTGCCATTCGAGCACCAGTGCGGCATCGGAGAAAGGCAGGCTGCAGATCTGCATCGCAATGGGTGTGGCCGCCATCAGCAGGTTCATCACGCCAAAGCCCAACGCACCCGCCGCGGCCGCCACGATGAACACCGGCTGGCGGATGAGCTGCGACAACGTCCTTCCACCCATGGCCTGCTGGCGTGTGAGGGGGGGCGGAAATTCAATGAAGCGCATGACCGCCATCGACAGCAACGCCACCGCCGCCAGCGCAATGTAGGCCCCCGCGAAGGGCACGGCGAACACTTCGCGCGTGGCCGTGGCGAGGTTGGGCCCCGCCACGGCGCCGATCAGTCCGCCGGCCATCACGAGCGACACGGCCTTCTCGCGCCACGCCGGTGCCGCGAGCTCGGCGGCTGCAAAGCGGTAGAGGCCGGCGTTGGCGTTGTAGTAGCCGGCCACCACCGTGGCAAAGCACAGCAGCCAGAAGTTCTTCGAAATCACCGCGAATGCGCACAGCAGGGCCGACCCGAGCCCGACGGCCAGGCCGATCTGGAACGACCCGCGCCGGCCGAAGCGTTGCTGCGTGCGCGCCACCAGTCCGGTGGTCAGCGCACCACCCACCACGTAGCCCATGATCGGCAGCGTGGCCATCCAGCCGCGGGGCGCAATGCTCAGGCCCACCAAGCCGTTGATGGCAATGAACGTGACGTTGTTGGTCAGGAACAAGCCCTGGCAGATGGCAAGCAGCCAGAGGTTGCGGTTCATCGGAAGAAGGTGGAAGCAGGTTGCGGCATGAAGGCTTGAGGTTCTACGTGATTCGCCGCGGATGCGCCAGTCGAAATGCGGCAGCCAAAAAAAAGCGCCCTCGCGGGCGCCGGAACTTCTATGAGCAAATTGGCTTACAGCTGCTTGTTCTGCAGCAGGCTGCCGAGCGAACCCAGGAGATCGTTCGGCGTGTCCAGGCCTTGCTCCGGCACCTTGCCTTGCGGCGTGAGCTGGTCGATGAGGGTGGGCAACATGGCAGCCAGCATGGGCAGCAGCGTTTGCGCATTGATGCCGAGCTTGGAAGCGATGCTGGCGATGGTGTCGCTGCCCAACGCGTCTTGCAGCTGCCCGCCGGAAACCGGCTGGTTTTCTCCCTTGCCGATCCACGAGCCGATGACGTCGCCCATGCCGGCCTGCTCGAATTTCGAGACCAGCCCTCCCAGGCCACCCTGGCCGCCATTGTTGGCGAGCAGGCCGCCCAGCGCGCCGGCCAGGCCGCCGAGATCTCCCGAGCCGCCGATGCCGCCGCCTTGCGGCTGCTGCTGTTGGGCAGCGCCTCCCAGCACTTGGCCGAGTACCGAATCGAGCATTCCCATGGACGTTTCCTTGGTGTGTGACAGAACTGCCGGCATTGTCGCCAGCGCGATGGGCTGCGCGCGAAAGGGGTTGCCCACTTTCGAGCGCGCAGTGTGACAAATTACTTGGTGCGCGCCGCGCGCTTCGGCAGCAATGCGGGGCTGACCCCTTGCACGCCGACCAGGCCGAGCACAGTCACGAGCGAATTCTGCGCGCCTTTCCATGCGTCTGTCACGTCGATCGATTCGCTCAAGGCATGAAAGCCGCTGGACTTGCCGCCGCCGCCGATGATGATGGCCGGAATGCCGTACGACATCGGCACGTTGGCATCGGTGCTGCCGCCGCGCAGCAGCGTCTTGTGGCCGAAGGCGGTGTTCGAGCGGATGGCCGCCTCCACGATCACCGAGTCGGACGGCGTGCGGCCGCCGGGGCGGTCGCCGATCAGCTTGTTGCTGGCGCTCAGCGTGGACACGTTCCAGCGCTTGTTTTCCTCGGCCACGGCCTCGTCGATGGCCGCAAGAATCTTCTTCTCGGTTTCGAGCAGCGACGCCATGTCGTCCGAGCGAATGTCGATTGCCATGCGAGCGTCGGGTGCAATGGTGTTCACCGACGTGCCGCCGCCCACGGTGCCGACCGTGAAGGTGGTCTTCGGAAAGCTGGGCGTGCGCACTTCCGCGATCTTGGCAATGGCGCGGCCCATGCCGTGGATGGCGCTGGGCACCTGGCCGAAGGCGGCAAAGCTGTGGCCGCCCGGTCCCTTGAACGTGACTTCATAGCGGTGGCTCGCGGTGCCGAGAATCAGCACGTTGCCATCGGGCGAAGGCTCGAGCCCCACCATGCCGTCGATGTCGAGGTTGTCGCGGAAGATCGCCTTCATGCCGCGCAGGTTGCCGAGTTCTTCCTCGCCGACATTGGCGACGAACAGGAGGTCGCCGACCGTCTGCACCTTGTTGTCGTTGAGCACCTTGAGCCACGACAGCAGCACCGAGAGACCGCGCGTGTCGTCGGCGATGCCTGGCGCGTGCAGCTTGCCGTCGCGCTCCTTCACTTTCACATCGGTGCCGGCGGGAAACACGGTGTCGAGATGGGCCGAAACGAGCAGCTTGGGGCCGTTGCCGGTGCCCTTGCGCAGGCCGATCACGTTGCCTTCGGCATCGATCTTCGCGTCGGTGAGGCCAAGAGCCTTCATGCGCGCCAGAAAAGCTTCGGCGCGCTTCTGTTCCTTGAACGGAGGCGCCTCGATCTCGGTCAGCATCTTCAGGTCTTCGATCGAGCGGTCATGGTCGGCCTTGACTGCGTCGAGCAGCTTCTGGATCGAAGGTGCCGCCGTCAGCTGGGTAAAGACCTTGTCCACCTCGGGAGCGACTTGCGCGGGCGTGGGCGCCACGGCGGTGTTCTGAGCCTGCGCACCCTGGGTGGCGAAGAGCATGGCCAGCACAAGGGGAGCGAGGGGCGCAAATCGGAGCGCGCGTGGCGAGCGAAGCATGACGTGAAGATCCTTCTCTGGTTGTGATGAATGGGTGAAGCAAGCATTGTTCCGCAACTTGCACCCCGGGCGGGCTGGCCTAGTGACCGGCCAGCGATACCAGCGCGGCGAGTGCCGCGGTTTCGGCGCGCAGCACGCGGGGTCCGAGCGTGACCGGCGCAAAGCCGCACGCGAGTGCTTCTTGTTCCTCAGCGGCGCTCAGGCCGCCTTCGGGACCGCTCAGCACCAGCACGCTTCGATCGGCCGGAGCCGACTCAATGGCGTCGGCCAGGCGGCGCGTGCCTTCGGCCAGGCTCAGGACGAGGCGCAGCGCCTCTTTGCCTGCCGCTGCGTCGATCCACGCCGAGGGGCTCGAGAAAGACCGCACCGGATGAATCACCGGCACGCGGTTGCGGCCGCACTGCTCGCAGGCCGCAATGGCAATCGCTTCCCAATGCGCCCTCTTCTTCTCGGCACGCTCGCCCGAAAGGCGCAGCACGCCGTGGGCGGTCGCCAGGGGCTGGATGCTCGCGACGCCCAGTTCGGTGGCCTTTTCGACCAGCCAGTCCATGCGTTCGTTGGCCGGCATGCCGACCGCGAGATGCACCGCGCGCGCGGCTTCGCGCTCCGTCGGCGTGTGGACGCCGACCGTGACGGAAACGTCGCTGCGCCCCATGCGCTCGACCGTGGCCGCGTATTCGCCGCCGGAACCGTTGAACAGCGTGAGTTCATCGCCGGGTTGCATCCGCAGCACCTGCACGTGGCGCGCGGCGCCGGGCGGCAGCGCCAGGGTGACGCCGGCGGCCAGCGGCACCGGGCAGTGAAAGCGGGGCATCTAGACCCTGCCGTAGGCAAAGCCGGTGATGGCCGAGCTGCCTTCGATTTCGTCAATCACGCGCAGCAGCGGGGTCAGCTCCATGTAGCGGCTGGCCGTGGAGCGGATGTAGGCGATGAAGCGCGGCGTGTCGGCCAGGTAGCGCGGCTTGCCATCGCGCAGCGTCAGGCGGGCGAAGATGCCGGCCACCTTGAGATGGCGTTGCAGCCCCATCCATTCGACCGAGCGATAGAAGGCGCCGAAATCCGCATCGACCGGCAGCTTGGCCCTGCGGGCGGCCTCCCAGTAGCGGATGGTGATGTCGAGCACGAATTCTTCATCCCAGCTCAGGAAGGCGTCGCGCATCAGGCTGGCGATGTCGTAGGTGATGGGGCCGTAGACCGCATCTTGGAAGTCGAGCACGCCGAGGTCTGCATCATTGCGGACCATCAGGTTGCGCGGCATGAAGTCGCGGTGGACGTAGACACTGGGCGAGGCCAGGTTGCTTTCGACGATGAGCTTGAAGCTCCGATCCAGCCGCTCCTTGAGCTGGCCTTCCACGGCAATGCCGCGGTGGCGGCCGATGTACCACTCGGGAAAAAGCGCCAGTTCCCGTTCGAGCAACGCCCTGTCGTACGGCGGCAGCACGCCCGGCCTGGACGCCAGTTGCCAGCGGATCAGCGCGTCGATCGCCTGGTCGTAGAGCGGCCGGCTCGCATCGGGCTTGGCCGGGTCGATCACGTCGAGCATGGTCTGGTGGCCGAGATCGTCGAGCAATAGAAAACCGTTCGGCCGGTCCCATTCGAGCACCCGCGGCGCCGTGACGCCGGCTTCGGCCATCAGGCGGGCGACCTGCACGAACGGCTCGCTGTTCTCCTTGTCGGGCGGCGCATCCATCACGATGCGGGTGCCGGCGGCCTCCGCGGCGTCGACGCGGAAGTAGCGCCGAAAGCTCGCATCGGCCGAAGCGAGGCGAACGGTGCCGGGCAGCAGGCGGTGCGCGGCGGCAATGCCGGCCAGCCAGCCTTCGAACACCGCGGCGCGCTGCGGATCGGCCCACAGAATGGGGTTGGCAGGGGGTGCGGGCTCGGTGGCCGGGGACGGGGGTGCTGTCATGGATAATCGATTCTACAAATCCGCCTGGCGCGGCAACTCCTGCGGTCCTCCCTGGTCGAACAGAGTTGCCGCCGGCCCCTGCAACCTGCCGGCCTGCCGCGCCGTCCTCCCGACGATCCTTCGTTCCTGACCGATGCCTACGATCCAAAGCTCCCACGTTTGGCACCTTGTGCACTCGCAGCCCTCCTTGGGGAGACTGCGGTCCTTCTCCGGAACGATGCGGCGGGAGGCTTGATGAGCCGACGTGCTGCTGCCTTGCGGCGTTCCGGCCCGCCGCTGCCATTGGCGTTGCTGTCGCTGGCGCTGCTGCACGCGCACGGCGCCTCCGCGCAGCCGGCGGGCGGCCTCGACGGCCCGCTGGTGCTCAAGCGCACGCCGCAACTGACTGAAACACTGCCCCCCGCGGAGCGCAGCCAGCTGCCGAGCCTGATCACCGGGGATCGCCTGTCGGGCCGCCAGGACCTGGAAACCGTGGTCGAGGGCAACGCCACCTTGCGGCGCGGCGAAGTCGCCATCACCGCCGACCGGCTCGAGTACTACCAGCCCGACGACCGCGCCAAGGCGCGCGGCAACGTGCGGGTGAACCAGGCCGGCAACGTGTACGAAGGGCCCGAGCTCGAACTCAAGCTCGAGACCTTCGAGGGCTTCTTCAACAACGTGCGCTACAGCTTTCTTGCCACCGGCGGGCACGGCGAGGCGCAGCGCATCGATTTCGTCGACAGCAGCGTGTCGGTGGCCCGCAGCGCCACCTACACCACCTGCCGCCGCGAAGACTACCCGGGCTGGATGCCGGCCTGGCTGCTGACCGCAGCCACCATGACCACCGACACCGAGGAAAACATCGGCGTGGCCACCAATGCGCGGCTGAGCTTCATGGGCATCAGCACGCCGCCGCTGCCGAGCGTGAGCTTTCCGCTGTCCAGCGAGCGCAAGAGCGGCCTCCTGCCGCCGACGATCGGCATCGACAACACCAACGGCATCGAGATTTCGCAGCCGTACTACTGGAACATCGCACCCAACCGGGATGCCACGTTCACGCCCACGCTGATGAGCAAGCGGGGGCTCAACCTGGGCTCGGAATTCCGCTATCTCGAGAAGGGGTACAACGGCACCATCCGCCTCGACTTCATGGGCAGCGACCGCCTGGTGGGCCAGCGCTACAACGAGCTGCGCGCCAGCCAACTCCAGCAGCTGGCCAACGGAGAAATCCAGGCCAAGGACCTGACCGCGGCGCCCAACAGCAGCAAGCGCTGGGGCATCTGGGGCACCCATCACCAGGAGTTCAATGCCAAGGCGCTGGGCCTGGATTCGCTGTCGGCCAACATCAACATCAACCGGGTCAGCGACGACGACTACTGGCGCGACTTCACGCGCACGCCCACGCTGGCGCAGCGCCAGCTGCCGAACGAAGCGTCGCTCAACTGGGCCAAGGACGACTGGAGCGGCATTCTGCGCACCACGCGCTACCAGACGCTGCAATACAACCTCTCGCCGATCGTGCCGTCGTACGACCGGATGCCGCAGATCACCGCGAACTATGCCAAGTACGACTGGCACGGCTTCGACGTGGGGCTCAACCTCGACTACACGCGCTTCCGGGTCAACAGCATCCTGAGCGGCCAGCCCGGCTTCGACGTCAACCAGCAGTCGCAGCCCGACGGGGACCGCGCCTTCGCGCAGGCAACCATCAGCCGCCCGTTCATCACGCCGAGCTCTTTCATCATTCCGAAGCTGCAGCTCCATGCGACTTCGTACAACTACTACCTGCCGCAGGCGGACGTTCCGAAGCTCACTGTCAACGGAATCACGTACGTCAATGGCGTGCCCTACAACCCGAACTCGCTGTACTTCTTCCCGACGTCGAGCAACCGGACGGTGCCAACCTTCAGCCTCGACAGCGGCCTGATCTTCGAGCGCGACGCCAACTACTTCGGCCGTGCCTTCCGCCAGACGCTGGAGCCGCGCGCCTATTACGTCTACACGCCGTACCGCAACCAGAGCATGCTGCCGAACTACGATTCGGCGGCCAACGATTTCAGCTTTGCGACCATCTATACCGAGAACGCGTTCTCGGGCAACGACCGCATCTCCGACACCAACACGCTCACGCTCGGCGTGACGTCCCGCCTGATCGACCCCGCCACCGGCGTCGAGGCGGCGCGCTTCGGCATTGCGCAGCGGCTGCGCTTCAGCGACCAGAAGGTCACGCTGCCGGGCGGCGTGCCTGTCACCGACCGCGCGAGCGACCTGCTGGTGGGCGCCCAGATCAACTGGACGCCCAAGTGGGCCCTGGACACCGTCGTGCAGTACAACCCCGACACGCAAAGGTCCACGCGCTCGGCCATCAGCGCGCGCTACAACCCCGAGCCGTATCACAACCTCAGCGCCGCATTCCGCTACCAGGCGCCCAGTACCCCGACCGCCACCGACGGCAACAAGTCGATCGACGTGGGCTGGCAATGGCCGCTCAACGACCTGTGGGGCGACAAGGGCAAGGACCTCGGTCCGGGCAAGGGCCAGGGTGGCGGCCGCTGGTATGCGGTGGGCCGGCTCAACTACAGCCTGCAGGATAAGAAACTCACGGACGGCGTGCTCGGTTTCGAGTACGACGGCTGCTGCTGGATCGGCCGCGTGGTGCTGCAGCGCGTGACCACCGGACAGGTCACGGCGAACACCCGCATCATGTTCCAGCTTGAATTCGTCGGATTTTCCAGCATCGGATCGAGTCCCATGCAGGCCCTGCGGCAAAACATCCAGCGCTACCAGCCCCTTCGCGAGCCCACCGAGGCGCCGAGCCGCTTCACCAATTACGACTGAGACGATTGAGCAACGCCATGAAACACATCCGTTCCATCCTTACCCTGAGCTGCCTTGCGGCGCTGGCCGCAACGTCGGGCGCGCAGGGCCTGCGTTCCGGCGGCGGCATCACGGACATCATGCGCGCGGGGCCACGCCTTGCACCGCCGGTGCAGCGCAGTGCTGCTCCTCCCGCTGCGGCGCCCGTGCAGCGATCGGCCGAGTACATCGTTGCGTTGGTCAATTCCGAGCCCATCACCAACACCGAGGTGCAGACGCGCGTCACGCGCCTGGTCCGCGAAAACCCGGAGGCCGAGCGCGTGCCCCGCGCTGAACTCACACGCCTTGTGCTCGAGCGCCTGATCTCCGAGCGCGCGCAGCTCCAGTTGGCGAAGGAAAACGGCATCAAGGTGGACGACGTGGCGATCGACCAGGCCGAGCAGACCGTGGCGCGCCAGAACGAGCTCAGCCTCGAAGAACTGCGCCGCCGTGTCGCGGCCGAAGGCATCACGGCACGCCAGTTCCGCAACGACCTGCGCGACCAGCTGCTGCTCACGCGCCTGCGCGACCGCGAAGTCGAATCGAAGGTCAAGGTCAGCGATTCCGAAGCCGACGAATACCTGCGCGACCAGCGCAACTCGCCCACCAAGGCCGCGGCCCTGCAGAACATCAATCTCGCGCAGCTGCTCGTCGCAGTGCCCGAGAACGCCACCGATGCGCAGGTGGCCACGCTGCAGCAGAAGGCCCAGGGCCTCGCGCAGCGCGCCCGCTCTGGTGAAGACTTCGCCAAGCTGGTGCAGGAAAACTCCGATTCGCCCGATCGCGCCAACGGCGGCGCCATCGGCATGCGCACCGCCGACCGCTATCCGACGCTTTTCGTCGAAGCGACCCAGTCGGTGCCCGTCAACGGCATTGCGGGCCCCATCCGCTCGGGCGCGGGCTTTCATGTGCTGAAGGTGCTGGCCAAGGCCCAATTGGGCGCCACAGACGCCACCGTTACGCAAACCCAGGTGCGCCATATCCTGCTGCTCAACGATCCCAAGCGCACCACCGCGCAGGCCGTTGCGCAGCTGGCCGAGTTCAAGCGCCGCGTGCAAGCCGGCTCGGCCGACTTTGCCGGCCTGGCGCGCGACAACTCGCAAGACGCCAGCGCCAAGGAAGGCGGCGACCTCGGCTGGTCGCGTCCGGGCCAGTTCGTGCCCGAGTTCGAAGAAGCCATGGACCGGCTCGCACCGGGCCAGATCAGCGACCCCGTGGTGTCGCGCTTCGGCGTCCACCTGATCCAGGTGGTCGGCCGCCGTGAATCCAAGCTCACGCAGGCCGAGCAGCGTGAAGCCGCACGCGCGGTGCTGCGCGAGCAGCGGGTCGAGGAAGCCTTCACCACCTGGGTGCAGGAAGTGCGCGCGCGCGCCTACGTCGAATACCGCGAGACGCCCCAGTCCTGATGGCACATATCGCCAGGAAGCGGTTCGGGCAGCATTTCCTGTCCGATGGCGGCATCATCGATGCGATCGTGCACGAGATCGCACCGCAGCCCGGCGATGCCATGGTCGAGATCGGTCCGGGGCTGGCGGCGCTCACGCAGCCGCTGGTCGAACGGCTCGGGCGCCTGACGGTGGTCGAGCTCGACCGCGACCTGGCCAAGCGCTTGCGGGACCATCCGCAGCTCGATGTGATCGAGTCGGACGTGCTCAAGGTCGATTTCGCCGAACTCGCCGCCCGGTTTCCGACGCCGCTGCGCGTGGTCGGCAACCTGCCCTACAACATCTCGACGCCCATCCTGTTTCATCTGCTGGGCTTCGCCCACCTGATTGCCGACCAGCATTTCATGCTGCAGAAGGAAGTGATCGACCGCATGGTCGCCAAGCCCGCCACTTCCGACTACAGCCGCCTGAGCGTGATGCTGCAGTGGCGCTACGAGATGGAAAACGTGCTGTTCGTGCCGCCGGAGAGCTTCGATCCGCCGCCGCGGGTCGACAGCGCCGTGGTGCGAATGGTGCCGCTGGCGCAGCCGCCGGCCGTCGATGCCGCGCGGCTCGGTGAAATCGTGCAGGTCGCCTTCAGCCAGCGCCGCAAGATCATGCGGCATACCCTGGGCAGGTGGCTCGAAGAGCATGGCTTTGCGGGCGAATTCGACGCCCAGCGCCGGGCCGAGGAAGTGCCAGTGGCCGAATACGTGGCCTTGGCGCAGGCCGTCCCCCCCGAGCCCAAATAAAAAAAGCCTGTCGAAACGGGCTTTTTTTGCGACGGGGGCGAGGGCTTTTAAGCCGCCGCCAGCCAGTAACCCGCATTGAACGGGCTGCTCATGCGCAATGCGAGCGGAGAAACGTCGACCAGTTTGTCGGTCGGCATTTTTTCGCCTTCCGGCTCCGTGCCGGTTGCCGCGGCAGCTGTGCCGCCGTTGATTTCGATGCCATCGAGTGCTGCGCCGTTCGGCTGAGCCTCGTTCGCCCGTTCTGCTTGGCTGGTGTGTGCAGAACGGGCTACAGAAAAGAATAGAAGCACCGGAACGGGACCTTCCGGTCGCCCCAGTAGTCCGAGGCGTCGCGGAAGATGTCGAGCAGCTGCTCGCGCGCTTCCTTGTCGAACTTGGCGTTGGCCGGAATCTGTTCGAGCACGATGACAAAACCGGGCTGCGGGCCCGATTTATGCAACGGGTCGGTCATGCAGTCGTACAGCGCGTCGAAATTCTTGCCGAAGTGCGCCGGAAAGGTGAACTGCTGCGCGATGAGGTCGAGAACGTCCTGCTTGGTCTGGGCATTGCCCAGGTTGGCATACAGGAAGTGCTGGCCCGCTGCATTGGCGGCTTCCTGCAGGTCGTTCACGCGGAACGCACGAATCGATTGCACGATGTTCGGGCGTACGGCACGAAGGGATAAGGTCATCTCCGCTGGTCTTTCCATAGTCATCATCATTTCTTCGGGGCGCTTCGGGGCGCCGCTCAAGTCGTTGTCATCGCTCATGGTGCAATCCGTCTGAAACTCGCGTAGTGGTCTGCCGTATACCAGCAGGCCTCGGGTGTCGTGCGCTGTTCACCGCCGCAGACAATGCGCCGCGCACCGCGATCGCGCGAGCCGGGTGTTGCCACCGTGTACTCGCGGTAATGACCGCGCCGCGCCGGCGGCAAAAGACGCTCGCGATTGCCAAATACAGTGCCGTCCTTTTCGTATCGGAAGGGGCCGCCACTCAGGATGGCTTCGTAGGTTCGCTGGCCCTGAACCGGCAATTCGGACAGTGCGATCGATTCCTGGGCGGGCTTTCCGGTGCCGAACCACTCGCGGCGGGCCTCGGCCCCCGTCGCCAACGCCGCCAGCACAAAGCCGGTGAGCGCAAACTTAGTGACAGAGGACGTGATCGAGGCGTAAGCCGCCATGGGGCACCACAAGAAAAGAGCGGGGGTTCCGAATTGGCGGGCAAACCTTGGGGTTAACCCGCAAATTCAAGCCCGCGAGTGTGCACCACGCTGGCGAAAATAGCAAGCGACTGCCCAAAGTTTGAGCAGTGCGAAGGGGCGGGGAGCGGCTGTTTAAGTGGGCAGCCACTCTCGCCAGAGAGCCTATCGCTCCGCGTTTGCGTCAGCGACAGTCAAAGCTGTCATGTTCACGATGCGCCGAACAGTTGCGCTGGCCGTGAGAATATGCACAGGTTTGGCAGCCCCGAGCAGCACCGGGCCGATGGCGATATTTCCGCCTGCCGCGGTCTTGAGCAGGTTGTAAGAAATATTGGCTGCATCGATGTTCGGAAAAACCAACAGATTGGCGTCGCCCGCGAGCGCGCTGTGCGGCATGACGACCGCGCGCTGCTTGCTGTCGAGCGCCACGTCGCCGTGCATTTCGCCGTCCACTTCGAGCCAGGGCGCCTGTACGCGCAGCAGGTCGAGCGTCTTGCGCATCTTGACCGCGCTGGGCTCGTTGCTGGTGCCGAAGTTGGAATGCGACAACAGCGCGGCCTTGGGCTTGAGGCCGAAGCGCATCATTTCCTCGGCCGCCATGGTCGTGATTTCGGCCAGCTCCTCGGGCGAGGGGTCGTAGTTGACGTGGGTGTCGACCAGGAACACCTGGCGGTCGGGCAGCAGCAGGCCGTTCATGCAGGCGTACACCGGCACGTCCTGCGGGGTGCTTTCGCAGCCGCCGGGGCGCTTGCCGATCACCTGGTCGATGTAGTGCAGGTGGATCAGCGTGGTGCCCCAGGTGCCGCAGATCATGCCGTCGACCTCGTCCTTGTGCAGCAGCATGGCGCCGATCAGCGTCAGGCGGCGGCGCATCTCGATCTTGGCGGTTTGCACCGTCTGGCCCTTGCGCTCCGTCATGCGGTGGTAGGTCTGCCAGAAGTCGCGGTAGCGGTGGTCCTGCTCGACGTTGACGATGTCGTAGTCCAGCTCTTCCTTCAGGCGCAGGCCGAACTTCTCGATGCGCTGCGCAATGATGGCCGGGCGGCCGATCAGCGTGGGGCGCGCAATGCCTTCGTCCACCACGATCTGCGCGGCGCGCAGGACGCGCTCTTCCTCGCCCTCGCAGTACGCCACGCGCTTCTTCTGCGCCCGCTTGGCGGCGTCGAAGATCGGCTTCATGGTGGTGCCCGAGGCATAGACGAAGCTCTGCAGGCGGTCGCGGTAGGCGTCCATGTCCTTGATGGGGCGCGTGGCCACGCCGCTCTCCGCCGCGGCCTTGGCCACCGCCGGAGCGATCTTCATCATCAAGCGCGGATCGAACGGCTTCGGAATGAGGTATTCAGGGCCGAAAGACAGCTTTTCGCCGACGTAGGCGGCGGCCACCCGTTCGCTCTGCTCGGCCTGCGCCAGGTCGGCAATGGCGTGCACCGCGGCAATTTCCATCTCGTCGGTGATGGTGGTGGCGCCCGAGTCGAGCGCACCGCGGAAGATGTACGGGAAGCACAGGACGTTGTTGACCTGGTTCGGGTAATCGGTGCGGCCGGTGGCCATGATCACGTCGGGGCGCACCGCGTGGGCGTCTTCAGGCGAGATCTCGGGGTTCGGGTTGGCCAGCGCAAAGATCACCGGGCGGGGCGCCATCTTGGCCACCATGGCGGGCTTGAGCACGCCGCCGGCCGACAGGCCCAGGAACACGTCGGCGCCTTCGATCACCTCCGCGAGCGAGCGCGCCGTGGTCTTCTGCATGTACTGGCGCTTGTCGTCGTCCATGAGCTCTTCGCGGCCTTCGTAGACCACGCCGGCCAGGTCGGTCACGAACACGTTCTCGCGCTTCAGGCCCACCTTGAGCAGCAGGTTCAGGCAGGCCAGCGCCGCGGCGCCCGCGCCGGAGGTGACCAGCTTGACCTGGGTGATGTCCTTGCCCGCCACTTTCAGGCCGTTGAGCATGGCCGCAGCCACCGTAATGGCCGTGCCGTGCTGGTCGTCGTGGAACACCGGGATCTTCATGCGCTTGCGCAGCTCGCGCTCGACGTAGAAGCAGTCGGGGGCCTTGATGTCTTCAAGGTTGATGGCGCCGAAGGTCGGCTCCAGCGCCGCGATCACCTCGACCAGCTTGGCGGGGTCCTTTTCGTCGATTTCGATGTCGAACACGTCCACGCCGGCGAACTTCTTGAAAAGCACGCCCTTGCCTTCCATCACCGGCTTGGCCGCCAGCGGGCCGATGTCGCCCAGGCCCAGCACGGCGGTGCCGTTGGTGATCACCGCCACCAGGTTGCCGCGCGCCGTGTACTTGAAGGCGTTGGCCGGGTCCTTGACGATTTCCTCGCAGGGCGCGGCCACGCCGGGCGAATAGGCCAGCGACAGGTCGCGCTGGTTCACCATCTGCTTGGTCGCGGCGATGGCAATCTTGCCCGGCACCGGAAGCTCGTGGTACTCGAGGGCGGCGCGCCGCAACTCGGCGCGCTTGTCTTCGGGCGTAGGGGTCGATGAGTTCGTCGAATCGGACATGTGCCGTTGCTCCTGGTGGCGCTTCTTCTGGGGGCGCCGATTGTAGACCTCGGCCCATGACGCCATAGGCCGTATGGCGGGGGATGGGCCTTGCCGAAAGCACGCCGGCCTGTCAAGGCGATGTGGCAATATGCGCAGTCTGTAAAAAAATTCGACGAGGAGCGGCCATGGCCCTGATGGATTTCATCAAGAAACAGTTCATCGACATCATCCAGTGGACCGAGACTGGCGATGGCACGTTGGCCTGGCGTTTCCCCATGGCCGAGATGGAAATCCAGAACGGCGCCTCCCTCACCGTGCGCGAGTCGCAGGTGGCCGTGTTCGTCAACGAAGGCCAGGTGGCCGACGTGTTCGGCCCCGGCATGTACAAGCTCACGACGCAGACGCTGCCCGTGCTCACGTACCTCAAGAACTGGGACAAGCTCTTCGAATCCCCCTTCAAGAGCGACGTGTACTTCTTCAGCACGCGCCAGCAGGTCGACCAGAAGTGGGGCACGCCGCAGCCCATCACCATCCGCGACAAGGACTTCGGCGCCGTGCGCCTGCGCGCCTTCGGCAACTACTCGTTCCGCATTGGCGACGCCAAGCTGTTCCACACCGAGATTTCCGGCACGCGCGACATCTACGGCGTGGCGGACCTCGACGGCCAGCTGCGCGGCCTGGTGCTGCAGAACATCAGCAACGCCATTGCCTCCAGCGGCGTGCCCTTTCTCGACCTTGCGGCCAACCAAATCCAGTTTGCGCAGGCGCTGGCCGCGCAGCTGGTGCCCGAGTTCGAGAAGATCGGCATCAAGCTCGAGAACATCACGGTCCAGAACGTCTCGCTGCCCGAAGAGCTGCAGAAGATCCTCGACCAGAAGATCGGCATGGGCATGGTCGGCAACGACATGGGCAAGTTCATGCAATACCAAACCGCGCAAGCCATTCCCAAGTTTGCCGAGGGCGCTGCCAACGGCGGCGGCATTGCGGGCGACGCCATGGGCCTGGGTGCCGGGGTGGCGCTCGGCCAGGTGCTGGCGCAAAACCTCGCCCAGGGCCTGAGCCCCAATGCAGCGGCGCAGGCTGCGGCAACCCAGCAGCAGCCTGCTGTTGCCGTGGTGAGCCCGAACGACGTCATGACCACGCTCGAAAAGCTCGGCGAGCTCAAGACCAAGGGCATCCTCACGCAGGAAGAGTTCGACGCCAAGAAGGCGGAGCTGCTCAAGAAGCTGGTCTAAGCACCGGCAATGGCTGAGCAACCAGGCGCCCAGCGCGCCTACCGTGCGCCCTGCCCTGGCTGCGGCGCACCGGTCGAATTCCGTTCCGCGCAATCGACGCATGCGGTGTGCCCGTATTGCCAGAGCACCGTCGTGCGCCAAGGCGACACGCTCGCGCGCATCGGCAAGATGGCCGAGCTGTTCGACGACTTCAGTCCGCTGCAGCTGCTTGCAGCCGGCCGGATCCAGGACCAGCCGTTCACCATCGTCGGGCGCCTGCAATACAGCCACCCGGGCGGGCGCTGGACCGAATGGATTGCCGCTCTCGACGACGGCCGAGCCGGCGTCCTGAGCGAGGACAACGGCGCCTATGTCTTTGCGCTGCCGTTCGAACTGCAGCGCGTCGCGCCGCCGCCCACCGACCTGCGCGTGGGCGCCACCAGCGCGTTCAACGGCCAGAGCTACACCGTTTCGTCGAACGAACAGGTGGCGCTGCTTTCCGCCCAGGGCGAGCTCTCGCATCTGCCGGAACTGGGCCGCTCGTTCCCCATGGTCGAGCTGCGCAGCGGCAACGGGCTGGTGCTCAGTCTCGACTACAGCACGCAGCCTCCGGGCGCGTACCTGGGCCGCTCGGTACAGCTCGAAGACCTGCAGCTCAGCGGCCTGCGCGACGAATCCGCCAAGGACGAAAAAGGCCGCGCCTTCAACTGCCCCAATTGCGGCGCGCCCGTTACCGTCAACCTGGCCGACAGCAAGAGCATTACCTGCGGCTCGTGCGACAGCATCATCGACCTGTCGCAAGGCATTGGCGGCGAGCTGAAGCACGCGGAGCAGAACGAACCCGTTCGCCCGCTCATCGCCATCGGCAGCGTGGGCCAGCTGCAGGGCGCACAGTGGCAGGTGGTGGGCTTCCAGCACCGCATGGGCACCGAGCCGGGCGACGATGAGCACTTCGGCTGGAGCGAGTACCTGCTGTACAACAAGAAGCGCGGCTTCAGCTTCCTGGTCGACGCCGAAGACGGCTGGAGCATGGTCAAGCCGACCACCGGCGCGCCCGTCATGGCCGAGAACGGCAGCAGCGCCAGCTACCTTGGCAAGCGCTACACCCAGCAATACGCCTACAACGCCGAAACCACCTACGTGGCGGGCGAGTTCTACTGGCAGGTGGAGCGCGGACAGAAAACCTTCAACCGCGACTTCGCCAGCGGCAACGCGCTGCTGTCGATGGAGCGCTCGGCCAACGAGCTGACGTGGTCATCGGGCAGCAAGCTCGACAGCGGCGCGGTGTCCGCCGCGTTCAAGCTCGACGACAAGAAGGACATGTTCGTGCGCGGCGACGCACTGCCCGTCAGCGCTGCGTCGGGCATGGGCTGCGGCACGATCATCTTCATCGTGATCATCGTCATCGTTCTGCTCATCATCCTGAGCACCTGCTCGTCGCGCTGCGACCCGAGCGTGCAAAACTGTTCGAGCTCGCGCAGCACGGGCGGCTCGTACGGCGGCTATTCGAGCGGCGGCGGCCACAAATGACGGCGGAGTTTCTCGCGATGTCTTCTCTCACTACTGCTACTACGACTGGAGGTCCCCATGGGATTTGAATGGCTGAAACCGGGCGTGGTCCTCGGATCGCTCGTGTATGCGCTGCTTGGCGTGCTGATCTTCTGGCTGTGCTTCCTGATCATCGACAAGCTCACGCCCTACGATTTGTGGGGCGAGATCGTCGAGAAGCAGAACGTCGCGCTGGGGCTGGTGGTCGCGGCAATGAGCCTGGGCATCTGCGTCATCGTGGCCGCGGCAATCCATTAGCGCTTGCTTGCTTCCGTGGACGCTCCTGTCAGTCCGGCGCCGCCGGCCAAGGGGCCGCAGCCCGTTGAAATTGCGCTGCTCGCCAGCGTGTTCGTGGTGGCCGCCTGCGGCCTGGTCTATGAACTGACCGCGGCCGCGCTGAGCTCCTACCTGCTCGGCGACTCGGTGCTGCAGTTCAGCACCATCATCGGCACCTACCTGTTTGCCATGGGTGTCGGCTCGTGGCTCTCGCGCTATTTCGAGCGCCAGCTGCCCGCGCATTTCCTTCGCATCGAACTGCTGGTTGCGCTCATCGGCGGCGCGCTGCCGGCCATTCTTTTCCTGGCCAACGCGTACGTGCCCGGCGCCTTCCGCCTGCTGCTCTACGGCCTGGTGATGGTGGTGGGCACGCTGGTGGGGCTCGAGATACCGCTCGTGATGCGCATCCTCAAGCGCAACATCCAGCTCAAGAACCTGGTATCGCAGGTGCTCACCTTCGACTACCTCGGTGCGCTGGCCGTGTCGGTGGCTTTTCCGCTCATCCTGGTGCCGCAGCTCGGCATGATCCGCACGGGGCTCCTGTTCGGCTTCATGAACGCGGCCGTGGCCGTGTGGGCGTTGTGGCTGTTTCGCCATGAACTGCGCCGCATGGGTGCCCACGCGGTGGCTTGCTTTCTTGCGCTCGCGGCGCTGCTTGGCGCCTTTGTGTGGGCCGACCACATCACCACGCTGGCCGAAGACAAGTTCTACCAGGACCACATCGTGTTCAGCGCCAGTTCGCCCTATCAGCGCATCGTGGTCACGCGCGGGCAACTCGGGCACCGCCTGTTCCTGAACGGCAACCTGCAGTTCGCCGAGCGCGACGAATACCGCTACCACGAGGCGCTCGTTCACCCGGCAATGGCCGCGCACGGCGCACCGAAGAAAGTGGCGGTGCTCGGCGGCGGAGACGGCATGGCGGTGCGCGAGATTCTCAAGTACCCCTCGGTCGAATCGGTCACGCTGGTGGAGCTCGACCCGAACATGACCCAGCTTTTTGCCGGGCATGAAACGCTGGCTGCGCTCAACGGCCATGCGCTCTCGTCGCCCAAGGTGAAGGTCGTCAACACCGACGCCTTCCAGTGGCTGCAGCAACCCGGAGACATGTTCGACGTCATCGTGGTGGACTTTCCCGACCCGACCAACTTTGCCATCGGCAAGCTCTACACCAACAGCTTCTATTCGTTGCTCGAAAAGCGTCTTTCCGCGAGCGGCTATGCGGTGATCCAGACCACATCGCCGCTGGTGGCGCGCAAGAGCTACTGGACCGTGGCAACCACCATCGAGTCGGTCGGTCTGAAGGCCACGCCGTATCACGCCCATGTACCGAGCTTCGGCGAGTGGGGCTACATCATCGCCAGCCGCCGCCCGTACCGCATGCCGGATGCGCTGCCCTCCGGACTGCGTTTCCTGGCACCTTCGACATTGCCGTTGATGTTCGACTTTCCACTCGACATGGCGCGTGTGCCGGCCGAGGTCAACCGCCTGTCGAACCAGACCCTCGTCACCACTTACGAACAAGAGTGGGGCAAGGTCATGACGCACTAGCCCCGGCATGCAGCGGCGCGATTTTCTCGGTGCAGTGGGTGCGGCGGGCGCCTTTGCCCTCGCGGGCTGCGAGGCGCCGCAGCCAATCATCGAAGGCGGCTTCACCGGCATCGACATGGCGCGAGGCCACGCCATGCGCGACGGCGCGCTCAAGAGCCAGGCCCCTGCAACCGCGAAGCGCACGCGCGTGGTCATCGCCGGAGGCGGCGTTGCAGGCCTTGCCGCGGCGCGCGCCTTGCGGCTTTCGGGCATCGAAGACTTCGCCCTGCTCGAACTCGAAGACACGGCCGGCGGCAACTCCCGTGCCGGCATGGTCAACGGCATTGCCTGCCCGCTGGGCGCGCATTACCTGCCGGTGCCCGACGACAACGCCCGCGAGGTGCAAGACCTGCTGGAGGAACTGGGCCTGCGCCGCCGCGTGGCCGGTCGCTGGGAATACGACGAACGCAACCTTTGCCACAGCCCGCAGGAGCGCCTGTTCTTTCGCGGCGAGTGGCAAGACGGCCTCCTGCCCGTGCACGACGTCGGCGAGAGCACCCATGCGCAGTACCGCAAGTTCGCGCAACGGATCGATGCGCTGCAGCACGCGGCGCATTTCGCCATTCCCACGCTCAAGGTGGCGGCAACCCCCGAGCTGCTCGCGCTCGACGCCGTTCCGTTCGAGCGCTGGCTCGACAGCGAAGGCTTCAGCGATCCGCAACTGCGCTGGTACCTCGACTACTGCTGCCGCGACGACTATGGCGCCGGCATCGCCCATGTTTCGGCCTGGGCCGGCATCCACTATTTCGCAAGCCGGCACGGGTTTCATGCGCCGGGTTCGTCGGGCGTTGGTGCGGATTCGAACCCCGAACGCGACGGCGTGCTCACCTGGCCCGAGGGCAACGGCTGGCTCACCAAGCGGCTCGCCGAGCCCCTGGGTGACCGGTTGCATACGGGGCAGGTCGTCACGCGCATCGCCGATCTGCGCGGGGGCGTGGAGGTCGACGCATGGGACGCCGAAACAAAATCGCTGGTGCGCTGGCAGGCCGAGCGCTGCATCGTCGCGCTGCCGGTGTTCATCGCCGCCCGCATCGTCGAGAACGCGCCGGAGGTGCTGCGCAATGCCGTCGCGCACGTGCGCCATGCGCCCTGGCTGGTCGCCAACGTGCACCTGAGTGGCCCGTTTGCCGACCGCCCCGGCGCGGCGCCGAGCTGGGACAACGTCGTGTACGGCACACGCGGCCTGGGGTACGTCGATGCGCGCCACCAGACGCTCGACCCTACGCCGCGCGGCACCGTCATCAGCTGGTACCGCCCCCTCGGGCCGAGCAGCTACGACTCGGTGGACGGACGCCGCCTGTTGCAGGACCGCCCCTGGACCGGATGGCGCGACGACCTGCTTGCCGAGCTCTCGGTGCCGCATCCGGACCTGCCGGAGCTGGCCACGCGCGTCGAGATCACCCGCTACGGCCACGCCATGGCCATTCCAACGCCGGGCCTGTTGGCACGCATGGGTACTGCGCACCGCGGCCACGTTGCCGCCGGGCGTCTCTCGTTCGCGCATGCGGACTGGTCGGGCTACTCCATCTTTGAAGAAGCGTTTACGCGTGGGCACGTTGCGGGCACGGTCGCCGCATGAAGATCTCCGCCGCGGGGTGATGCCCCGGCTGATGGTGAACAAGTCCTCGCTCCGGCTCTAAACGTTGCATGTCATGGCCGCGTCACGCGCAATCGGCATGGTCTCGCGCTTCGACTGAAACCTTTCTTCTTGCTCTCATGACGCGCATCGCTTCTCTCTCCTTCATCGCCCTTGCCGGCGCATTTGCTTGCGGCAACGCCGCCGCACAGACCGTTTTTCCGGTCGCGCTCGCCGGCCATGCCGTGCTGCCCGCGCAGAGCTTCGTTGCGGCGCCCAAGGACGCGCCGGCCGATCTGCAAGTGAGCGGCAAGTTCACCTCGGGCAAGCGCGTGGAGGCGCTGGGCACTGTGGAAGGTCTCTCGGGCGGGCGCGGCACGGGCGTTTCGGTGCCCTTCAAGGGCCAGCCGCTGCAGGGCCATTCGGGCATCAAGAAGATGGACGACGGCTCGTTCTGGATTCTTACCGACAACGGTGCGGGCGCCAAGGCCAATTCGCCCGACTTCATGCTCTACCTGAACCACTACAAGGTGGACTTCAAGAGCGGCAAGTTCAACCGCCTCGACACCGTTTTCCTGCATGACCCCGACAAGAAGGTGCCCTTCCGCATCGTTCATGAAGGCACGAAGCAGCGCTACCTCACGGGGTCCGACTTCGATCCCGAGAGCCTGCAGTTTGCCGGCGGTGCGATGTGGATCGGCGATGAGTTCGGTCCCTTCCTGATCAAGGCCGACCTGAAGGGCAAGGTGCTCGCGGTGTTCGACACGCTGGTGGGCGGCAAGGCCGTACGCTCGCCTGACCATCCGTCGGTCACCACGCCGGGGGCACCGGGTGGCGCGGTCGATTTCCAGGTCAAGCGCTCCAAGGGCTTCGAAGGTATGGCCGCGTCGAAAGACGGCAGCAAGCTCTATGCGCTGCTCGAAGGCCCGGTGTGGAACGCGGAGACCAAGGACTACGAGAAACAGGACGGCAAGGAAGCATTGCGCGTGCTGGAGTTCGACGTGGCCTCCGAAAAGTGGACGGGCCGCCACTGGCACTACGTGCTCGAGGCCAACGGCCATGCCATCGGCGACTTCAACATGATCGATGGCACCACGGGCCTCATCATCGAGCGCGACAACGGCGAAGGCACCAGCGACAAGGCCTGCCCCGAAGGCCAGAAGCGCACCGACTGCTTCCACGACATCGCCAAGTTCAAGCGCGTCTACAAGGTCGAGCTGAACGACGCCAACGTGGGCGGCGCGGTGCGCAAGATCGGCTACATCGATCTGCTGAACATCGCCGACCCGGCCAAGCTCGCGCGCAAGCCGCTGAACGACGGCGTGCTCAAGTTCCCGTTCTTCACCATCGAGAACGTCGACGTGGTGGACGCCACGCACATCGTGGTCGGCAACGACAACAACCTGCCGTTCTCCAGCAGCCGCGAGCCGAACAAGGCCGACGACAACGAGCTGGTGCTGCTTGAAGCGGGGGCGTTGCTGCAGGCCAAGTAGCCTGAGTCTGCCGCGGTCTCGATAATCGGGCGCATGTCGCCCGAACTGCTTCCCGCCATTGCCGCCTTCGCACGCGTTGCGCACCACGCCAGCTTCACGCGGGCGGCGGAAGAACTGGGCGTCTCGCCTTCGGCGCTGTCGCAGACCTTGCGCACGCTCGAGCGGCGGCTGGGCGTGCGCCTGCTCGACCGCACCACACGCCGCGTGGGCGTGACCGAACTGGGCCAGCAACTGCTGAAGGGCGCGCAGCCGGCGCTTGCCGCGCTCGCGCAAACGGTGGAAGGCATCAATGAGGCGCGCGACAAGCCGGCGGGGCTGCTGCGGCTGAACGTTGCGCGCGCGTCGGCCGAGCTCCTGCTGTATCCGCACTTGGGGGACTTTGCCGAGGCGTTTCCGGACATCACGCTGGAGCTGGTTTGCGATAACCGCATGGTCGACCTGGTCGAAGGCGGTTTCGATGCGGGCATCCGGCTTGGCGAAAGCCTGGCGCAAGACGTGGTGGCATTGCCGATGGGCGGGCCGCAACGCATGGTGACTGTTGCGTCGCCGCGCTACCTTGCAAAACGCAAATTGCCGAAGACGCCCGAAGACCTGCGCGAGCACCAGTGCATGAACTACCGCCTGACCACGGGCGGCCTTTATCGGTGGGAGTATGCGCAGGACGGCCGCGTGCTCGACATTGAAGTGGCCGGCCCGCTGGTCAGCAACGACGGCGACGTGCTGCTGGCCGCTGCGCGCGACGGCGCGGGCATTGCCGTGGCTTTCGAAGGCTCGGTGCGCGGCGATCTCGACAGCGGCCGGCTGTTGCCGCTGCTCGAGCCCTGGTGGCCGACCTTTCCGGGCTTCTACCTCTATCACCCGAGCTCCGCGCAGATACCGCGCAAGCTTCGGGTGTTCATCGACTTTTTGCAGGCGCGGCATGTGCCGCCGCCGGTGTCTCAGCGGGCGGTCAAGCTCGCATCAGTGCCTCGATCTCGTCCGCCTTCACCGGCACGCCGCGCGAAATAAGCTCGCAGCCGGTGGCCGTGACGATGGCGTCGTCCTCGATGCGGATGCCGATGTTGTGGAACTGCTCGGGCACGCCGTCGGCGGGCCGCACATAGATGCCGGGTTCCAGCGTCAGCACCATGCCCGGATGCAGGATGCGGCTCGGCCGGTTCTTGATGATCTCGTTCGACAGCGGATCTTTTCGCTCGCTCACCTCGCCCACTTGCGTAGGCTCGACGTAGCTGCCGCAGTCGTGCACGTCCATGCCCAGCCAGTGGCCGGTTCGGTGCATGTAGAACTGGAAGTAGGCGCGGCTGTCGATCACGTCGCCGACGCCGCCGACCTTGTTTGCGTCGAGCAGGCCCAGGTCGAGCATGCCCTGCGCAAGCACGCGCACGGCCGCATCGTGCGGGTCGTTGAAGCGGTTGCCGGCCTTGGTGGCCGCGGCCGATGCGTCCTGGCTGGCAAGCACCAGGTCGTACAGCGCGCGCTGCGGGCCACTGAACTTGCCGTTGGCGGGAAAGGTGCGCGTGATGTCGCTCGCGTAGCCATCGAGCTCGCAACCGGCGTCGATGAGCACCAGCTCGCCGCTTCGCACCGGCGCCGCGTCGGCGCGGTAGTGCAGCACGCAGGCATTGGCGCCCGCCGCCACGATGGAGCCGTAGGCCGGGTACTGCGAGCCGCCCAGGCGGAACTCGTGCAGCAGCTCGGCATCAAGGTGGTATTCGCGCACGTCCTTGCCCTCGCGCAGCATGCGGGCCGAAAGCTGCATTGCGCGAATGTGCGCCCTGGCGCTGATCTGCGCGGCACGCCGCATGATGTCTTGTTCGTGCGCGTCCTTGATCAGCCGCATTTCGTCGAGTGGGCCGCACAGGTCGTGCTGCTCCTGCGGGCACAGCGCGCCATAGCGTACGCGCGCGCGCACCGATTGAAGCCAGCCGTCGACGCGGGTTTCCAGCCCCTTGTGGGTGGCGAACGGAAACCACACGGTCGACCTGTTCTCGAGCAGCTTGGGCAGCTTGGCGTCGAGGTCGTTGACCGAGAAGGCCTCTGTCACGCCAAGCGCCTCGGGCGCCGCGTCGGGGCCCAGGCGGTAGCCGTCCCAGATCTCGCGCTCCAGGTCCTTGGGGGCGCAGAACAGCGTGCTGCGGCCATCGCCCGCCAGCACCAGCCAGGCGTTCGGTTCGGTGAAGCCGGTCAGGTAGTAGAAGTAGCTGTCGTGCCGAAACAGAAAGTCGCTGTCGCGGTTGCGCTGCCGCTCGGGCGCGGTCGGCACAATGGCGATGCCGTCCTTGCCCAGTTGCGAGGCGAGGCGCGCGCGGCGCTCGGCGTAGATCTTGTGGTCTTCTGAGGTCATCTTGGCGTGTTCAGTTGAAGAAGCCGTTCGGGCGTTCCCACATCGGTCCATTGCCCGGTGTAGAGCTCGGCGCTCACGAGTTCATTGTCCATCGCGGCGCGCAAGATGGGTGCCAGCGGGGCTTTGAGGCCCGCCGGGTTGCCGGCGGGAATGCCGCAGTAAGGCGGCGAAAAGAGCGCGGCGCGGTACAGGCCGATGGTCGAGAAGGTGTATTTCTCGGCCGCCGAATTGAGCGCTAGGCCTTCGGCCGAAAGCCCGAAATCGCCCTTCGGGTTGTGCGGCGGGTTGGGCACCAGCCACAGGTGCGCGAGCTTGCCACTTGCCGCAAAGCGCTCCACCGAGGCTTGCGTGAAGGCGAAATCCGGCGCGAACACATCGCCGGCCGCCACCCAGAAAATATCGCCCAGCCGCGGCAGCGCGCGCACGATGCCGCCCGCCGTTTCCAGCGCGCCGCCAAAGTCGCGGCCTTCGTCGGAATATGAAATTGATAGCGCGCGCTGCTCGCCAAGCTGCGATTCGGGGCCGAAGCGGCCGGAAATCTGCTCGCCCAGCCAGTCGGTGTTGACTACCAGTTGGGTGAATCCGCCGGCCGCCAGGGCTTCCATGGGCCATTGCATCAGCGGCTTGCCGCGCACTTCGAGCAGCGGCTTGGGCGTGGTGTCGGTCAGCGGGCGCATGCGCTCACCGCGGCCGGCCGCGAGGATCATGGCTCGCACCGAGGAGGGCGCCGGCTTCAAGCGGCCACCTGGCCGACCTGGCCGCGTACGAGCTCGTTGCGTTCGCTGCGGCCGGGTTGGAACAGCGCCACCAGGCATTCCATCAGCGCATGCGCCTTGGCCGAATGGTCGGCGCCGAAGTTGCACACATACACATCGAGCGTGGCCCCGCGCTGCTCGGGCCAAGTGTGGATGCACAGGTGCGATTCGGCCAGCAGCACCGTGGCCGTGACGCCGCCCGGCCCCTGCGGAGTGGCCGGAAACCCGTGCACCAGTTTGCCCACCGGCTGCAGCCCGGCGGCCGTTACGGCCTTCAGGCAAACGGCGCCGAGCGCCTCCTTGTCGGTGAGCCATTGCATTGCGCATCGGCAGTCGTGGAGATCGGCGGTGAGGTGCAGCCCGTGCATGGGTGGCAACTCTAGCAGTCCGGGTGTCGCCAAAGAACATCAGTCGGGTGTTCAGGCCGTATTGGAGCGGGTTGGAGCGAGCCCGGTAAAATCGCGGGTTCCCCCCAATCCACATTCCCCGAAAGTCCACCGCCCATGGCAAACCAAGCCCTGATGGCCAACGCGATTCGCGCGCTGGCCATGGATGCCGTCCAACAAGCTAACTCCGGACATCCGGGCGCACCGATGGGCATGGCCGACATGGCCGTCGCACTCTGGGGCGAACACCTGCGCTACAACCCGGCCAACCCGCACTGGTTCGACCGCGACCGCTTCGTGCTCTCGAACGGCCACGCCTCGATGCTGCTGTATGCGGTGCTGCACCTCACGGGTTACGACCTGCCCATCGGCGAGCTCAAGAACTTCCGCCAGCTGCACAGCAAGACCGCCGGCCATCCCGAGGTCGACGTGACCCCCGGCGTGGAAACCACCACCGGCCCGCTGGGCCAGGGCATTACCAACGCCGTGGGCTTTGCATTGGCCGAGAAGCTGCTCGCGGCCGAATTCAACCGCAAGAACCACGACATCGTCGACCACCACACCTACGCCTTCCTGGGCGACGGTTGCATGATGGAAGGCATCAGCCACGAAGCCTGCGCGCTGGCCGGCGCCTGGCACCTGAACAAGCTGATTGCGCTGTACGACGACAACGGCATCAGCATCGACGGCCAGGTCAGGCCCTGGTTCATCGACAACACCGAAGAACGCTTCAAGGCCTACGGCTGGAACGTCATCGGCCCGATCGACGGCAACGACGCCAAGGACGTGTCCAAGGCCATCGCCAAGGCCAAGAAGGAAGATTCGAAGCCCACCCTCATCATCTGCAAGACGCAGATCGGCAAGGGCAGCCCGAACCGCGCCAACACCGCCAAGGCCCACGGCGAACCGCTGGGCGCCGATGAAATCACCCTCACCCGCGCCGCGCTGGAGTGGCCGTACCCTGCCTTCGAAGTGCCGCAGGAAGCCTACGCCGACTGGGACCACAAGGCCGAGGGCGCCAGGGCCGAAGCCGCCTGGAACGACAAGTTCGCCGCCTACGCTGAAGCCTTCCCGGGCTTGGCCGCCGAGTTCACCCGCCGCATGAAGGGCGAGCTGCCCAAGAACTTCCACCAGGTGGCGTTCGACACCGTGGTGGCCGCCCACACCAAGGGCGAAACCGTGGCCAGCCGCAAGGCCAGCCAGCTGGCGCTGGAGGCCTTCACTGCAGCCCTGCCCGAAATGCTCGGCGGCAGCGCCGACCTCACCGGCTCCAACCTCACCAACACCAAGAGCACCGCGGCCCTGCGCTTCGATGCGAAGACCGGTGCCGTGGTCATGGGCCAGCCGCAGCAGCCCGCCCAGGGCGCCGAAGACGAGCCCAAGCCCGACAGCACCGCCGACAAGGCCGAGCCGCCCCACGGCGTGATCGGCCGCCACATCAACTACGGTGTGCGCGAGTTCGGCATGGCGGCCATCATGAACGGCGTGGCGCTGCATGGCGGCTTCATTCCCTACGGCGGCACCTTCCTCACCTTCAGCGACTACAGCCGCAACGCCATCCGCATGGCCGCGCTCATGAAGCGCCGCGTGGTGCACGTGTTCACGCACGACTCCATCGGCCTGGGCGAAGACGGCCCCACGCACCAGTCGATCGAGCACGCCGCCTCGCTGCGTCTGATTCCCAACCTCGACGTCTGGCGTCCGGGCGACACGGCCGAAACCGCCGTGGCCTGGGCCGTGGCGCTGCAGAACCAGTCGCGCCCCACGGCGCTGCTGCTCAGCCGCCAGAACATTGCCTATGCGCCAAAGGGCGACCTCGGCGACATCAGCCGCGGTGCGTATGTGCTGTCGGAGCCCGAGGCCGTCGGCCTCAAGAGCAAGAAGACCGCCGCGGTCATCATTGCCACCGGCTCCGAAGTGCAATTGGCCCTTGCCGCGCAGAAATTGCTGGCCGAGAAGAAAATTGCCGTGCGCGTGGTGTCGATGCCCTCGACCACCACCTTCGATCGCCAGGACGTGGCCTACAAGAAGAGCGTGCTGCCCAAGAAGCTGCCGCGCATCGCCGTCGAAATGGGCTGCACCGGCGGCTGGTGGAAATACGGCTGCGCGGCCGTCGTGGGCATCGACAGCTACGGCGAGTCGGCACCCGCACCGGCGCTGTTCAAGCATTTCGGTTTCACGGCAGAGAACGTTGCCGCCACCGTCGAAGCCGCCCTGCGCGACTGAGCCGGCAGCCAGGCGTTTCTTCTTTCCGTCAGATCACAAGTTTTTCAACCTTAGGAGCAAATCAGATGGCTATCAAACTCGGTATCAACGGCTTCGGCCGCATCGGCCGCAACGTGCTGCGCGCCGCGGTACAGAACTTCAAGAACGACATCGAGATCGTCGCCATCAACGACCTGCTCGAGCCCGACTACCTGGCCTACATGCTCCAGTACGACTCGGTGCATGGCCGCTTCAAGGGCGAAGTCACGGTTGAAGGCAACATGCTGATCGTCAACGGCAAGAAGATCCGCCTCACGCAAGAGCGCGATCCCTCGCAGCTGAAGTGGAACGAAGTCGGCGCCGACATCGTGCTCGAGTCGACCGGCCTCTTCCTCACCAAGGAAACCTGCCAGAAGCACCTCGACGCGGGCGCCAAGAAGGTGATCATGTCGGCCCCTTCGAAGGACGACACCCCCATGTTCGTCTACGGCGTGAACGACAAGAAGTACGCCGGTGAGGCCATCGTCAGCAACGCCAGCTGCACCACCAATTGCCTGGCCCCGCTCGCCAAGGTGCTGAACGACAAGTGGGGCATCAAGCGCGGCCTGATGACCACCGTGCACGCCGCCACCGCCACGCAGAAGACCGTTGACGGCCCGAGCAACAAGGACTGGCGCGGCGGCCGCGGCATCCTGGAAAACATCATTCCTTCGAGCACCGGCGCTGCCAAGGCCGTGGGCGTGGTGATCCCCGAGCTCAACAAGAAGCTCACCGGCATGAGCTTCCGCGTGCCGACCTCCGACGTGTCGGTGGTCGACCTCACGGTCGAGCTCGAGAAGGAAGCCACGTACAAGGAAATCTGCGCCGAAATGAAGTCGCAGAGCGAAGGCGCACTCAAGGGCGTGCTGGGCTACACCGAAGACAAGGTGGTGGCCACCGACTTCCGCGGCGACCCGCGCACCTCGATTTTCGACGCCGAAGCCGGCATTGCGCTCGATGGCACCTTCGTCAAGCTCGTGAGCTGGTACGACAACGAATGGGGCTACTCGAACAAGTGCCTCGAAATGGTGAAGGTCGTCTCTAAGTAAGACGCCGCAGCAGAACAAGAACGCGCCTGAGGGCGCGTTTTTTGTTGGAGTTCACAGTGTCCTTGAACAAGGGAGTAATTGATGAAGACTGTCACGGTTTCGGCCGTTCCCCGCGGCGAGCCTTACCAAAAGCTCGATGCCAGGGAGCGCATTCACAGTCTGCTCGCCCGACCCGTCGAAGGAATGGCATGCGCTACGCCGCAACTGGTTTCCTGCACGACGGAGCATGCATTCGTGAAGGCGGCGCACGATGCCTTTTTCGATCATCACCCACTCACCATCCGGCCGGATGACATCTGGTTCTGCATTGCCCAGGGGTTTGCCGCGCACATAGGGCAGAACACCGAGACGTTGCGGCCAAGATTCGTGGCGCACGAAGGCAAAAAGACATTGGTCGTTGAGCGAACAGACTTCATTCTTGGACAAGAGAACCCATGGCACGAAATCTTCGAGGCGTTTTCGAAGCAGATCGGAGAGCATGTCGGCGAGCCCAGAGATTTGATCAGCGCATGCTTCTCGACCACGACGCCAGTTGAAACGGCGGCCTTCGAGATCTGCTTGATGGACGCGTTCCAGGGCTATTTTGACTATGAGATGCGAGTGGGATGCGGCATTCCGGCGATTCATCTTCTCGGCACAGAAGAGGATTGGACCTCGATGATTTCGCGCGTGAAGCGCCTGGCGACATACGGTCTCGAGCGGTGGGCCGCAGCACTTGTTCCGGTCTTGGAAAAAATAGCGCAAACTGCCGCCGGCGATGTCGATCCTGCGTTCTGGCGGTCCTTCTTTCGATACCAGAGCGGATCGGGGCCGTCGGAGTTGACTGGCTGGATCCTCACGCTCTTTCCCTATCTGATCGTGGACTGGGAAAGCAAGGCGCTCGGCCCCAACGAGTATCTCGACACATGGCAAGGCCGCTTCGATGTGGCGAACCAGCGAACCGGGTGGCTAGATTTCAAGGGTGTCCAAGGGCCCGGCATGGGAGCGGTGCCGGGGAGCCTTGCGAGTGCACCTGTACGTTGCATAGACGTGCGTGACGGCAAGGAGCGTGAGCTCCGTTTCGTGGCAGGCATGTTTGGCGTTGCGCAGGATGCGGACACCGGTGCTCTCGCGGCATCTTTCGGATGGGCGGTCGTTCATGATCAGGATCCGAAGATCGAGCCGAAAAAGCACGACTACATAGTGATCGATCCGGAATTGCTGCGCGCGATCAGCGAGAAGCCCTGACGTCGAACCGTTAACGCAGCTTCTCGTTTCTGCGAATCTCACTGCTGAGCTGCGAAGTCATCTGCTTGGCCGCGCGCCGGGCGGCGAGCCCATAGTCGCCGTTGAACTCGCCGAAATCCGCCGAGCCGTTGCCCACCGCGCGCACGCGCGTGACCTCGGCGCCCGCGGTGTCGCTCACCACGCAGTTCACCTCGGCGGTGAACGAAGTGGGCGGCCAGGTCACCCATGAAGACGAGCTCGAATCGGTCTTGATCTGCGGTGTGAACACCAGCGACACGCCCGCCGCTTCATTGGCCTTGGCGTCGCCCGCGGTGCGCAGCACGACCACGTCGCGGTACACCGCGCGCAGTGCATCGCGAATCGATTTTTCCAGATCGCGGTAAGGGTAGTAGCTCACGCGGTCGCCGCTGCCGCCGGGGCTCGTCACCTGCTGGTCGCGCTGGGCGTCGGTCATCACATAGGCCACCTTCTTCGGGATGAGGTGGGCCATCGACCGCGGCGGCGCGGTCTCGGTGATCATGGTGATCGGATGGGAGCAGGCGGCCAGCAAGGCCGCGAGCGCAGCGGCGGCGCACAGGCGTGCGGCCGAAGAAAAGGCGAACGACATGGTGCGGCTCATTCCGGTTCTACGGCGCAATGGCCGCGATGAATTGCGGGTCGGCATACACCTGCCGCAAAAGCGCGCGCACCAGCCTCGGGTAGGCGGCCTGTCCGGCGGGCACGGCGACGATGTTCGCGTAGCTCGAATCGAAGGCGATTTCGCCGCGGTAGGTCTTGCGCAGCCGCTGCGCGTTGGCGCGCGTCACCACCACCTCCACGTCCATGCGGCCCGTGCCGTTGATCACGCCAAGGTCGAGCTCGTTGACCAGTATTCGCGCCGCGATGCGGGTGGGCGCCTTGGGGTCGTAGGCCGATATTTCGCCCAGGTCGCGCATCAGCGCGTCTTCCAGGTATTGCGCGAAGGTGCCGCTGGGCGAAAGCAGCCTCGCGCGGCGCAGGCTCAGGGTGTTGATCTTGTCGCCTGGATCGGTGGGCTGCACCTTGGCCACGGCCACCATGCCGGGGCGGGTGGCCTCGAGCCGGTCGAGCGCTTCGTAGTCGGCCGCGTAGGGCGGCGCAGCGAGTTGCGCGCAACCGGCCGACAGCACGGCCGCGGCCATTGCGCCCAGGCTCAAGGTGAAAGCGCGCACGCGCCAGCCGCGCGGTCTGCAGAAGATCGCCATGCCGTGATTCCCTCCTCGGGATGCCTGATCCCGGCGCGAGGGTAGCAGGCATTGCGCCGCGCGCGAAGGCCCGTTGCCCGATCTCTTAGACGGGTTCGAGCACGTGGATCAGCTTGCTCTCGACCAGCGCCTTGGTCTTCTCGCCATGAGCCTTCATGTGCGGTGCGACACCATGCGCCTGCAGGTGGGCCAGCGTTTCCCACTTCTCGATCACCACGAAAGTGTCGGGCCCGAAGCTCGCTTTCGACGTCGGAACGCCCTGCGCGTCGACCGTGGCGGCGTACTCGATGCAGCCCTCTTCGGCCAGCACGGCCGCGCGGTTGGCGGCAAAGGCTTCGAGCAACTGGGCGCGCTGGCCGGGCTTGGCGGTAATAACGGCGACGACGTGGATCATTGCAATGGACTCCGGTGTTGTGACGGTAATGGATGGCGAGCGTCGAATCTAAAAGATCCGGCGCTTTGGTATCGGTCCCGCGCGAGACCCGATGTGCCACCCTATCATCGCCCGCATGTTCTTTCCCCTGCCCCGCACCGCCACCGCGCCCTTCTGCCCTTCCGAAGTCAAAGGCAGCGTGGCGGTCCCGCAGGACCTGCCCTTCGGCAAGAAGCTGCTGCGCTATGCGGGACCCGGGCTGCTGGTGTCGGTCGGCTACATGGACCCGGGCAACTGGGCGACCGACATCGAGGCCGGCTCGCGCTTCGGCTACGGCCTGCTCTTCGTGGTGCTGCTTGCGAGCCTGGCGGCCATGCTGCTGCAAACGCTGTGCGTGCGGCTCGGCCTCGTGGCGCAGAAAGATCTTGCCCGCGCTTGCCGCGAGCACTATTCGCCGCGCGTCAGCCGCTTTCTGTGGCTGGGCGCGGAACTCGCCATCGTGGCCTGCGACCTGGCGGAGGTGCTGGGCAGCGCGCTCGCCTTGCACCTGCTGTTCGGCGTGTCGATTCCGGTCGGCATTGCGATCACGGCGTTCGACACGCTGCTCGTGCTCGGGCTGCAAGGCGCTGGCTTCCGGCGCGTCGAAGCGATCGTGCTCGGGCTGGTGGGCACCATAGCGGGCTGTTTCGTGGTGGAGCTTGCAATGTCGCAGCCCAACTGGTTTGGCGTGGCCATGGGCTTTGCGCCGAGCTTCGAGCGGCTGCAGCAGCCCGGCGCGCTGTACCTTGCCATCGGCGTGGTCGGCGCCACGGTGATGCCGCACAACCTGTACCTGCATTCATCCATCGTGCAGACCCGGCTGGTGGCCGACAGCGATGCGGCGCGGCGCGAGGCGGTGCGTTTCTGCACCTTCGATGCGGTCATCTCCCTTTCGCTCGCGCTGCTGGTCAACGCGGCCATCATGGTGCTGGCGGCCAGTGCCTTCCACAGCACAGGCCATGTGGAAGTGACGGAGATCGATGATGCCTACCGACTCATCGAACCCATCGTGGGCAGTGCGGTGGCGGCCACGCTGTTCGGCATTGCGCTGCTGGCATCGGGCCAGAGCTCGACCTTCACCGGCACCATTGCAGGCCAGATCATCATGGAAGGCTTTCTTGACCTGAAGATTCCGTGCTGGCAGCGCCGCCTCATCACGCGGGCGCTGGCACTCGGGCCGGCCTTTCTGGGCGTGTGGTGGTTCGGCGACGGCGGCGTGGGCAAGATGCTGGTGCTGAGCCAGGTGGTGCTGAGTTTTCAGCTGCCGTTTGCGATGTGGCCGCTGATCCGCTTCACGAGCAGCCGCGCAATGATGGGCGGCTTTGCCAACGGCCCCGTGGTCAAGCTGCTGGCGTGGGGGCTGTTCGGCGTGATCAGCTTGGCCAACGTGTGGCTCGTGGTGTCGACGATTCGCGGCGGGCTCTGAACCGAGGCCGCGCTCAGCGGTCGGCCGCGTCTTTCCAGAGATGCACCAACGCTTCCGGCGCTTCGTTCTCTGGCACTTCGAAGCTGACCGAACCCGAATGCGTGGTGGCGCTTTCCACCACCACTTCCACGCGGTAGAAGCGCTGGTCGCCGCCCGGCGAGGCGGGTCCGTCGCGCTGCTCTGCATGCGGTGCGGCGCTTTGCAAAGCCTCGCCGATCTGCTGGCGCAGTTCTTCGCTGCAATTGCCCAACTGGTAGCTGCGCGGCCGCGAAAGGCCCGGCAGGTAGGCAACGCCGCCTTCGCGCGTCACTCGCACGACCGTAGCCTGGTCCAAAGGCGGAAGCTGAATCATGATGGTGTGACCCCCACGGTGTTCCATGCGGCGCCGATGGCCTTGTGCGCCGCGCTGTCGGCGCCGAAGCGCCTGGCCGCATTCTCTACCGTCAGTTGCGCGAAGGCCAGGAAGTCAGAGTCCTGGCGCAGCCGCCTGTCGCACACGGTGTCGTACCAGACGCGGCCCGCAGTCTCCCAGGCCGGGCCCTGGATGGCGGTGGCCGCAAGATAAAAAGCGCGGTTCGGAATGCCGGAATTGATGTGCACGCCACCATTGTCCTGCCGCGTGACGACCAGGTCTTTCATGTGGGCGGGCTGCGGGTCTTTGCCGAGCACCGGATCGTCGTAAGCCGTGCCGGGCTCGGCCATCGAACGCAGAGCGCGTGCCTCTACCTTGGCGGTGAAAAGCCCCGCACCTACGAGCCAGTCGGCCTGCTGCGCCGTCTGCTTGAGCAAGTGCTGCTTGACCAGAACACCGAACACGTCGCAGACCGATTCATTGAGCGCGCCCGACTGCCCCTGGTAGATCAAGCCCGACTCGTGGTCGATGACGCCGTGCGTCAGCTCGTGGCCGATGATGTCCACCGCGATGGTGAAGCGGTTCATGACTTCGCCGTCGCCATCGCCGAACACCATCTGCTTGCCGTTCCAGAACGCGTTGTCGTAGTCGTTGCCGTAGTGCACGCTGCCCGTGAGCGGCATGCCGGCGTTGTCGATGGAGTCGCGCTCGTAGATGTCGCGGTATAGCCGGTAGGTGGCGCCCAGGTAGTCGTAGGCCTCGTCGGCTGCAATGTCGCGTGTGGGTGCCTGCCCTTCGGCGCGCACCAGCCGGCCGGGCAGGCTCATGGTGTGCTCCGCGTCGTGAACGGCGCGCTGGGGAGCGTCGCGCCGCACATAAGCCGGTGGCCGGCCCGACGAGACGCCTTGCGTCGTGGCTACCGCTTCGCGAAGGCCGCGGTGCTCGCGATCGATCATCAGCGTTTGCGCCGCCCGCGCGCTTGCATGCGCGCTCGCACGCTCGGCCAGCCGGTCCAGCAGATACGGCGGTACGAAACCAGGCGGCAAAAAACGCGACGACTGAAGCGGCATTGAACGACTCCCCTGGGCAGTTGAAGCAATGAAAAAGAAGTTAGCAGAAGCTGCAAAACATAGATCACTCCGTTACTTCTCGTGTCACGGAATGCCCACGCTTCAGGCCATAGGATTGCAAGTTCCAGATCTACTTGCCGCCTCGTCCATGTTCATCGTCACTCTCACCTACATCCGTCCGCTTGAAGAGCTCGATGCGCTGATGGATGGGCACATGACATGGCTACGAAAGCACTACGCAAGCGGCCTCTTCGTGGCTTCGGGCCGGCAGGTGCCGCGCAAGGGCGGCGTGATCCTCGCGCGCTCGGGCGACCGGGCCGCGCTCGACGCGGTGCTGGCACGCGACCCGTTCGTGCAGAGCGGCGTGGCAAGCACGCACGTGATCGAGTTCGTGCCCAGCATGACCGCGCCCGCTGTCGAGCTGCTTAAAACTTTCTGATTCGCCGCAGGCTGGCCTGCGTCTTCTTCCTCAAGCCTTCGGCTTCTCTTCGCGCCCACCCGGGTGCCGCGCAAATCGCGCCTCATCGCGGCCATGCACCGGCGCCGGGTCGCTCCACGGCCAGCCGCCAAATTGTGTGCGGCGGTAATCGGCCAGCGTCTGGCTGATCTCCGCCTGCGTGTTCATCACGAAGGGCCCGTATTGCACCACCGGCTCTGCGATCGGGCGGCCTTGCAGCAGCAGGAATTCGCTGGCCTCGTCGTTGCCGTTGATCAACTCCACCGCCGTATCGGCACGCAGCTCGATGGCGGCCGGGCCTTCTATGCGCTGCCCTGCAATGTGTGCGGCGGCGCCCTTGAAGAAGTACAGCATGCGCCGCGTGCCCTCCCCGGTTGCGGCGGGCAGCGTCCACTGCGCGCCGGGCGTCATCTTCAGCGTCCAGATCGCCACGTCGGCATCGGCCTGCGCAGCCCATGAATCGGGCGGCGGCGCAAGCGGGGCGATCGGCTCTGGTGCGTTGCCGTTGCCCGCTGCATCTCCGAAGCGGCCCGCGATGATCGCGACCTCGGTGCGGCCGCCGTTCGCGTCGTCGGACGCAAAGCGCGGAATCGCTTCCGACCAGAACATCGTGAAATGCGGATCGGCCATCTTGCTCCTGGCGGGCAGGTTGAGCCAGATCTGGAACAGCTCCAACGGGTTGGGCGCGTTCGCATCGAGCAGCGGAAACATCTCCGAATGCACGATGCCTTTGCCGGCGGTGAGCCACTGCACGTCGCCGCCGCCAAAGCGTGCGGTAGCGCCGAGCGAATCGGAATGATCGACCAGCCCCTTGCGCACGATGGTCACGGTTTCGAAGCCGCGATGCGGATGCGAGGGAAACCCCGGCACCGTTTCGCCGTGGTACATGCTCCAGCCGTCCTTGCGGCTGAAGTCCTGACCGATCTGCCGGCCCGCCAGCGCAGCCTCGGGCCCCATCTGCGCATTGGCCTTGGGATAAGCGTCGTCGTGATAGACGCAGAACAGGAACGGATCGATCGTCTGCCACGGAAAGCCGAGCGCGCTCACCTGCAGCACGGGGCTGCGGCCTTCTTCATTGCTGTTGTTGCTGGACACCTCGATATTCCTTTCCGTTGATCGCGCCGCGGAACGCGCGGCAGCATTGTTCTTCGGAATATCGGGGCGAACGTGCTTTAAGGAAGGTGCCTTCCGTGCAACAGTGAAGAGCGCATATGGAACGATGGGCATCGTTCTCGTTCTCTTCGGCCGAACCTTACTGCGGGGGCATCTCGGCGTTCGGGTCCATGAAGCTCAGCTCCCACAGGTGGCCGTCGATGTCCTGGAAGCCGTGTCCGTACATGAAGCCGTAGTCCTGCGGCGCGCGCGGCACCGTGCCGCCAGCGGCCACCGCCTTGGCCACCATCTCGTCGACTTCGGCGCGGCTCTCGCAAGACAGGCACAGCAGCACCTCGGTGCTCTTGCTGGTGTCGGTGAGGCTCTTGTCCGTAAAGGTCTTGAAGAAGTCTTCGACCAGCAGCATGGCGTGGATGCTGCCTTCGTTGATCACCATGCACGCGGCGTTGGCGTCGGTGAATTGCTCGTTGAAGGTGTAGCCCAGCGCGGCAAAGAACGCCTTGGACTTTTCCAGGTTCTTGACGGGGAGGTTCACGAAGATTTGCTTGTTGGCCATGGTTGTCTTCCTGTGTCGATGAAGAGTGGATCGGGTGGTTCGCCGGTGTGTTGTGTACACCGTCCACAAAAGATATCAAAGAAAATGGACGGCGTCCACATATTTTTTCAAGCTCGGAATCGAGGGGCATCCCTGGCCCGCCCGGAAGTGGCGCCGGGTGGAAAAGAGCGGGCATCATGGCCCTCATGGAAATCGAGTTCAAGTTTCATATTCCCGCCGAGCGCCTGAAGGCCGTCGAGGCGGCCATGCGGCGCGGCACCGTGGTGCGCACCCGGCTGCAGGCGCGCTATTTCGACACCGCCGACCAGGCGCTGGCCGCGCAAGGCATCGTCCTGCGCCTGCGCAAGGAAGGGCGGCGCAGGGTGCAGACCGTCAAGGCCACCGGCGACAACGCCTTGCACCGGCTCGAACACAACGTGGATCTTGGCGCTGCGGCGGGCGGCGCATCGCCCACGATCGACCCGCAACGCCACCAGGGCACGCCGGTCGGCGAGCGGCTCGGCAAGGTGCTGGCCGAGAGCGGCGCGGCCCTGATCGAGCGCCAATCGACGGACATCGTGCGGCTCACGCGCGACGTGCGCACCACGGGCGCCAATGCCGCCGTGGTGGAGCTGGCACTCGACGTCGGCAAGGTCGTCGCCCACGCGGGCACGCCCGAGCAGCGCGAATCGCCGGTGTGCGAACTGGAGCTCGAACTCAAGCGGGGCGATGTGCAGGGCTTGGTGGCGCTCGCGCGCCGCTGGTCGCAGCAGCATGGCCTGTGGTTCAGCACCGTTTCCAAGGCCGAACGCGGCGCCCGCCTGCTGGCGAAGCTCGAGGTGGTGCCGGCCATCAAGGCCGAGCCGCCCCGCTTCGCCGATGAAAAAGACAACAAGCTCGACGGCCACACCATCCAGCAAGCCGTGGTCGCGTCTTGCCTCGCCCAGATGCTGCCCAACGCCAGCGAGATTGCGGCCGGCAGCACCGACGAAGAACAGATCCACCAGTTGCGCATCGGCATCCGCCGGCTGCGCACCGCATTGCGCGAACTCGCGGGACTCGACGCGACCGCGGGTCTTCTCGACGCGGCCGCATGGGAGCCGCCCCTGGTCGAAGCCTTTCGCGCCCTTGGCGCGCTGCGCGATCGCGAGCAGGTCGTGAAGCTGGCGCAGCCGCAACTGCGCAACGCCGGCGCACCGGAGTTCGATCCGCTCGCGGGAGACCAGGCCGCGGCTGGCGCGCAGTCAGCCGGCGACATCGTGCGCGCGCCGGCATTCCAGTCGGTGCTGGTTTCGCTCATCGGCTTTACCGCCACCACGACGCACGCTGAAGCGGCGAAAGCCGGAGAAGCTGTGCAGCAGGAACAACCGGCTCCGCTGGATGCCGGCGATGCCCGCCGCTTCTTGCGCAAGCGCCTGCAGCGCCTGCACAAGCAGGTCGTCCGAGACGGCCAGCGCTTCGAGTCCTTGCCCACCGAAGACCAGCATCGCACCCGCAAGCGGCTCAAGCGCCTGCGCTACTTGGCCGAATTCGTGGCGCCGCTGTTCGCCGATGCGGACGACGGAAAAAACTCAGCCGCCGAGCGTTACCTGAAGCGGCTGCGCCCGGCGCAAGACGCGCTGGGCGAGTTCAACGACGAAGCCGTGGCGATGGCGCTCTACCGCGAAGCCGCCGCACGCGATGCGCGCGCATGGTTCGCGGTCGGCTGGTTCAGTGCGCGCCATGCGGCCGGCGCAAAGGCGTGCCGCAAGGCGCTGGGCAAGATCGAGAAGGCGCGGCGCTTCTGGGCAAAGAAGTAGGCCGCACGCCTGAAGGCCGAAGGATCGAAGCTTCGATCAGTGATGGTGCCCGTGCGCCCCATGCACGTGACGATGCTCGATCTCCACCGGCAGCGCGGCGCGCACGTCCGTCACCTGGAGGCTGAACTTCAGCGCCTTGCCCGCCCACGGATGGTTGCCGTCGAGCAGCACCACCGGGCCCTTGATCTTCATCACCGTGAAAACGTGCTCGGTGCCGTCGTCGAGCCGCCCCTGCAGCTGTCCGCCCACCTTCACACCCGGCGGAAACTCGGACTTGGGAATGCTGCGCACCAGCGATTCGTCGCGCAGGCCGAAGGCGTCTTCAGGCGCAAGGTTGAGCGTGGTCTGGTAGCCCTTTTCCTTGCCATCGAGCGCTTCCTCGATCTTGGGCAGCGTGTTCTCGTACCCGCCATGCAGGTAGGCCATCGGCTCGGGGCTGGCTTCGATGAGCTTGCCCTGGGCATCGGCGACCTTGTACTTGAGGGTGACGACGGTGTCTTTTTCGATTTTCATGAAGGCATTTTCTGTGCAAATCGATCGGCCGGTGAGGCTAGGTCTTCGCCACCCGCAGCATCTCCGGCAACGCCTCCTCCGCGCTCAGCTTCTCCGTCACCATGCCGATGAACGCCGACACCGCCAGCGGCAGGTGCTTGCGGCTTGGATACAGCACGCTCAGCCCCTGCCCCGTGCGCTGGTATTGCGGCAGCACCGGCACGAGCCGGCCGGCCCGAACGTCGATCCGGGCCATGGTGGGCGGCAGCAGCGCGACGCCCAGTCCGGCGATTGCGGCCTTGCGCAGCGCCTGGGCGGTGTTGCCGCTGAAGCGGCCCGCGACCTGCACTTCTTCCTGCACGCCGTCAGGGCCCGCCATGCGCCAGATGGTGCGGCCGCTGGGATGGGGCGAGGTCACGCAGTCGTGGTTCGCCGCCAAGTCTTGCAAGTTGGCGGGCGCACCGCGCGCGGCAAGGTAGGCGGGGCTGGCGACCATGCCGTCGGACAGGGCGTTCAGGAGCTTGCGGGCGATATAGCCTGAATCGGGCAGTTCGCCGCCGCGGAACGCGATGTCGATCTGTTCGGCGATCAGGTCGGCCTTGGCGTCGCTGAGCACGAAATCGATGCGCACCAGCGGATGCGCGGCCAGAAAGTCGGCCACCCACTCCATGGGAAAGAAGTCGAAGAAATCGGCCGTTGCCGCCACGCGGATCAAGCCGCTCGGCTCGCGGCTGCCGGTCATCAGCTCTTGGCCAGCCTCCACCAGCCCGTCGACCGCGCCGGCGCAGCGCTCGTGAAAAGCCTGGCCCGCGCTGGTGAGGGTGAGCTTGCGGGTGGAGCGCTGCATCAGCCGCGTGCCCAGCTGGGCCTCCAGTTGCTGGATGCGCCGACTCACCGTGTTGGGCGGTAGGCCCAGCCGGCGCGCCGCCCCGGCAAAGCTGCCGTGGCGCACCACCTGCACGAACATGGCGATGTCGTTGAGGTCGAGCATGGCGATTCCTTCCAGCAATGGACGAGTGAAATCCGATTCTGCCGTCTAGTCGATCAATGGGTGCCGCCCTAACCTTGTACCCATGACCTCGCAACAACAACCACCCCGCATCGGAATCATCATCGGCTCGACCCGCGAAGGCCGCTTCGGCGAAAAGCCCGCGCATTGGATTTACGAGCTTGCCAAGCAGCGCACCGATCTGTCGTTCGAACTGATCGACCTGCGCGACCATCCGCTGCCCTTTTTCAACGAAGCAGGCGCGCCGGCCTGGGGCCCGGTAAAGAACGAAGCCGCGCAACGGTGGGCCGCCAAGCTCGACACATTCGACGGGCTCATCGTCGTCACGCCCGAATACAACCACGGCCCGAGCGCGGTGCTGAAGAACGCCATCGACTGGGCCTACAAGGAGTTCATCCGGAAGCCGATCGCCTTTGTGGGCTACGGCGGCGTGGGGGCTGCGCGTGCAGTGGAGCAGCTGCGGCTCGTCGCCGTCGAGATGCAGATGGCGCCGGTGCGCAACGCGGTGCACATCGGCATGGTCGAATTTCTCGGCATCTGGCAGCAGGGCAAGACCTTCGACGACTTTCCGCACCTGGCGCAGGCCGCCAGCGGCATGCTCGACGACCTCGCGTGGTGGACCAAGGCGCTGAAAACCGCCAGGGAGGCCGCATGACCGCCGCAACCGCCATTACCCCTGCCGCCACCGCGGCCCGCGCCATCGTCTACCGCACGTTCGGCTCGCAGCACGGGCCGATCGTCCGGCTCATGAGCCCGGGCGACCTGGGCGAGTTTCTGAAGCCGTTCGTTTTCCTGGACCTCTTCGGTTTCGACACCACGGGCGACCACAAGGGCTTCGGCATGCACCCGCACTCGGGCATTGCAACGCTCACCTGGCTGATCGAAGGCGACACGCTGTACGAAGACACGACCGGCGAGCAGGGCGTGCTGCGGGCCGGTGGGGTCGAGTGGATGCGCGCCGGCAACGGCGTATGGCACGACGGCGCGCCCGCGCCCGGCACCAAGCGCGTGCAAGGCTTCCAGCTCTGGGTGGCCTTGCCGGCTGCGGAAGAAAACGCGCCGGCCCAGAGCATTTATCTGGCGCCATCGCAGGTGCCGACGGAAGGCCCGGCGCGCGTGCTGCTCGGCCGCTACGGCGCAGCGCAAAGCCCCATTCCGGCACCGGCGCCGATGAACTACCTGGCCGTTCAGCTGAAGGACGGCGAGCATTGGCGCTACACGCCGCCCGCCGGCCACACCGTAGGCTGGGTGGCGGTGAGCGCGGGCCGCCTCGGCACGGGTACCGGCGGCGAACCCATCGGCACGGGCGAGCTGGCGGTGTTCGAAGAGTCCGGCGCGACCATCGACTTCGTGGCGCGCGGCGACACGTCTTTCGTGTTGGGCTCGGCCGTGAAGCATCCGCATGAACTGGTGATGGGCCACTACTCGGTGCATACGAGCAAGGCCGCACTGGACCAGGGCGAGGCCGAGATCCGCCGCATCGGGGCGCGATTGCGGCAGGAAGGCCGGCTCGCCTGAGCCTGTGTTCGCGCCCGCTGGTTGTGCTTGTGTAGCGCAAACCAGCGTGCGCTCGATGGGCAGCTGCGCCAGAATCGTTCGCTTCGAACGACTCCGCTGCAGCTCCCATCCTCATGAACATCGTCGATTCCTTCGCCGCCAACGTCTCCCGCTTCGTCGACATCCGACGCGACATTCACGCCCACCCTGAACTCGGTTTCGAAGAGCACCGCACCTCCGAAAAGGTCGCGGGCCTGCTCGCCGAATGGGGCATCGAGGTGCACCGCGGCATTGCCGGCACCGGCCTTGTGGGCGTGCTGCGCAAGGGCACCAGCTCGCGCACCATCGGCCTGCGCGCCGACATGGATGCGCTGCCTCTGAACGAGGCCAACGAGTTTGCCCACAAGTCCACGCATGCCGGCCGCATGCACGCCTGCGGCCATGACGGCCACACCACCATGTTGCTGGCCGCGGCCTGGCACCTGTCGCAGCAGGAGCCAAATGATTTCGATGGCACGGTGCATTTCATCTTCCAGCCGGCCGAGGAGATGGGCAAGGCCGGCGCCAAGAAGATGATCCAGGACGGCCTGTTCGACCGCTTTCCGTGCGACGCCGTCTTTGCGCTGCACAACTTTCCGGTGGGCGACGTCGGCCGCTTCGCGCTCAACGAAGGCGCGCTGATGGCGTCGAGCAATACCTACAAGATCACCGTGCGCGGGCGCGGCACGCACGCCTCGATGCCGCACACCGGCATCGACCCGGTGGCCGCGGTGGTCACGCTGGCGCAGCAGCTGCAGACCATCGTGCCGCGCACCATTCCGAGCACCGAGCGTGCCCTGCTCGCGGTCACGCAGCTGCAGGGTTCGGATGCGCCCAACGTGATTCCCGACGTGGCCACGGTCGGCGGCACCATCCGCACCTTTTCGATCGAAGCCATCGACAAGATCGAGGCGCGGCTGCGCGAGGTGGCGGCCGGCGTGGCGGCGGCGCACGGCTGCACGGCGGAGGTTTTCTTCAACCGTTCTTCGCCGCCGGTGGTCAACCACGCGGCCGAGGCACGCTTTGCCGCCGGCGTGATGCGCGAGGTGGTGGGCGACGACATGGTGACCGACAACTTTCCTGCCGTGATGGGCGCCGAAGACTTTGCGCACATGCTGCTTGCGCGGCCCGGCTGCTACGCCTTCCTGGGCAATGGCGACGGCGACCATCGGCTCGACGGCCACGGGCCCGGCCCTTGCATCATCCACAACACCTCGTTCGACTTCAACGACGAGATCATTCCGATCGGCGCCAGCTACTTCGTGAAGCTGGTACAGCGCTGGCTGCCGTCGGGCGCCTGATTTTTTACTGCCAACGATGATGAAAGCGGCCACCCTAATGACCCCGACCCTGTTCACCCGACGTTCGCTCGCTGCCCTTGCAGCTGCCATGGCCGTGGGTGCCCTCGCACCCGTTCACGCGCAACAGCGCGTGATCCACATCGTCGTGCCCTTCGGCACCGGTGCGGTGCAAGACACCGTGGCGCGCGCCTTCAATGCCGAGCTCGGCGCGGCGCTCAATGCCAGCGCCGTTGTCGAGAACCGCGCGGGCGCGGGCGGCACCGTGGGCGCGGCGGCCGTGGCCAAGGCGCCGGCGGACGGCAACACGCTGGTGCTCGCCGCCGCGAGCCACAACATCGCCGGCTTTCTGTACAGCAAGCTCTCGTACGACCCGCTGAAGGATTTCGTGGGCGTGGCCAACATCGGCAACGCGGGCTATGTGCTGGCGGTGGCGAGCGGGCTCAACGTGTCGAACACGGCCGACTTCATCAAGGAGGTGAAGGCCAACCCGGGCAAGTACAACTACGCCTCGGCCGGCAACGGCAGCGCCACGCATCTTGCAATGGCGTCTTTCCTCGCCAAGGCGGGGCTGGAGATGACGCACATCCCGACCAAGTCCACGGGCGAGGCGGTGAACGAAGTGCTCGCGGGGCGCGTGCAGGCGGTCATCTCCTCAAGCATCGGCGTGATGGGTTTCCAGGCGGACCCGCGCATGAAGCTGCTCGCGTCCACCGGCAAGGCACGCAGCCCGTTCCTGCCCAGCCTGCCGACCGTGGCCGAGAGCGGGCTGCCTGGCTACGCCTTCGATTCATGGATCGGCCTGCTCGCACCTGCCGGCACGCCCAAGGCCGAGGTCGAGCGCCTGAACGCGGCCACCAACAAGGTGCTGGCCGATCCGGTGATCCAGGAGCGCTTCAAGCGCTTGGGCGTGGAGCCCCGCACGCAGAGCGCCGAGGATTTTCAGAAGCTGCTGCGCGCGGACTGGGACGCGATGGGGGCGGTGGTGAAGGCTTCTGGAGCGAAGATCGACTGAGGCCTGCTGTCGTTTGGAGCGCTGCTTGTTCAGGGCGGGTGCAAAGGCCACCGGGTGCTCCCCTCCGCGAATGTTCCCCGTCGGCGCGTACGCACGCCGAACCCCGCCAAAAAGAGCGCTTGCTCTACGCATATCCTGAAGATATATTATTAATATATTTAAGCGGCGACCGTTTGCCGTCGCACAACCCAGGAGCGATTCACGTGACCAATCCCCGCTGGCAAGGCATCTTCCCCGCCATCACCACCAAGTTCCACGCCGACGAGAGCATCGATGCCGAAGGCACCGCCCGCCACATCGATTTCCAGATCCGCAACGGCATCCATGGCCTGGTCACCTGCGGTTCGCTGGGCGAGGCAAGCACGCTCACGCTGGAAGAAAAGCTGCAGGTCGCCAAGATTGCGCTCGAAGCCGCGGACGGCCGCATTCCGGTGCTGGCGAATGTGTCTGAAACCAGCACGCGCGAAGCGCTGCGCTATGTGGACGGAGCCAACAAGCTGGGCGTGGCGGGCTTCATGGTGATGCCGTCGGTGATCTACGTGGCCGATGCGCGCGAGGCAATGCTGAACGTGCGCACCATCGCCAATGCGGCGCAAAAACCCATCATGGTCTACAACAACCCGGTGGCCTACCGCGTAGACCTGAAGCCAGAGCACATGGTGGAGCTGGCGGACTGCGAATGGATCGCGGCCATCAAGGAGAGCACGGACAACATCCGCCGCATCACGGACCTGCGCAACACGGTGGGCGACCGCTACCAGCTGTTCCTGGGCGTGGACGACCTGGCCTACGAAGGGCTGGCGTTGGGCTGCGACGGCCTGCTGGCCGGCGTTGGTTGCGCTTTTCCGCGCGAGACGGTGGCGCTGTACGACCTGATGAAGGCCGGCAAGTTTGCCGAGGCGCTGAAGCTCTATCAGTGGATGACGCCGATGCTGCACCTGGACGTGTCGACCAAGCTGGTGCAGAACCTGAAGCTGATCGACGCACTGGTGGGCGTGGGCAGCGAACACATGCGCCGCCCGCGGCTGCCGCTCATCGGCGAGGAGCGCGCGGCGGTCGAGGCAATCGTGAAGAAGGCGCTGGCAACGCGGCCTGTGCAGTACCAGTCGGTTATGTAATAACCGGTCTTTTCGTTCGTTCCCCAACCTAGGAAGAAGCATGAAGACAAAAGTAGGCATGGTTCCGTTCATCGGCCTCGTGGGCTGCGCCGCCCTCACCCTCGCAGGCCACGCCGGTGCGCAAGAGCAGGTCGTCAAGATCGGCCACAGCGGTCCTCTCTCCGGTCCCAATGCGTTCGCGGGCAAGGACAACGAAAACGGCGTGCGCCTTGCGATCGAAGAACTCAACGCGAAGAAGATCACCGCCGGGGGCAAGACGCTGAAGTTCGAGTTGGTGTCCGAAGACGACCAGTGCGACGCCAAGACCGGCGTGAGCGTTGCGCAGAAGTTCGTGGACGATGGCGTCAAGTACGTCATGGGCCCGTACTGCTCGGGCGTGGCCATTCCGGCTTCGCGCATCTACGCCAGCGGCGGCACCATGGTCTCCACCGTGGGCACCAACCCGAAGGTCACGCAGGGCGGCTACAAGAACCTGTACCGCATCATCGCGAGCGACAACCAGATCGGTTCCAGCATGGCGGTGTACGCGGCCAAGGTGCTCAAGGTCACCAAGGTGGGCGTGATCGACGACCGCACCGCCTTCGGCCAGGGCCTTGCGGAAGAGTTCACCAAGGAGGCCAAGAAGCAGGGCCTCACCATCGTCGGCCAGGAGTTCACCACCGACAAGGCCGTGGACTTCACCGCCATCCTCACCAACATGAAGTCCAAGGCGCCCGAAGCCATCTTCTTCGGCGGCTATGCACCGCAGGCCGCACCCATGGCGCGCCAGATGAAGCAGCTTGCAGTGCCCGGCAAGCTGCTGGGTGGCGATACGGTGTGCAGCCCGGCCACCGGCAAGCTGGGCGGCGACGCGGTCAACGACTTGGTGTTCTGCGCACAGGGCGGCTCCATCCTTGAAAAGGCGCAGAGCGGCCCGGCGTTCAAGGCCAAGTTCAAGAAGCGCTTCAACGTCGACGCGGACGCCTATGCGGCCTCGTACTACGACCAGGTGATGTTCATCGGCGAATCGATGCAGAAGGCCAACTCCATCGACCCCGACAAGGTGGGCGCCGAGCTCTACAAGACCACCTACAAGGGCGTGGCCGCAACCTACGCCTACGACGAGCAGGGCAACATGAAGCAGGCGCCGATCACGGTGTACACCTTCAAGAACGCAGCGCCCGTTCCCCTGGCCAGCTACTGAGCCGAAGGAAGACATGCAGCGCATCCAGATCGTCGATTCGCACACGGGCGGCGAGCCCACGCGCCTGGTAACCGGCGGGTTTCCCGACCTGGGTGGCGGCAGCATGGCCGAGCGCCGCGCGCTGCTGGCCGAGCGGCACGACAAGTGGCGCGCCGCCACGGTGCTCGAGCCGCGCGGCAGCGACGTGGTGGTGGGTGCGCTGCTGTGCGAACCCGTGTCCGGGGATGCAGCGGCCGGCGTGATCTTCTTCAACAACACCGGCTACCTCGGCATGTGCGGCCACGGCACCATCGGCTTGGTGGCCAGCCTCGCGCACATGGGGCGCATCGACGTGGGCGAGCACCGCATCGAAACGCCCGTGGGCACCGTCACGACCACGCTGCATGCCGATGGTTCGGTGAGTGTGCGCAACGTGCCTGCCTACCGGCATCTTCACCAGGTGGCCGTCGAGCTTCCGGGGCACGGCACTGTGCATGGCGATGTGGCGTGGGGCGGCAACTGGTTCTTCCTGGTGAGCGATCACCGCCAGCGCGTGGCCAGCGACAACCTCGCCGCGCTGACCGGCTACACCGAGTCACTTCGCAAAGCGCTCGCTGCGCAGGGCATCACGGGGGCGGAAGGCGCGGAGATCGACCACATCGAACTCTTTGCCGATGACGATGCAGGCGCGGACAGCCGCAACTTCGTGCTCTGCCCCGGCAACGCCTACGACCGCTCGCCATGCGGCACCGGCACCAGCGCCAAGATTGCCTGCCTCGCGGCCGACGGCAAGCTCGCGCCGGGCGAGGTGTGGACGCAGGCCAGCGTGATCGGCAGCCGCTTCGAAGCCAGCTACACGGTGGAAGACGGCAAGGTCATTCCAACCCTGCGCGGCCGGGCGCACATCAGTGCCGAAGCCACGCTGCTGATCGACGACAACGATCCTTTCGGATGGGGCATCCGGATATGAAGCTCGCCCCCAGTCTTCGCGCACTTCGTGTCGCTACGCCAACCCCCTACCGAGGGCAACACCAGCGGCCCGGCAAAGCCGGTTCCGCGGTGTTCCGCGAAGTGCAATAGGCCGTGCACGCCGAGGTCATCGTCATAGGTGCCGGCATCGTCGGTGCCGCTTGCGCGCATGCGCTGGCACAAACCGGCCGCCGCGTGCTGGTGCTCGACGCGCGCATCGGCGGGGCCACAGGCGCAGGCATGGGGCACCTGGTGGTGATGGACGACAACCCGGCCGAACTCGCACTGAGCAGCCATTCGACGGCGCAATGGCGCGCACTGGCGCCGCGCATGAGCGAAGACTGCGCATACAGCGCCTGCGGCACTCTGTGGATTGCCGCGAACGAAGAAGAAATGGCGGAGGCCGAACGCAAGCAGCAACGGCTTCGGACGCACGGCATCGAAAGCCGGTTGCTCGATGGGGCCGCACTGGCGCGCGCCGAGCCAGCGCTTCGCAACGGTCTTGCAGGCGCGCTGGAAGTGCCTGGCGACGGCATCCTCTATGCGCCCAATGCAGCGCGCTGGCTGCTCGCGCAGGCCGGAGATTCGGTCCGCGTCGAACATGCGAAGGTCGATGAGATTGAAGGCGACGGCACGCTGCGGCTGGTTGGCGGCAGCCGCCGCACCGCGCCGCAGATCGTGCTGGCCAACGGCATCGAGGCCACCACGCTGTGCCCCGAACTGCCGATCCGCCCCAAGAAAGGCCACCTGCTGATTACCGACCGCCATCCGGGCACCGTGCATCACCAGCTTGTCGAGCTCGGCTACGTGACCAGCGCGCACCACAGCGACGGCGACTCGGTTGCCTTCAACGTGCAGCCGCGCCCGACGGGGCAACTGCTGATCGGTTCCTCGCGCCAGTTCGACACTACCGACCCGGCCGTCGAGGCGCCGATGCTCGCGCGCATGCTGCAACGAACGCTCGAGTACCTGCCCGGCCTTGCGGACCTCACCGCCGTGCGCTCGTGGACCGGCATGCGCGCCGCCACGCCCGACGGGCTGCCCCTGCTGGGCAAGCATCCGTGGCGCGAGAAGCTCTGGCTCGCGGTCGGCCACGAAGGCCTGGGCGTGACGACCGCGCCGGGCAGCGCACATCTGCTCGCGGCGTTGATGAACGGCGCCAATCCCGAATTCGACGCGGCGCCTTATGCGCCGCGCGGCCTGCTGGAACCAGCATGAGCGGCACCACCCAGCTGCATATCGATGGCCGTCCAGTCCGCGTGAAGGCGGGCAGCTCAGTGGCTGCGGCATTGCGCGTCGCCGGCGGCACGGGCACTGCGCGCACCTCCGTTACCGGCCAGCCGCGCGCGCCGTTCTGCGGCATGGGCGTGTGCCAGGAATGCCGCGTGCGGGTCGACGGGCGCCGCATGCTGGCCTGCCAGACGGTCTGCGCCGAAGGCATGCAGGTGGAGACCACGGCATGACCATCTTGGCCTTGGAGCATTGCGATCTGTTGATCGTCGGCGCGGGCCCTGCCGGCATGGCCGCGGCGGTGGCGGCGGCGCCCAGCGGCGCATCCATCGTCGTGATCGACGACAACCCCGCGCCTGGCGGCCAGATCTGGCGCGACGGTCCCGGCGCCGCACTGCCACCCGCCGCGCGCAAGTGGCGCGAGGCGCTCGAGCGCCATGCCAACATCCGCGTGTGCGGCGGTACGCGCGTGATCGCTGCACCCGCGCACGACGAGCTGCTGCTCGAAGACGCCGTGCGCGGCTGGCGCATGCAATGGAAGAAGCTGATTCTCTGCACCGGCGCGCGCGAGTTGCTGCTGCCCTTTCCGGGCTGGACGCTGCCGGGCGTCACGGGCGCGGGCGGCTTGCAGGCGCTCATCAAGGCGGGCTTGCCCGTCGAGGGCGAGCGCATCGTCGTTGCGGGCAGCGGACCTTTGCTGCTCGCAGCCGCAGCCACCGCGCGCGCCGCGGGCGCAAAGGTCGTGCGCATCGCCGAGCAGGCCTCCCTGGCAGCGGTGGCGGGCTTTGCCGTCAATCTGCTGCGCTGGCCGGGCAAGGCAGTTCAGGCCTTGACGCTGGGCGATTCGCAATACCGCACCTCGTCGCGCATCGTCTCCGTCCAGGGCAATGGCCAGGTCGAATCCGCAAGGCTCCGCCAGGGCGGGCGCGAAGTTCAGATCGAATGCGATCGCGTGGCGTGCGGCTTCGGCCTCACGCCCAACACGCAACTCGGCCAGATGCTCGGCTGTGCTCTCACGCCTGAAGGCGGCGGTGCGCGGGCACTGGCGGTCGATGCCTTGCAGCGCACCAGCCTGCCAGGCGTCTTTGCGGCCGGCGAATGCACCGGCTTCGGCGGCAGCGAGCGCGCCCTTGCGCAGGGCAGCATCGCCGGGCTCGCAGCGGTCGGCAACGAACGCGCCGCAGAGCAGCATGAACACGAACGCGCCCGATGGAATGCCTTTGCCTCGCAGCTGAACCGCAGCTTTGCGTTGTCCGCCGAGATCCGCCAGATACCGCAGCCCGACACCCTCGTGTGCCGCTGCGAAGACGTGCCGCTTTCCGCGCTCGCCGGCTGCAACGGCTGGACCGACGCCAAGCTGCATCGCCGCTGCGGCATGGGCGCCTGCCAGGGCCGCGTGTGCGGCGATGCGGCGCAGTTCCTGTTCGGCTGGACGCCGCCCTCGCCACGGCCGCCGCTTTCGCCGGCGCGCATCGCAACTCTTGCAGGCCTTGCGGCCCACGGAAACGATGTGGACCGACAATGAAACCGAAGCAGCTCCAGAAGAAAAAAACCATGGCCCCTCCGAAGACCGTCTCCCGCCCCCAGCCCAAGCGACGGGCCGCCGACCTCGCCTACGACGCGATCGAGACGCTGCTTTCCACCATGCAGCTGGAGCCCGGCAGCCAGGTGGTCGAAGCCGACTTGGCCGAGCGCACCGGCCTCGGCCGCACGCCCGTGCGAGAGGCGCTGATGCGCATGGTGTCGATCGGCCTCATCGTGCAGCAGCCGCGCCGCGGCTTGCTGGTGTCAACCATCGACCTGGCCGACCACCTCGACGTGATCCAGACCCGGCGCGTGCTCGAACTGCTGATTGCGGCGTGCTCGGCGCGCCGCGCCACGGCGTTGCAGCGCAAGGAGATCGTGCGCTGCGCCGAGGTGATGGTCGAGGCCGCCCATCGCGGCGACCTGAACGACTACATGCAGGCCGACCGGGCGCTCGACCTCGTCAATCACCAGGCGAGCCACAACGATTCGGCGGTGAAGGCGGTGGTTCCGCTCATCGTGCAGTGCCGGCGCTTCTGGTACGCCTACCAGCATGAAGGCGAGATCGTCGAAGGCGCCAATGCGCACCTCGAACTGGCGCAGGGCATTGCCACCGGCAACGAGGCCGCGGCCGTGGCGGGCGCCAACCGGCTCATGGATTACCTCGAGCTTTTTGCCCGGAAGATCATCGACAAGTAGGCCGAAGGGCCTCGCGCCCGACACCGGGGAACTACGCGTGATCTGCCGCGGCCTCCGGCGCATACTGGCCCGATGGCCGTCGCACCCCGCGCCCAACCCGAAGATTTCTTCACTGCTGAAGAGTGGCAATCGCTCACCAGCCGTTCCTCATGGAAGGGGCTGTGGCTGGTTGCGCATTGCTGGGGTGTCATCGGCGCCGCGATGCTCGTGGGCATCGCGTGGCCCTGGACTGTACCGTTCATGGTGCCGATCGTTGGCGCGCGGCAGCTGGGGCTCTTCATCCTCATGCACGACGCCGCGCACGCGGGATTGCACCGCAACCGCAAGGTCAACGACTGGGTGGCCTACTGGCTGTGCTCGTCCACGCTGCGCGACTACCGGCCGTATCACCTGCAGCACCACCGCTTCGTGCAGCAGACCGAAGACCCGGACCTGGTGCTGTCGGCGCCCTTCCCCATCACGCGTGCGTCGATGTGGCGCAAGGTCGTGCGCGACCTGAGCGGCCAGACCTTCTACAAGCAGCGCTTCAGCCATATCGCCGAAGGCATCCGGAATCGCGCGCCGGGTGAATCGGCGCTCACGGCCTTGGCGCGCGAGCTCGCGAAGGACCGGCGCTTTCTGGTGGGCAACGGCCTCGGCTTCCTGGCATTTGCACTGGCGGGCTTCTGGTGGGCCTGGCTGCTGATGTGGCTGCTGCCCATGGCCACCTGGCTGCCGCTCGTGAGCCGCGTGCGCAACATCGCCGAGCATGCGCTGGTGGCGCAGAACGAGGCCGATCCGCTGCGCCAGGCGCGCACCACGCATGCCGGCTGGCCCGAGCGCGCGCTGGTCGCGCCCTACTGGGTCAACTACCACTGCGAACACCACATGTTCACGAATCTGCCCTGCTGGAGCCTGCCGAAGGCGCACCGGCTGCTGCAGCGACGCGGCGCAACTGCGCGCATGGAAGTGCAGCCCGGCTACCTGAGCCTGCTGAAGCGCGCAGCCTTGGCCCAGCCGGCCTAGCGCGCTGCGGGCCTTGCCAGTACCTGCGGCGCACCGCGCTGCGCATGCTGGCTGAGCCAGATGCTCGCGATCACGACGACGATGCCCACGATCTGCGGTACAGACAGGCTCTGCCCGAGCAGCGCCCAGCCCAGGATCACGGCGGTGACGGGGCTCAGGAAAGTCAGCGGCGCGATCGCCGACGATTCCAGCCGGGCCACGCCGCGGAACCAGACGATGTAGGTCAGCGCGGCACCCACCAGGCCGAGCCAGGCAAAGCCGATCCAGTTTGCCGCGCTGAGCGCCGGCAGCGGCGGCTCCAGCCACAGCGCCACCGGCAGCAGGAGCAGCCCGCCCGCGGTCAGCTGCCAGGCCGTGAAGGTCAGTGCTGAAACCGGCGGCTGCCAGCGGCGGCTCAGCACCGTGCCGAAGGCCATCGACACGGCGGCGGCAAAGGCCGCGGCAATGCCGAGCGCATCCAGCGCGGCATTGGGCGTGAGCACCAGCAGCGCCACCCCGCCGATGCCGACGACCGCCGCAGCCACCGAAAGTGCGCGCACCGCCGACCCGAGGAAGAAGCTCGCAAGAAACACCACGAAGAGCGGCTGTACCGACGTGATCGTTGCCGCCACCCCACCCGGCAGGCGATAAGCCGCGACGAACAGCATCGCCCAGAGGATCGAGAAGTTCAGCGCCCCCAGCACGAAGATGCGGCCCCACCAGGCGCGTTCAGGCAGCCGGCGGACGATCAGTAGCAGCAGCAGCCCCGCCGGCAATGCGCGCAGCAGCGCCACCGTCAGCGGGTAGTTGGCCGGCAGGAGCTCGGTGGTGACGATGTAGGTGCTGCCCCAGATCGCGGGCGCGGTCGCGGTGAGGAGAACGTCGGTGGTTCGGCTGGTCATTCGGTTCGATGCGGTGCGCTAGCTGCCGGCCTGTTCAGGCTCCGGCCCGGGCCAGCCCAGCAGTTCGGCCAGCCGCTGCACGATCCATCCCGCCTCGGCGGGCGACACGCCGGATTCGGGCGTGGCCAGCCCGGCGTGGATGCGCCGCAGGATCTCGTTTTCGACCGGCACCTCGGTGTGGTGCTGGATCTGCGCGTGGCCCATGAGATGGTTGGCCAGGTCTTCGCAGATCTCGTAGCGCTCGCGCACCACGCCGATGGGCTCCAGCAGGCGCTGGCGCGCATCGCTGTACATCGCGAAGAACGAGGGCGGAATGAAGATCTGGTTGTCGTCGGACATCGCGCGTGCACCTGTGGCTGCCCCAATGACAAAACGCGCCCGGGGGCGCGTTCGTCGTGGCCCTTGCGAGCCGGCGGGGGCTGCTGGATCAGCCGCCCTTCTTGGCGCGCTTGCCGGGGTTCTTCTTGCTGCGCGTGGCGGTGCCGCGTTCCAGGCTGACCTTCTGGCCGCCACCGGACCTGGGCACGGCGTAGCCGGGCAGGGGCGTCGGCTTCGGGGTGGCAACGCGGTCGGCTTCGGTACGAATTTTCTTGGGCATGAAAAGCTCGGGTAAAAAAAGTGATGTTCGAGGCTCAATTAGGCCACAGCGGGGATTTTGCCTGCCAGAAGCCGAAGCAACGGGCATGACAGGGTTTCTTTCAGAGTTCCAGCAAGCGCACTTTCACGCTCTTGCCCTTCACGCGTCCGCTCGAGAGCTTGCGCGCCGCTTCGGCGGCAATGCTGCGCTCCACGGCCACGTACGTCGAGAACTCGTTGACGTTGATCTTGCCGACCTGCTCCTTGGTGTAGCCGCAGTCGCCGGTGAGCGCGCCCAGCACGTCGCCGGCGCGGATCTTTTCTTTTCGGCCGCCCACGATCTGCAGCGTGGCCATGGGCGGGCGCATCGGCTCGCCCTTGCCGGGCGTGAGCTCGGCCAGGTCGTGCCATTCGGATTCGCGGCCCTGCAGCTGCTCGATCTTGCCGACGCTGCCCATCTCGTCCATGCTGGCCAGGTTCAACGCAAGGCCTTCGGCGCCGCCCTGCTGGCCCACGCGGCCGGTGCGGCCGACGCGGTGGATGTGAATTTCGGAGTCGGGCGTCACGTCGACGTTGATCACCGCTTCGAGTTGAGCAATGTCCAGTCCGCGCGCGGCCACGTCGGTGGCCACCAGCACCGAGCAGCTGCGGTTGGCAAACTGCACCAGCACCTGGTCGCGCTCGCGCTGCTCCAGTTCGCCGAACAGCGCCAGCGCGCTGAAGCCCTGGGCCTGCAGCACCTCGACCAGGTCGCGGCACTGCTGCTTGGTGTTGCAGAAGGCCAGCGTGCTCACGGGGCGGAAATGATCGAGCAGCAGGCTCACGGCGTGCAGCCGTTCGCTCTCCTTCACCTGGTACCAGCGCTGGCGGATCTTGCTGCCTTCATGCTGCGCCTGCACCGTGATCTGCTCGGGGCTCTTCATGAACTGCTGAGCGAGCTTGGCGATACCTTCGGGGTAGGTGGCCGAGAACAGCAGCGTCTGGCGCTCTTTCGGGCACTGGCGCGCCACCTTCACGATGTCCTCGAAAAAGCCCATGTCGAGCATGCGGTCGGCTTCGTCGAGCACCAGGGTGTTGAGCGCCTCGAGGTTCAGGTTCTCGCGCTCCAGGTGGTCCATGATGCGGCCCGGCGTGCCCACCACGATGTGCGCGCCGTGCTCCAGGCTGGCAATTTGCCCGCGCAGCGCAACGCCGCCACAAAGCGTGACCACCTTGATGTTTTCTTCGGCGCGGGCGAGGCGGCGGATTTCGGTCGTGACCTGGTCGGCCAGCTCGCGCGTGGGGCACAGCACCATCGCCTGGATGGCAAAGCGGCGCGGGTTCAGGTTGGAGAGCAGCGCCAGGGCAAAGGCGGCGGTCTTGCCGCTGCCGGTTTTTGCCTGGGCGATCAGGTCCTTGCCGAGCAGTGCCGGCGGCAGCGCGGCGGCCTGGATGGCCGTCATCTGCGTGTAGCCGAGCTGCGTGAGGTTGGCCAGCATCTGGGGCGAGAGCGCCAGGGTGGCAAAGCCGTGGTCGGCCTGGGCCTGGGCTGGGGAGCCGCCGGCTGTGGAATTGGTCGTGGTCATCGTTCAGCAGCCGGACCCGGAAAAACAAAGGCCTTGCCGGCACCCTTCGCGGGGTGCCGCAAGGCCCTTCGTCCGTCGCGGATCAGCGGCGAGGTGCGTTGTTGTTGCCGGAGTTCGTCGGCGGCGGGCCGCGGCGCTCCAGGTGGCGGAAGGTGATACGGCCCTTGGTCAGGTCGTAGGGCGAGAGCTCGAGCGACACCTTGTCACCCGCCAGGATGCGGATGTGGTGCTTGCGCATCTTGCCGCCGCTGTAAGCGATCAGCTGATGGCCGTTGTCGAGCGTTACGCGGTAGCGCGAGTCGGGCAGGACTTCGGTCACTGCGCCGTTCATTTCGATCAGTTCTTCCTTGGGCATGTGTGATTACCTCTGACTCGTTCGATGTGTGTTGGATATGAAGATGGGCGTAATTGTTTCAGCCTGCGCACGAAAGCGCGAGCGGGGCAACGCTGCGGGGGCTGCTGCTTTCGCGCACCCAGCAGAGGCCCTCGTCGACGGCATAGCGCACCGCGGCGGCGTGGCTGGCAAAGCGCGGCGTGAAACGCATCACGCGGTCGTGCATGCCGCTGCCCCGGCCGGAGCGGATCGAGACGGATGCGGCGTACTTGCCGTCGTCCTGGTGGCGAATGAGCGGGGAAACAAGGTACTTGCCCACCGCGATACTGTGTTGAATGATGTCCATGAAGCCTTGGCACGCTGCGCGGAAAGTGTGCGCAAAATGCCGAAAAAATAATTGAAAACGGGCGTGGGCCGGCCAGAACGGCGCGGCGGACGCGCTATTCGCTTCAACAAGAACGAAGGCAGTGGTGGCAATCATGGGCGCCCGGTCTGGCGCTCCAACACACTGTGAAGCCGGCTTGAAAGAAAGAGGCCTGAAAAATCCAAGGGACGGTGCAGGTCAGCCGGCGGAGTGACGAAAAGTGCTTCGTCGTGGTATCGAAACGAACCCGACATTATAGCCCGCGGGGCATGACAGTTGCTTGTCTTAAAAACAACGATTGCATGAATTAACTGTCGGTGCCCGCCGCCGGTACGTCTGACGCTATCAAAAATGTAGCTAAAGAGCTTCAGGCGATACCGAGCATCCGCTTGTTGGCGGCCACATCCACGCCGCCGGCCGCAAAGTCGTCGAACGCCCGCGCGGCCACGCGGATGATGTGATCGGCGATGAAGGTTGCGCCCTCGCGTGCGCCGTCTTCGGGATGCTTGATGCAGCACTCCCACTCGAGCACCGCCCAGCCCGGAAAGTCGTACTGCGCCATCTTCGAGAAGATGGCGCCGAAGTCGACCTGCCCGTCGCCCAGCGAACGGAAGCGGCCCGCGCGGTTGATCCAGCTCTGGAAGCCGCCGTACACGCCTTGCTTGCCGGTCGGGTTGAACTCCGCGTCCTTCACGTGAAAGATCTTGATCCGCTCGTGATAGTGGTCGATGTAGGCCAGGTAATCGAGCTGCTGCAGCATGAAGTGGCTCGGGTCGTACAGCAGGCACGCGCGCGGATGGTTGTTCACGCGCTCCAAGAACATCTCGTAGCTCACCCCGTCGTGCAGGTCTTCGCCGGGATGGATTTCATAGCCCACGTCCACGCCCGCCGCATCGAAGGCATCGAGGATCGGCCTCCAGCGGCGCGCGAGTTCGTCGAAGGCCTCCTCGATGAGCCCTGGCGGGCGCGGCGGCCACGAATAGAGATACGGCCAGGCCAGGGCGCCCGAGAAGGTGGCGTGCGCCGTGAGGCCCAGGTTGGCCGAGGCCTTGGCCGCGAAGTGCAGTTGCTCCACGGCCCACTGCTGGCGCCGCACCGGGTCGCCGCGCACCTCGAGCGCCGCAAAGCCGTCGAAGCCCGCGTCGTAGGCCGGATGCACCGCGACCAGCTGGCCTTGCAGGTGGGTCGACAGTTCGGTGATCTCGATGCCGTGCGCGGCGAGCGTGCCCTTGACCTCGTCGCAGTAGGTCTTGCTCTCGGCGGCTTTCTTCAGATCGAACAGGCGCGCATCCCAGCTGGGGATCTGCACGCCCTTGTAGCCCAGGCCGGCGGCCCATCCGGCAATGGCATCGAGCGAATTGAACGGGGCTTCGTCTCCCGCGAACTGGGCCAGAAAAATGGCCGGGCCCTTGATCGTCTTCATGGCTTTGTCTTCCTTCTTGGTCGTGGCGGCGTTGAAAGCATACTTGGCGTGTCGTCCGACCCCGTGCGAGAGGCCAAAGCGCCAAAATGGACTTTCCTTTTCGCACTGCACCCGCTGCCAGCACCGCGATGCCACAACCCGTTTCCGCCCGGCTGAAGATCGGCCTGTCCGCCTGCTTTTCCCACGCGGACCCGGCGCGCTCGCTGTTCACCAACAAGACGCTGCAGTACGTCGAGCAATCGATCGCGCATTGGCTCATGTCGGCCGGCGCCATGGTGGTGATGGTGCCTTGCCCCACGGGCGAAACCGCGCGCGGCGACACCAAGCTCTCGCACTACGCCGAATGGCTCGACGGCGTGGTGATGCACGGCGGCGCCGACGTGTGGCCCGGCAGCTACGGCGAGGTGCCGCTCAAGGACGCGTGGGTGGGCGACCGCATTCGCGACCTGTACGACCTGGCGCTGGTCGAAGCCTTCGAGCAGGCCGGCAAGCCCATCTTCGGCGTGTGCCGCGGGCTGCAGCTGATCAACGTCGCCTTCGGCGGCACGCTGTACCAGGACATCGAGGCGCAGCACCATCATCCCGAGGCCGTGCGGCACCGCGACCCGGTGACCTACGACCAGAACTTCCACGACATCGAAATCGTGGACGGCACGCGCCTGTCCAAGCTCTACCCCGAGGTGAAGAAGGCGCGGGTCAACAGCATTCACCACCAGGGGGTGAAAGACCTCGCACCGGGTTTCGAGATCGAGGCCTGGAGCCTGCCCGACCGCGTGCCCGAAGCCATCCGGCGGCGGCCCGAGCGCGGCCGCAGCTATATCGCGGCCACGCAGTGGCACCCCGAGTTCCATAAGTACGGCAGCACCGAGACGGTCGACGACACGCCCATCCTGCATGACTTCCTGTGGGCCTGTGCCACCGCAAAGGTGGCGCCTCGCACCACCACGCCGAACGCGGGGCAGGGCCGCATCCGCGACCGTGCCGCGCGCGTGCTGCGCCAGGCGCTGCTGAGGCGCTGACCGAACGCCGGCCGAGCGTCGACCGAAAAGGCCGGCTAGCGCCGTTCGGAACGGTTGGTGCTGCCGCTGACGCCGGCGTCGATAGTGCCGAACACCGTGACGCCGCTGCCCGATGATGACGCGGCGCGATCACTGCTGCCGGCCGACCCCGTGCCGGCGCAGCCCGCTACCAGGGCGCCCATCGCAATGGCAAGAACAGCTGCAATGAATGGCTTCACAGAATCTCCAGGAGGTTTGACTTGGCCCACTATAGGCGTGGGGCTCGTCAAGTCGCTGTAACAACACGCACCCCGCATGGGATGCACGCGGGGGCCGCACGCGCAGGGGTGTTCAGCCCTTGCGCGGATCGGTGGCCAGCAGCATCTCGACCAGCGACTTCAGGTGCTCCTGCAGCCGCGCCGCGCCCGCTTCGTCGAGCGCCAGTGTGGCCTCGTCCATGTAGAGCTTGCGATTGATCTCAACCTGGATGCTGTGCCGGTTTTCCGCCGGCCGGCCATGCCGGCGCACCAGTTCCACGCCTTTGTAAGGGTGGTTGTAGTCCACGCTGTAGCCTCGCTCGCGCAGGTGCTCGCAGATCTTGTGCGACAGCGCCGGATCGGCGGTGCTGCCGTCGCGGTCGCCGATCACGAAGTCCGCATGCGCAAGGCCCGGAAAGTCCGTGGCATGGCTGCCCGCGATGGCCGGCATCGAATGGCAGTTGATGTGAATGCTGTAGCCGTGCCGCGCATGCGCGTCGTCGATGGCTTGGGCCACCGCAGCGTGGTATGGCCGCCAGCAGTTGTCGATGCGCCCGCGCACCTCGTCCACGCTGAGCAGCCGGTCGTAGATCGGCAGGCCTTCGTCGGTGAGCTTCCAGATCAATCCCTTGCCGAGCCGCACCTTGGAAAGCACGCGCGGGTCGTCCGACAGCGGCTCGGTCCAGGGGCCATCGAGCAAGGTGGTGTCCAGCTCGGTGGTGTCGCGGTTGGCGTCCAGGTAGCTGCGCGGAAAGTGCGCCTCGATCCACGCCGCGCCCATGGCGGGCGCAAAGGCATAGAGCTTCTCGACGTGCGTGTCCTCGGCCCGGCGCAGTGTGGTGATGTCGCACACGGGCCGGAAGTCCTCGGGGTACACAGTGCCGCTGTGCGGCGAATCGAGCACCAGCGGCGTATGCCCGGCAACGCTGGTCACCTGGGCGCGGGTTTGGATCAGTTTCAGGACAGGATGCATAGGCGGCCAGGGGTCAGTCCAATCGGATTCGAGCAAAGGCCGCGACCTTCTTCATCTTCTCGATCTCGCTGTCGATCTGCTTCGCGAACTCGGCCGGCGTGGTGCCCGACGCATAGAGCCCCTGCAGCGCCAGCCGCTCGCGCACCGAGGCGTCCTTCAGCGCGGTGGCCACGGCCTGCTGCATGCGTAGCGCAACGTCGGCCGGCGTGCCGGCGGGTGCCACAAGACCGAACCACGAGGGATCGTTGTTGGCCGGGTAGCCGAGTTCGCGATACGTCGGCACCTCGGGCAGCACGTCGAGCCGGCTGCTCCACGACACGGCCAGCGCCTTCAGCTTGCCCGCCTTCACGTGCGGCAGCGAGGAGGCCACCTGGTCGAAATACACAGGCACTTCGCCTGCGAGCACGTCGTTGATGGCCGGGCCCGCACCGCGATAGGGGATGTGCACCATCGAGGTTCCGGTGCTGCTCTTGAACAGCTCGCCCCACATGTGGCCGATGGTGCCGTTGCCCGGCGAGGCGTACGACACCTTGCCCGGGTTGGCCTTCAGGTACTTCACCAGCTCGGCGAAGCTCTTCACCGGCAGCACCTGAGGGTTGATGACCACCACGCCCGGCGCCTTCACCAGCTCGGTCACCGCGACGAAGCCCTTGATCGGGTCGTAGGGCAGCTTCTGGTACACGGCCGGGTTCACGCCGTGGGTCGAGAGCGTGGCCACGCCGAAGGCCAGGCCGTCCGGCGCCGCGCGCGCCACTTCGGCCATGCCGATGGAGCCGCCGGCCCCGGCGCGGTTGTCGATGACCACGGGCTGCTGCAGGATCTTGGCCAGCGGCTCCGAGAGCACGCGCGCGGTGATGTCGGTGGCGCCGCCGGGCGGGAAGGGCACGATCATGCGGATCGGCTTGCCTTGTTGGGCAAAAGATATTCCTGGAGCGACAGAAACGGCGGCCAGGGCGGAGAGAAGATGACGACGTTGCATGGGGACTGTTCCAATGAGGCAGAGGGTAATGAAGCAAAAGTTGCTGCATCACTTCAAGCAAAGGATAGACCAGCTAACATTCTGATCTGGAATGTTTTAATGGGCTTCCAGCCATGTCGCTCCGCCGCCTCAATCCGCCCCTGAACCTGCTGCGCGCTTTCTCGACCGTGGTGCGCTTCGGCGGCGTGTCGCGCGCCGCCGAGGCACTGCACCTCACCCAGGGTGCGGTCAGCAAGCAGGTGCAGGAGCTGGAGCGCTGGATCGGCGTGCCGCTGTTCGAGCGCAGCCGCAAGCGGCTGGCGCTCACGCCCGCGGGTGAGCGCTACGAGAAGTCGGTGCGCGCGGTGCTCGCGCAGTTGGAGGCCGCCACGCTGGAGCTCATTACCAGCGGCGACGGCGGCGGCGCGTTGCACCTGTCCACCTTGCCGACCTTCGGTGCCAAATGGCTCATTCCGCGCCTGCCCGATTTCCAGCGGCGCCATCCGCAGATCACCCTGCATTTCGTGCCCTATACGCACGGCTACGACTTCGAGCGGCCCGAGCTCGACTGCGCCATCCTCTTCGGCGACGGCCACTGGCCCGGGGCCCGTTCGCACTACCTGGCGGGGCAGGACGTGGCGCTGATCGCGCCGCGTGCCGGCCACGCAGAGGTGGCCATTCGCACCCCGCAAGACGTGGCGCGCTGCACGCTGCTGCGCCACGTGACGGTGCCGCAGTCATGGCTGCAATGGAGCGAGGCGCACGGCGTGCGCGGGCTTGATCCGCTCGCCGGCCCGCAGTTCGACCAGTTCCAGACCATGATTCGCGCGGTGATGGTGGGCATGGGCGTGGCGCTGGTACCGCGCTGCCTCGTGCAGGATGAAATCGCTTCGGGGCTGGTGGACGAGCCGCTGCCGGGCGGCGGCTACCGCGGCAACGAGGGCTACTGGTTCTGCTACCCCGAGGGCCGCGGCCAGCTGGCCACGCTCGATCATTTCCGCCGCTGGCTGCTGGCGGAGGTCGATCGCAACGCCGGAACGCCGACGGTCGCCGCCTGACCGGCGCGGCGCTTATTCGGGCTTGGCGCCCGATGCCTTCACCGCACCGCCCCAGCGCTGGATCTCGCTCGCCACGAAGCGGTCGAACTCGGCGCCCGTGGTGGGCGTGGGCTCCGAGCCCCGCTCGCGTATGAAGCGCGCCATCTGTTCGCTCTTCAGGATGTCGGTCACTTCCTGGTTCAGACGCGCCGTGATCTCGGGCGGCGTGCCGCGCGGCGCCATCAGCCCGAGCCAGCCGACGGCTTCGAAGTCCTTCGTTCCCGAGACGCCGCTTTCGCGTACCGTCGGCACGTCAGGCAGCTGCGAAGTGCGCCTGGCCGAGGTCACCGCCAGCGCAATCGCGCGGCCCGACTTGATGTGCGGCAGCGCGGCCGTCACCGAATCGACCATCAGCGGCACTTGGCTGCCAAGAAAATCCGCCTGCGCCGGCCCACTGCCGCGGTACGGAATGTGGGTGATGAAGACGCGAGCCGCCGACTTGAACATCTCGCCCGACAGGTGCTGCGTGCCGCCGATGCCGGCGCTGGCGTAGCTCAGCTTGCCGGGCTCGGCCTTGGCGCGCGCCGCCAGGTCGGTCATGCTGCGAATGCCGCTTTCGGGCGTGGCCAGGAACACCAGCGGCACCGTGGCGATGAGCGAAATGCCCACGAGGTCCTTGCGCGGATCGAAGCCCGGCTTGGCGTAGAGCGTCTGGTTCACCGCCATGGCGCTTCCGGCCACCACCAGCGTGTAGCCGTCGGCCGGCGAGCGCACCACAAACTCGGTGCCGATGTTGCTGCCGGCTCCGGCCTTGTTGTCGACGATGACCGGCTGGCCCAGCCGCTTGCCGAGTTGTTCGGCCAGGGCGCGCGCGAAGATGTCGGTGGCCTGCCCGGGCGGGAAGGGCACCACCAGCTTCACGGGCCGGTCGGGCCACGCAGCGGCCTGCGCGAGGCCGGCAGTGCCGCCAAACAATACCGCCGCACCGGCCGCCAAGGCAGCGGCGAAACGCCTGCGCTGCACCCTCATGGCGCCGACAGATGCTTGCCCACGATGCCCGCCAGTTCGAACATCGTCACCTGGTCCTTGCCGAACACCGGCTTGAGCTTGGCGTCGGCATTGATCGCGCGCTTGTTGGTCGCGTCCTGCAGGCCGTTGGCCTTGATGTAGTCCCACAGCTTCTTGATGACCTCGGTGCGCGCCACCGGCTCGGCGCCGATGACCGCAGCCAAAGAGTCGCTCGGCTTCAAGCCCGCGCCGGGCTTGCGCGGCGCGGCGGCCTTCTTCGCAGCCGGTGCCTTTTTAGCGGCCGGTGTCTTCTTTGCCGCCACCTTCTTGGCCGCGGCCGTCTTGCCCGCAGGCGCCGCCTTGCCGAAGGTCTTGCGCGGCGGGAACTTGCTGCCGCCTTCGCGTGGCGCGAATTCGAAGGTCACCTTGCCTTCTTCGGCATTCCAGGTCAGGAAGGCCTTGAAGGCGCGGCGGGTGCGCATGCTCACGAACTTGTCGAGCAGGTCGGTCTTGCCGGTGGCCAGCAGCTTTTCCATCTGCGCGCGCTCCACCGGCTGCTGCAGGATGATCTTGCCGGTCTTGAAGGTGCAGCTCGGCGTCGGCTGCGCGTTGGTGGGCACCGACTTTTCGCAGACGTAGTTGCTGCCGTGCTCGAACACCGGCGCGCCGCAGATGGGGCAGGGGCCCACGGTGTCCTGCTCGCTGAAATCGACGATCTCGCCGGTGTCGGCGTTCTTGTCGTCGCCAAAGTCGAACTCCAGCTTCCAGTTCTTCGCTTCGTCATCGAACTTCAGCACGATCTCCGACGTGAAGGGCCAGCCGGCCTTGGAGCGGAACCCTTCCAGCGGCCCGATGTGCTTGTCGCGCAGCAGCGCCTCGGCCTCGGCCACCTCGAAGGTGCGGCCCGCCGGCGACTTGCCGAACGAGAAGCCGCAGGGCTCTTGCCCGGCCTTGCCGGTGCAGCTGTAGCGGCGGTAGTTTTCCTTCACCACGCCGCCGCAGTTGGGGCAGGGCGTGGCAAGCGTGGCGTAGTCGCCCGGCACGGTGTCGCGGTCGTATTCCTTGGCCTTCTTGACGATGTGCTGCGTCATCTCGGCAATTTCGCGCATGAAGGCGTCGCGGCTGAGCGCGCCCTTTTCCATCTGCGCGAGCTTGTATTCCCACTCGCCCGTGAGCTCGGCCTTGGAGAGTTCTTCCACGCCCAGGCCGCGCAGCAGCGTCATGAGCTGGAAGGCCTTGGCCGTCGGAATCAGCTCTCGGCCTTCGCGCAGCATGTATTTCTCGTTGATCAGGCCTTCGATGATGGCCGCGCGCGTGGCTGGCGTGCCGAGGCCCTTTTCCTGCATGGCCTCGCGCAGTTCGTCGTCGTCGATGGTCTTGCCGGCGCCTTCCATGGCGCCCAGCAGCGTGGCTTCCGAATAGCGCGCCGGCGGCCGGGTCTTCAGCGCCTTCAGGTCGGCCGATTCGGTCTTCACCGTCTCGCCGGGCTTCACCACCACCAGGTTCTTGCCGTCCTTCTCGTCATCGTCATTGATGGCTTCCTTGCCCCAGATGGCGAGCCAGCCCGGCTTGACCAGCACCTTGCCGTCGCTGCGGAAGGGGTACTTCTTGCCGCCGGCTTCCACCGTGCTGATGCGGGTGGTTACCTGGAATTCGGCGCTCGGGAAGAACACCGACATGAAGCGGCGCACCACGAAGTCGTAGAGCTTCTGCTCGGCGTCGGAGAGGCCGCTCGGCGCCTGCAGCGTCGGAATGATGGCGAAGTGATCCGACACCTTGGCGTTGTCGAAGATGCGCTTGTTCGGCTTCACGTAGCTGCCGTCGACCGCCTGCTGCGCAAAGGGCGCCAGATGCTTCATGCCGCTGGTGGCGAGCATCTTCATCGTGTCCTTCACCACCGGCAGGTAGTCCTCGGGCAGCGCGCGCGAGTCGGTACGCGGATAGGTCAGGGCCTTGTGGCGTTCGTACAGGCTCTGCGCCAGCGCCAGCGTGGTCTTTGCCGAGAAGCCGAAGCGGCCGTTGGCCTCGCGCTGCAGCGAGGTCAGGTCGAACAGCATCGGCGAAGCCTGGGTGGTCGGCTTGCTTTCCTCGGTGACGGTGGCGGGCTTGCCGCGCGCCGCATCGGCGATCTCGCGGGCTTCGCGCTCGCTCCACACGCGGTCGGCGCGAATCTCGGCGTCGGTTGCGCCGTCCGGGCCCGCGGGCGGCTTCTTGAAGTTCGCGTCGAACCACTTGCCGGGGTACTGGCCGGCCTCGGCCTGGAACACGCCGTGGATCTCCCAGTAGTCGCGGCTCACGAACTTGCGGATCTTTTCCTCGCGCTCGACCACCACCGAGAGCGTGGGCGTCTGCACGCGGCCCACGGTCGTCAAGAAGAAGCCGCCGTCGCGCGAATTGAAGGCCGTCATGGCCCGCGTGCCGTTGATGCCCACCAGCCAGTCGGCCTCGGAGCGCGAGCGCGCGGCGTCGGCCAGGCCCTGCATCTGCTTTTCGGTGCGCAGCGCATCGAAGCCGTCGCGAATGGCCTGCGGCGTCATCGACTGCAGCCACAGGCGCTTCACCGGCTTGTTCAGGCCGGTCTTGCCGCCCGCGTACTGCTCGATGAGGCGAAAGATCAGCTCACCCTCGCGGCCCGCGTCGCAGGCGTTGATGAGTTGCGTCACGTCCTTGCGCTTGGCCTGCTTGACCACGGCGTTCAGGCGCGTCTTGGTCTTGTCGACCGGCTTCAGGTCGAAGTGCGGCGGAATGACCGGCAGGTTCGCGAAGCTCCACTTGCCCCGCTTGACGTCGAACTCCTCGGGCGCCTGGATTTCGACCAGGTGGCCGACAGCGCTGGTCACAACGTAGCTTTCGTTCTCGAAATGCTCGTCATGTTTGTCGAACTTGCCGGCCACCGGCGTGAGGGCGCGGACGATGTCCTGTGCCACCGACGGCTTTTCTGCAATTACCAAAGTCTTCATCAACATTCCTAAAAGAGTTCCCAGGCCGGCGCCGAGCCGCCTCAAGGCGGCCTGCGGCCCCCTTCGGGGGGCAGCGACGACACGCAGTGCGAGAGCGTGGGGGCCACATACAATCTGCGGCTTCCCGCGTGTGCGCACGCGCACACGCGCATGTGTGCATATTCAACCTAACAGACTTCGGCGATGCCTTCCAAATCCCCACAATTCGCCGGCCGCCGCATTCAGATGCGGCGTTCGGATGTCCACGGCAACGGCGTGTTCGCGGTGGACGACCTGGCCGAAGGCGAGACGCTGATCGAATACAAGGGCGAAGTCATCAGTTGGAAAGAGGCGCTGCGCCGCCATCCGCACGACCCAACCCAACCCAACCACACCTTCTACTTCCACATCGACGACGGCCGGGTGATCGACGGCAACGTGAACGGCAATGCCGCGCGCTGGATCAATCACTCGTGCGAGCCGAACTGCGAGGCGGACGAGGTCAACGGCCGCGTTTATATCAAGGCACTGCGCAACATCGCTGCAGGAGAAGAGCTCAACTACGACTACGGCCTGATCATCGACGAGCCCTACACGCCCAAGCTGCTGGCCGAGTTTCCGTGCTGGTGCGGCTCCGAGAATTGTCGCGGCACGCTGCTGACGCCCAAGGACGAAGACGCAGAAAAGAAAAAGAAGAAAAAAGCCAGGAAGAAGGCCGAGAAAAAAAAGGCCGAGAAAAAAGAAGCGAAAAAGGCAGACAAGAAAGCCGAAAAAAAGGCTGAAAAGAAGTCCGAGAAAAAGAAGTCTAAAAAGGACGAGGCCGACAAGGGCTGAGCATGAGCACCACGGCCGACAGGTTCGAAGACCGGGTTGCCGCGGCAGTGGCGCCGCTCTTGCCCGGCTTCGCGGTCGAGGCCGTGGCCGAGATCGACTCGACCAACACCGAGCTCATGCGCCGAGCGCGCGCCGGCCGCGCCGAGCCGGTGCTGCTGGTGGCCGAGCGCCAGACCGCCGGACGCGGCCGCCTTGGCCGGCCCTGGCAAAGCGCGCAGCAAGGCGAGCAGCAAAACGCCGCCTCGCTCACCTTTTCGCTGGGCCTGCCGCTCGCGCCGCGCGACTGGTCGGGGCTCTCGCTGGCCGTGGGTGTCAGCGTGGCGGAAAGCCTCGACCCGTCCGGCGATGCGAAGGTGGCGCTCAAGTGGCCCAACGACCTGTGGGTGAACGACCGCAAGCTGGCCGGCATCCTGATCGAAACCGCCATGCCGCATGCGGGCCGTGCTGATGCGGCGGCCGCGCCGCGCTACCTGGTGATCGGCATCGGCATCAACATCGGCCCGCGCGAAGCCGAGGGCATGCGCACGCCGCCCGCGTGGCTGCGCCAATGGCGCCCTGACGCCACAGGGCCCGAAGTGCTTGCCGAACTTGCCGCGCCGCTGGTGCGCAGCGTGCAGGCCTTCGAGGCGCAGGGCTTCGCGCCCTTTGCCGAGCGTTTTGCCGCGCGCGACGCATTGCGGGGGCGCGAGGTCCAGCTCAGCGACGGCAGCTTTGGCACATGCGAAGGCGTGGCCTGGGGCGGCGAACTGCAGGTGCGCACGGCCGCGGGCTTGCAGATGGTCTCGAGCGACGAGGTCAGCGTGCGTCCTCGCGGCATGGCTTTTTGAGATTCACCATGAAGTTGCGCCTTGCACTGATCGTTCTCGTCCTGGCCAATGTCGGCTACTGGCTGTGGGCCCGCGGCGACCTTGCCGGCTTCGGATTGATGCCGGCCGGCATCACCGAGCGCGAGCCGCAGCGCCTCTCGCGCCAGGTTCATCCCGAGTGGCTGCAGATCCGCAAGGACGGCAAGACCGGCAACGGCAACACCACCGCCGCGCCCTGAACGCGCCGCAGCTCAAGGCGCCAGTTCTTCGCCCTCGAAGCGCACCGTGAAGCGTGCGCCCGGCGGTTGCCGGCCCGGATGCGCGTCTTCGAGCTTGACCTGCGCGTGGTGCTGGTTGGCAATCTCCCGCACGATCGGCAAACCCAGCCCGGAGCCGTCGGCCTCGTTGCCGAGCACGCGGTAGAAGGGCTCGAACACCAGTTCGCGATCGGATTCCGCAATGCCCGGGCCGTTGTCTTCCACCTGCAGCAGCACCACATGCCCGAAGGGATCGGCCAGCACGCGCGCGGTGATCACGCCCGGCCGCTCAGGAGTCGACGGCGTGTAGTTGATGGCGTTGTCGACCAGGTTGCGCACCAGTTCCTTCAGCAGAGTCGGGTTGCCTTCGAGCACCACGCCGGGCGCCCCCGCTTCGGCGCCGTCGTAGCCCAGGTCGATGCGCTTTTCGATGGCGCGCGGCACGGCTTCGCGCACCACTTCAATGGTGAGCCGGGCCAGATCGCAGGGCTGGCGGCCCGTGCCGGCACCGGTGCTTTCGGCGCGCGCGAGCGAGAGCAGCTGGTTCACCGTATGCGTGGCGCGCACGCTGGCGCGGCCGATCTGCTTGAGCGACTGCTTCAGCTCGTCGGCGTTGGCGCCTTCACGCTGCGCCAGGTCGGCCTGCATGCGCAGGCCCGCGAGCGGCGTCTTGAGCTGGTGCGCGGCGTCGGCGAGAAAGCGCTTTTGCGTGTGGATCGAGTCGTTGAGCTTGTCGAGCAGCTCATTGACCGAAGACACCAGCGGCACCACTTCGAGCGGCACCGACGATTCGTCGAGCGGGCTCAAATCGCCCGGGCGCCGCTCGCGGATGCGCGCCTCCACCACCGACAGCGGCTTGATGCCGCGCACCAGCGCCAGCCAGATCAGCAGCACCGCGAGCGGCAGGATCGCGAATTGCGGCAGCAGCACACCCTTGATGATTTCGGTGGCCAGCACCGACTGCTTCTCGCGCGTCTCGGCCACCTGCAGCAGCGCGGGCGCCGAGTCGTCGTCGTCATTGGCCAGCCAGAGCGAGGCCACGCGAACCGGTTTGCCGCGCATTTCGCCGTTGCGCAACGTGACCACGCCCGGCACCGGGGGCTCGTCGGTGTTGGGATGCGGCACGTCGGACTCGCCGCTCAGCAGCTTGCCGTGGCTGTCGAGCAGCTGGTAGTACACGCGGTCGGCGTCGTCGGCCCGCAAGATTTCGCGCGCCGGCTGCGGCAGCACGAACTGCGTCTGGCCCTGCTGTACCGTGACGAGCCGCGCCAGCGTCTGCACGTTGTATTCGAGCGCGCGGTCGAAGGGCGCATTGGCAATGCCCTGTGCCACCAGCCACGTGACGCCGATGCTCACCGGCACCAGCAGCAGCAGCGGCGTGAGCATCCAGTCGAGGATCTCGCCGAACAGGGAGCGCTGCGCGCGCTGGAACAGTTTCAAGGCTTACGGCCTCCGAAGCCGTGGGGCAAGCCCGCATGTCATTGCTGGATTTTTTCGAGGCAGTAGCCGAGGCCGCGAACCGTGGCAATGCGCACCGGCCCCTTCTCGATCTTCTTGCGGAGGCGGTGGATGTAGACCTCGATCGCGTTCAGGCTAACTTCCTCGCCCCATTCGCACAGGCGCTCCACCAGCTGGTCCTTGCTGACCAGGCGGCCGGCGCGCTGCAGCAGCACCTCGAGCAGGCCGAGTTCGCGCGCCGAGAGCTCGACCATCTTGCCGTCGATGGTCGCCACGCGGCCGGCCTGGTCGTACACCAGCGGACCGTGCCGGATGGTGTTGCTGGTGGCACCCATGCCGCGCCGCGTGAGCGCCCGCACGCGCGCTTCGAGCTCTTGCAGGCTGAAGGGCTTGGCCATGTAGTCGTCGGCGCCGTGGTCCAGGCCCTTGACGCGTTCTTCCACGCTGTCGGCCGCGGTGAGCACCAGCACGGGCAACTGCGAACCACGCGCACGCAGGCGCTTGAGGATCTCGATGCCGTGCAGGTTGGGCAGCCCGAGGTCGAGGATCAGCAGGTCGAACTCGCTGTGCGTCATGAGCGCGGTGTCGGCCTGCGAACCGTTCGCCACGTGGTCGACCGCCGCGCCCGAGGTGCGCAGGCTGCGCAGCAGGGCATCGGCCAGCACCTGGTCGTCTTCGGCAATCAGAATCCGCATGAGCCACCTCCGGCCGGTTCGGGCGCCGCGCCGGCGCCGTTCACATTTGTCTCTCTCCCAGCCGAGTCTAGCCCGCTGTGTACGCTTCCAGACCGATGGTTACCACCGTGGCGACGTCGTTGCCGACGCTGGCGCGGAATTCGCGCTCGGCCTGCGTGACTGCGCCGCGAAAGGCGTCAAGCCATGCCAATCCGTCGGCGGTGAAAAGCACGCGCCGCGCCCGCGCATCGAGCGGGTCGGGCCCGCGCGTGACCAGGCCCCAGGCTTCGCACTGGTCCACCAGCGCGCCCATCGCCTGCTTGGTCATGCCGGCGCGCTCGGCCAGCTCGGTCAGGCGCGAACCTTCGCGCGCCAGGTGCCGCGTGATGTGGATGTGCGCGGCGCTCACCTGGGCGCGGGCGGCCAGGTTCGACAGCGCCAGCGGCACTTCGACGTCATGCGCCATGAGTTCGAGCACGCGCTCATCGAAACGGCGCATCGCATGGCCCAGCAGGCGGCCCAGGTGGGTTTGCCGCCAAGCATCGGGATCGGTCGGAAAAGCATTGTCAGCCATTCGCCAAATGGTAAAGCAAACTGACTAAAAAATGAGTTTACCGAAACCAATGAGCCCCTACACTACTGTTCAAGCATCCAGCCTGTAATTAAAAGCAGATGGATGGCAGTCACACACAAACCGTTGATTTTCAAGGAGATTTCCACATGGACGCAGTCGTCAAGGGCGCAAGCATCTCGGTCGCCAACAGTGAAAAGGCCAAGGCCCTGCAAGCCGCGCTGGCGCAAATCGAAAAGCAGTTCGGCAAGGGCACGATCATGCGGCTCGGCGAAGGCGAGGCGCTTGAAGACATCCAGGTGGTCTCCACCGGTTCGCTCGGCCTGGACATCGCGCTGGGCGTCGGCGGCCTGCCGCGCGGCCGCGTCATCGAAATCTACGGTCCTGAATCGTCGGGCAAGACCACGCTCACGCTGCAGGTCATTGCCGCCATGCAAAAGCAGGCCGGCACCTGCGCCTTCGTCGACGCCGAGCATGCGCTCGACGTGCAATACGCCCAGAAGCTCGGCGTGAACCTGTCCGACCTGCTGATCAGCCAGCCCGACACCGGCGAGCAGGCGCTCGAAATCGTCGATTCGCTGGTGCGCTCGGGCGCCGTCGACCTGATCGTGGTCGACTCGGTCGCCGCGCTCACCCCCAAGGCCGAAATCGAAGGCGAAATGGGCGACTCGCTGCCCGGCCTGCAGGCCCGCCTGATGAGCCAGGCGCTGCGCAAGCTCACCGCCACCATCAAGAAGACCAATTGCATGGTCATCTTCATCAACCAGATCCGCATGAAGATCGGCGTGATGTTCGGCTCGCCCGAAACCACCACCGGCGGCAATGCGCTGAAGTTCTACGCCTCGGTGCGCCTGGACATCCGCCGCATCGGCACCATCAAGAAGGGCGACGAGGCCATCGGCAACGAAACCAAGGTGAAGGTGGTGAAGAACAAGGTGTCGCCTCCGTTCAAGACGGCCGAGTTCGACATCCTGTTCGGCGAAGGCATCAGCCGCGAAGGCGAAATCATCGACATGGGCGTGAATGCCAAGATCCTCGACAAATCGGGCGCCTGGTACGCCTACAACGGCGAAAAGATCGGCCAGGGCCGCGACAACGCACGCGAATTCCTGCGCGAGAACCCCGAGCTGTCGCGCGAAATCGAGAACAAGGTGCGCGAATCGCTGGGCATTCCGCTGCTGGCGGCCGATGCCGACACCCCGGGCGCCGAAAAGGCCGAGAAGCCTGCGAAGGCAGCCAAGGCCGACAAGGGCGAGTAAGCAAGGTACGGCGCGGCCTCTCGCGGGCCGCGCAAGCGACCACCAGGCATGGCATTCGGTGCCCCCTCACTCAAAGGCCGGGCGTTGCGGCTCCTGAGCCAGCGCGAGCATTCGCGCGCGGAGCTGGAGCGCAAGCTGGCCAGGCATGAAGAAGAGCCCGGCACGCTGGCTCGCGCGCTCGACGAACTGGCCGCTAAGGACTTCATCAGCGAGCCGCGGGTGGTGGCCTCGGTGCTGAACCAGCGCGCCGCCCGCTCGGGCGCATTGCGTGTGCGCCAGGAGCTGCAGGCCAAGGGCATCGCGCCCGAAGCCATCGCAGAAGCCGTGGCCAGCCTGCAAGACACCGAAGTAGAGCGCGCCACCGCCTTGTGGCGCCGCCGTTTCGACGCACCGCCCGCGGATGTGAAGGAGCGCGCCAAGCAAACGCGCTTTCTGATGGCGCGCGGCTTTTCTGGCGCGGTGGTGGCCAAGGTGCTCCGGAGCGATTTCGACAGCGGCGGCGAATGAAGCAAGGGCCGCTGGCCGCATCGCCGTGCGGGCGATGCTGAAGATGCCGCCAGTGGCATGATCGGCGCGGGCCGGTCCCGCACGAGGACCGCCTTCATATAAAACTTCGGAGGAGGAACTCTCATGTCTTCAGGACCTGCAGGCCAGCCGTCGCTCATGCGCACAGGTGCCAAGGCCGGCGCCGCTTTCATCGGATCGGTGGTCAAGGGCGGCTTGCTCTCGCTCATCCTCGGTGGCGGCGCCTTCTTCTATTACCTGAGCCAACTCCAGGGGCCAGGCAATGCGGGGGCGCGTGCGGGCGGCGCCGGTGCCGCGCTCGCGCTGCTCACTTCGCCGCCCCTGCTGGTCGCGGTGCTGCTGTTTCTCTTCGTGGTCGTCTACGTGATGCTGGGTGTGCAGCAGGGCCGGGCCAAGGCCATGCAGCACCTGGTGGCCGCGCGGGGCGAGGCCGTGTCTGAGCGGCTGGGCGGCGCCATCGCAGGCCGCATCGAAGCCATGCCGCGCACGCACGGCACGCTGCAGCGTGCGGCCGACTGGCTGTCCGTCGACGCGCTGAGCAAGCAGCTTGCGCCGTTGCTGGGTGAGGGCAAGGCGGTACGCGCGGTGGTCGGCTTTGTGCTCAGCCGTTTACCGCTCGGCGACATGCTTGCCGAATGGCAGCAAGGCCGTGCGGAGCACGGCCTGCCGGCGGCAGCAGAAGAGGGCGCGGCGCAAGACCCCGCGCTGCGCGCATTGCTCACGCGCCGCATCAACGAAACGCTGCAGGAGATGGCGGAGCCCTCAAGCAAGCCGCTTTACATTGCGCTGGGCGCGCACGCGGTGCTGCTGGGCGTCGGCCTCTGGCTCGTCAGGTGAACTGAGTGGGAACGATGGCTGGCGCTCAGAGCGCCAGCATCAGCTTCAGGTTCTGCACCGCGGCGCCGCTGGCGCCCTTGCCCAGGTTGTCCAGCCGCGCAATCACCACCGCATGGCGGTGGTCTTCGTTCGGGAACACGCGAATCTCGAGCTCGTTGGTGTCGTTGAGCGCCAGCGCGTCGAGCTTGCCGTTGTCGGTAGGCGGCAGCACCTTCACGAACTGCTCGGGTGTGTTGCTCCTGGCGTAGTGCGCGGCAATGGCGTCGTGCAGGTCGCCGGCCTTCGGCTTGCCGGGCAGCAGGTCGAGGTGCAGCGGCAGCTGCACGAGCATGCCCTGCTTGAAATTGCCCACCGAAGGAATGAAGACGGGCCGGCGGGTGAGGCCGGTGTACTTCATGATTTCAGGAATGTGCTTGTGCTTGAGGCCGAGCGCGTAGGTTTCGAAGAGCGGCGCCTTGCCGCCCTCGTATTCTTCGATCATGGCCCGTCCGCCGCCCGAATAGCCGCTGACCGAGGGCAGCGAAACCGGGAAGTCGGCCGGCAGCAGGCCCGCATCGACCAGCGGGCGCACGATGGCGATGGCGCCCGTGGCATAGCAGCCCGGGTTGCCGACGCGGTCGGCCGCGGCCACGGCCTGCCAGTGGCCTTCCACCAGTTCAGGGAAGCCGAACACCCAGCCCGGCGCCACGCGGTGCGCGGTGGAGGCGTCGATGATCTTGGGCTTCTTGCCTGGCAGCTGGTCGATCAGCGCGACCGACTCGCGGGCCGCGTCGTCGTGCAGGCACAGCACCACCAGGTCGACGCCGGCCATCAGCTCGCGCTTGGCGTTCACGTCTTTTCGCAGCTCGGGCGCAATGCTCACGAGCTCGATCTGCGGCATCGTCTGGAGCCGCTCGCGAATTTGCAAGCCGGTGGTACCGGCTTCGCCGTCGATGAAAACCTTGGCCATATCGGAGTATCCGTGGGGTCGCTAGAAGAAAGTACGTATTGACCGCAAGGTCACGTCGAGTATTGGTGCGCCGCACCATGATACAGTCCGCGGTTGTTCGCCGCCCCCAACCGTCAGGTTGCCGTCGCCCGCGAACAACAGAGCCAAAGACGCCTCAGACCCCAGATCTCCCGTTCTCAACTTCCTCCTTCCGAGAGACAACCCTCATGAAGATTCACGAGTACCAAGGCAAGGAAATTCTTGCCAAGTTCGGCGTGCCGGTGCCGCGCGGCATTCCGGCCTATACGGTTCAGGAGGCGGTCGAGGCCGCCCAGAAACTTGGAGGCCCGGTCTGGGTCGTCAAGGCCCAGATTCACGCGGGTGGCCGCGGCAAGGGCGGCGGCGTCAAGGTCGCCAAGTCCATCGAGGACGTCAAGAAGCTCGCCGGCGAAATCCTCGGCATGCAGCTCAAGACCCACCAGACCGGCCCCGAAGGCCAGAAGGTGCGCCGCCTCTACATCGAAGATGGCGCCGACATCAACAAGGAATACTACGTCTCGGCCGTGACCGACCGCGCCACGCAAAAGATTGCGTTCATCGCATCGAGCGAAGGCGGCATGGACATCGAGGAAGTGGCCCACTCCACGCCCGAGAAGATCATCACGGTCTACGCCGACCCCAAGGAAGGCCTGACCGACGCGCAAGCCAAGGAAATTGCCGACGGCATCGGCATGCCGGCCGACTCAACCGCGCAAACGGTCGACATCCTGAAGAAGCTCTACACCTGCTACATGGAGACGGACGCCTCGCTGGTCGAGATCAACCCGCTCAACCGTGACAGCAAGGGCAACGTCATGGCGCTGGATGCCAAGTTCAACTTCGACAGCAACGCGCTGTTCCGCCACCCTGAAATCGTGGCCCTGCGCGACCTCGACGAAGAAGACGCAGCCGAAGTCGAAGCCTCCAAGTTCGACCTGGCCTACATCTCGCTGGACGGCAACATCGGCTGCCTGGTGAACGGTGCCGGCCTGGCCATGGCCACCATGGACACCATCAAGCTGTTCGGCGGCGAGCCGGCCAACTTCCTGGACGTGGGCGGCGGCGCCACCCCCGAGAAGGTCACCGAAGCCTTCAAGATCATGCTGAAGAACAAGAATGTCGAGGCCATCCTCGTCAACATCTTCGGCGGCATCATGAAGTGCGACACCATCGCCACCGGCGTGATCGCAGCCTGCAAGGCCGTGAACCTGCAAGTGCCGCTGGTCGTGCGCATGAAGGGCACCAACGAAGTCGAAGGCAAGAAGCTGCTGGCCGAATCGGGCCTGCCGATCATCAGCGCCGACACCATGGCGGAAGCGGCCCAGAAGGTCGTGGCAGCAGTCAAGAAGGCCTAAGGAACAAGTCATGTCGATCTACATCAACAAAGACACCAAAGTCATCACGCAAGGCATTACCGGCAAGACCGGTCAGTTCCACACTGAAAAGTGCCAGGAATACGCGAACGGCAAGAACGCCTTCGTGGCGGGCGTGAACCCCAAGAAGGCCGGCGAGTCGATCTTCAACATCCCGATCTTCGGTTCGGTGAAGGAAGCTGCTTCGCAAACCGGCGCCACCGTGTCGGTGATCTACGTGCCGCCGGCAGGCGCGGCCGCCGCCATCTGGGAAGCCGTCGAGGCCGACCTGGACCTGGCGATCTGCATCACCGAAGGCATTCCGGTTCGCGACATGCTCGAAGTGCGCAACAAGATGAAGGCCAAGGAAGCGGCCGGCGGCAAGAAGACCTTGCTGCTGGGCCCGAACTGCCCCGGCCTGATCACGCCCGACGAAATCAAGATCGGCATCATGCCCGGCCACATTCACCGCAAGGGCCGCATCGGCGTGGTCTCGCGCTCGGGCACGCTCACGTATGAAGCCGTGGCGCAGCTCACCGAGATCGGCCTCGGCCAATCGTCGGCAGTGGGCATCGGCGGCGACCCGATCAACGGCCTGAAGCACATCGACGTGATGAAGGCTTTCAACGACGATCCGGACACCGACGCGGTCATCATGATCGGCGAAATCGGCGGCCCCGACGAGGCTGATGCGGCTCGCTGGTGCAAGGAACACATGAAGAAGCCGGTGGTCGGCTTCATCGCCGGTGTTACCGCTCCTCCCGGCAAGCGCATGGGCCACGCCGGCGCGCTGATCTCGGGCGGCGCCGACACGGCCGATGCCAAGCTCGCCATCATGGAAGAGTGCGGCTTCACCGTCACGCGCAACTTCTCGGAGCTGGCAAAGCTGCTCAAGGCACAGCTCTAAACCGCAGCAGACCTTCTCTCTGCGCACCACGCAAAAAGAAAAAAGCGCCCGCAAACCCTGCGGGCGCTTTTTTCACTACAACACAGTGGAAAAGAGACATGGAACTCCTTCAAAGCACCGATTTCTGGATCGGCCTGGTCAAGATTGTCTGGATCAACATCATTCTTTCGGGTGACAACGCCGTGGTGATTGCCATGGCTGCCCGTTCCCTGCCGCCCGCGCAGCAGCAAAAAGCCGTGCTGTTCGGCTCGGGCGCGGCCGTGGTGCTGCGCATCGTGCTGACCATCGTCGCGGCCAGGCTGCTGGCGCTGCCGTACCTGCAGATCGTCGGCGGCCTGCTGCTGCTGTGGATCGGCCTGCAGCTCCTGGGCGAAGAAGAAGAGGATGACGGCGAGGCCAAGGAATACGGCAGCATGCTCGCTGCCGTGCGCACCATCCTGCTGGCCGACCTGGTCATGAGCCTGGACAACGTCATTGCCGTGGCGGCGGCCGCCCAAGGCAGCATGGTGCTGCTGGTGCTCGGCCTCGCAATCAGCATTCCGCTGGTGATTTTTGGCAGTACGCTCATGATCAAGCTCATGGAACGTTTTCCGATCATCGTCATGCTGGGTGCCGCCCTGATCGGCTGGGTCGGCGGGGAGACGATTGCAAGCGACGTCTCGCTGCATGGCGTGCTCGCGGCCAACCCCTGGCTGCACTATGCGGCCGCGGCTGCCGGTGCGTTCTTTGTCGTGGCCGCCGGCCGCTTGCTGCAGCAGCGCGCACGCGCTGCGGCCGGGCACTGAATGCCGCGCGCCCACGCTTGTACACAATGGTGAGCGTCGGCGCGTCCCTCTTTTCCAATCGGCCCCCGCTGTCCTGGGAGTTCGCCGCGCTGACCGACGTGGGGCGGGCGCGCGCCCACAATGAGGACGACCTCCATGTCGATCCGGCGCTGGGCCTTGCCGTGCTGGCCGACGGCATGGGTGGCTACAAGGGCGGCGAAGTGGCCAGTGCCATGGCCGTGTCGCTGGTGCATGCCAGCTTTGCCCGGTGGTTCGCGCAAGCCGGGCCCCAGGCGCCCGCGCGGGTGATCCGGCGTGCCTTGCAGGCCGCCACCGACGAGGCGAATTCGGCCATTCTGGAAGCCGGCATTGCCAACGAGGAGCTGCAGGGCATGGGAACGACCCTGGTGCTGGCGGCTTTCCGGCCCCAGCGCGTGCTGGTCGGCCACATCGGCGATTCGCGCTGCTACAGGCTTCGCAACAACAAGCTCGAGCAGCTCACGCGCGACCATTCGCTGCGCCAGCAGCAGCTCGACGCGGGCGCAATCACCGCCGAGGAGGCGCTGCACTCGCCGCACCGCAACCTCGTGACCCGGGCCGTGGGTGTAGAGGCGCAGGTCGTGCTCGAAATGCATGAGCACACCGCAAGGCCCGACGACCTGTATATGCTGTGCTCCGACGGACTCAGCGAGATGATTTCCGATGCGCAGCTTTTCACGCTTTTGAACCACGATGTCGGACTTCAGCAGAAAGCATCACTTTTGGTTGCAATTGCAAACGACAATGGCGGACGGGATAACATTTCCGTTGTCCTGGCAAAAGCGCGCGTCGGCGATGCGCCTGCTGCCGCCTAGCCCCAGGCCCGAGCGACCGCCCGTTGTTCCGCCTGCCACCAACCAATTTCTGTAAATCGGGGAGTCGGCAATGCCGAAAATGATCATTTCGATCGATGGCGTTGTCATCGAACAAGTGGCGCTCGCCAAGGACCGCACCACGCTGGGACGGCGCGCCTACAACGACATCGTCATCGACAACCTGGCGGTGAGCGGCGAGCATGCCGTGCTGCACATGCGCGGCGGTGAAGTCGAAATTGAAGACCTCAACAGCACCAACGGCACCTACGTCAATGCGCTCGTCGTCCAGAAGCAGGTGCTCAAGGACAACGACGTCATCGAACTCGGCGGCTGCCGCATTCACTTTCGCGCCCGCAACAACCTGGAGCCCGGCGCGGGCGCGGTGCACAACGTGTCGGACGATTTTTCATCCCCCATTCCGCTCTCGTCCGCACCGACCGAGGCCGGTGCGCTGGTCGAACTGGGCGTTCCGGTGCTGCGTGAACTCTCGGACACCGGCGGCGGCCAGGACCTGCCGCTGCAGAAGGTCGTCACCACCATCGGCAAGCCCGGCGTGGCCGTGGCAGTTGTCACGCGCCGGCGCCAAGGCTATGTGGCGGCCAGCGTCATGGGCGAGGTCAGGCTCAACGGCAATCCCCTCGGTACCGACGCCGTCGGCTTGCAGGAACGCGACGTGCTGGAACTTGGCGGCGCCACGCGCATGCAGTTCGTGCGGGTCTGAGCTCAGGGCCCGCGTAGCGCCGACGCCATGAATGCGCTCCGGCGGCATTGGCCACGCATCGTCATTACCCTGCTGCCGGTTTTGCTGGCCTTGGCGCATGCCACCGGCGCCTGGCGCCTGAGCGTGCTCGACCACCTCGACCACCTGATCTACGACACCCGCCTGCGCGCCACCATGCCGGGCACGCTCGACCCCCGCATCGTGATCGTGGACGTCGACGACCCCAGCCTGGCGCGGCAAGGGCAATGGCCCTGGGCGCGCGACAAGCTGGCCCGGCTGACCAGGGAACTCACGGGGCGCCAGCAAGTGGCGGTGCTGGGCTTCGACGTGATGTTCGTCGAGCCGGACCGAAGCTCCGGCCTCGACAAGCTGCGGCAGATTGCGCGCGGCCCGCTTCGCGACATGCCGGGGCTTGCCGGTGAAATCGAACGCGTGGCGCCATCGCTCGACAACGACGCCATCTTTGCCAGGGCACTGGACGGCCAGCGCGTGGCCCTGGGCTATTACTTCACGCGAACTGAGAAGCCCGGCGCCAAGGGGCAGCTGCCGGCAACGCCGCTGTTGCTGCCCGAAGCCTTTCCGGCGGGCCATGGTTACGCCACCGAGTGGAACGGCTTCGGCGCCAACCTTCCGGTGCTGGCGGCCGCCGCGCCCGCATCGGGTTTTCTCAACACGCTGGTTACCTCGAGCGACGAGGGCATCATTCGCACCGTGCCGCTCATTGCCCGCTATGAGGGCGACAGCGGCCGGCCGGGGTATTACGAATCGCTGGGCCTGGCCGTCTACCGGCTCGCCAATGGCATGCCCCCCGTGTTGCCCGCCTTTGCATCGGGCGGCGCCGCGCCCCGGCTGCAATCGCTCATCGTGGGCGGCTTGCGCGTGCCGGTCGACGCAACAGCCAGCATGCAGGTGCCGTTTCGCGGTCCGGGCGGGGCGAGTGGCGGCTCGTTCCGCTACGTGCCGGCCAGCGACGTGCTCGAGGGCCGCCTCGCGCCGGGCGAGCTGAAAGGCCGCATCGTGCTTGTGGGTGCCACAGCGCCGGGCCTGCAAGACCTGCGCGCCACGCCCGTGGGCGCGGCGTTTCCCGGTGTCGAGGTGCATGCCAACGTGGTGTCGGCCATGCTCGACCGCCGCCTGCTCGCAGTGCCCGACTACGCGCCCGGCTACGAGGTGCTGAACGTGCTGGCCGCGGGCCTCGTGCTGGCGCTGGGCCTCACGCTGCTGCCGGCGCCGCGGGCCGTCGTGCTGGGCATCGTCACAGTTGCCGTGCTGGTCGGCGTGAACGCCTGGCTCTACCAGAACCACAGCCTCGTGCTTCCACTGGCGTCGGCGCTGGCCATGGCGGCGCTGGCCTTCATCTTCAACATGGGATGGGGCTACTTCATCGAGGCCCGCGCGCGCCGCGGGCTGGCGCGGCTTTTCGGCACCTACGTGCCGCCCGAACTCGTCGACGAAATGCTCGTGACACCCGGCCGCTACAGCATGCGCGCCGAGAGCAAGAACATGACAGTCATGTTCTGCGACATGCGCGAGTTCACCCGCCTGTCGGAACAGATGACGCCGGCCGAGCTGCAGGCTTTTCTCAACACCCTGTTCAACCGGCTCACCGGCGTGATCAGCGCGCACCGCGGCACCGTCGACAAATACATGGGCGACTGCGTCATGGCCTTCTGGGGTGCGCCCATCGACACCCCCGACCACGCCACCCTTGCCGTGCGCGCCGCGCTCGAAATGGCCGAAGCCGTGCGCGACATCAACAAGCTTCACGTTGCCGACGGGCGCCCCCAGATCAGCGTGGGCATTGGCATCAACAGCGGCGTAATGAGCGTCGGCGACATGGGTTCGGCGGCGCGGCGCAGCTACACCGTCGTGGGCGATGCGGTCAACCTCGCGTCCCGGCTCGAGGGCCTCAGCGCGCACTACGGCGCGGAGATCGTCGCCAGCGGCGCCACCCGCGAACTCGCGCCCGGCTTTCTTTGGCAGGAGCTCGACAGCGTGCTCGTCAAAGGCAAGGCCCAGGCCATTACCGTGTTCACTCCTCTCGCACCCGACGCCGCGCCCCAAACCGCCGCTGCGCAGCAGCAGGCCGAGCAACTGCACCGCTGGGCCGGCGTTCTGGACGCCTATCGCCGACAGGACTGGGCCGCCGGCCGAAACTTGCTGGACCCGCTGCTCGCAGCGGATGCCAAAAAAGTCCTTTACCAGCTCTACGCCCAGCGATTAGCCTCCATGGCATTGCGGCCTTACGACCCTGAATGGGACGGCGCAACCCGGTTCGAAACCAAATGACGACAGGCACAAGCAGGGGGTCTTTCACAATGCAGGTTCGCGTGCTGGGTTGCTCGGGCGCCATCGCCAAGGACTGCCGGACCACATCGTTCCTGGTCGACACCGACCTGCTCGTCGATGCCGGCACCGGCGTGGGCGACCTCACGCTCGACGAAATGGCCGGCATCGACGACGTAGTGCTTACTCACTGCCACCTCGACCACATAGCGGCGCTCCCCCTCATGCTCGACGCCGTCGGCGCGCGCCGGACCCGCCCCGTGCGCGTACACGCTTTGCGATCAACCATCGAGGCCCTGCGCGCCCATGTGTTCAACAACGTCATCTGGCCTGACTTCGAGACCATTCCAAGCCCGCAGGCGCCGTTCGTGAGCTTTCACGACATAACAGTCGGCCAAGTCCTGCAGCTTGGCAGCGCGAGCCCCAAGCGCATCGAGGTTCTCCCTGCCGTTCACACCGTGCCCGCCTGCGGCTTTGCCGTGTGCCGCGCCGAGGGCGGCGCCAACTGGGTTTTTACCGGCGACACCGAACGCAACGCCCCCTTCTGGGACCGCGTCAACGCGCTCGACGTGGCCATGCTCGTCATCGAAACCGCCTTCAGCAATCGCGAGCAGGCCTTGGCCGAACGCAGCCTGCACCTGTCGCCCCGCGTGCTGGCCGACGAGCTGGCGCTTATCGATCCGGGCAAGCACTACCCGATCTACATCACCCATACCAAGCCGGCTGAAACTGAAGAAATCATGAGCCAGATCCAGCTGCTGGCCGGGCATCAGGTGGCGGGGTTGGCGCAGCGGGATATCCGGTGGTTGAAGGCGAATGGGGTGCTGACTTTTTGAGCCGCCGGAAGGGCTGGCATGACAAATTTGTCACGCTTTGGAGCCTTTACAAACGGTTTGTGTCACTCGATGTAACTTGTGTACGCATGAAGTGACGGGTTTCGTCGGCCAAACGCTCGAAACGGGATGGCACGGATGCTGCGGTAGGTACTGCGCTCCGGGCTTGGTTCCCGGGCTCAAACCAACCAACCTGGAGTTTTTCAAATGAACCGTCGTTCTATCGCACGCAACGTGCAAAAGGGTTTCACCCTTATCGAACTGATGATCGTTGTGGCGATCATTGGTATCTTGGCTGCTGTGGCTCTGCCGGCATACCAGGACTACACGATCCGCGCACGCGTGACCGAAGGCCTGTCGCTGGCCAGCGGCCTGAAGACCAACATCGCCGAAGCATTCAACAGCCAAGGCCCGCGCTCGATGCAGTGCGGCACGACGACCAACACTGACTGCGATGCCATCAACTCTACGCCTCCTGGCGCGACCAAGAACGTCGCAAGCGTGCAATCCGACGCCACCGGCATCATCACCATCACCTACGCTGCCTCGGTCGATAACGGTGGCACCATCGTTCTGACTCCCGCAACTGCTGCTACGGCTACTGCTGCAGCACCGACCGCTCTGGCGCTGAATGCAGCTGCCAGTGGTGGACAGCCTTACACCTATGTGTGCCGCGCCGGCACAATGCAAGCCAAGTACGTTCCTGCTGCTTGCAAGCCGTAATCTCGGCCGCTCAAACAGAAGCCGCCTTCGGGCGGCTTTTTTGCGCCTACGTGACCCGTACTGCCCCAGGTTGACTCCTCTCCCTCAAGAAAAGGCAAGTCAATGGAATCAGGCATCAGCGCTCCAGGGACTACACGCTGACTTTTAAGCTGTCGGTAGTCGGATCAGGTAGAAAAGGCGAACTCACGTACCGGCAGGTGCAAGGGCGCTACGGCACCCAGGGTCTCTCGATGGTGCTGGTGTGGCTGCGCCAGAATAGCCGCCAGAACTGTGGGCGGCGTCATGGCCACCCATGCCAGTGGCGCCCAAAAGTCCTCCCTTGCCTCCATACCGCTGACCTCGAACAACGATCAAGGCCCTCGAAATCCAGCTTCGCGACGTCAGCGAGAAAGCCCAACTATTCGAGGTGGTGATCGATCTCCTGAAGAAGGGCGACGGGTTGCGCACCGTAAAAATGCCTTCGGGTCAGTCCTCGCGCAAAGGCTCCTACCTGGATCGAGCGTGGCGAGGGCTTGCCGCCATCGGGACGTCAGCCGCCGAGTCTGCCACCAGCAGTTGCGGCATCAGCGGCAGCGCTATACGCGCGCCGAGACTATGCTCAAGCTCGTTCGAGAGGTGCGCCTGCGCCAGCCTCGCCTGGGAGCACGCAAGCTGCACCAGGTGCTCGGGCAACTCGGCAACAGGCTATCGAGAGCCTCGGATGCGAGTGTGCTGTAGTAGCGGCCACCGCCAGCTACATTCGAACTGCCGAAACCTGCAAGTGCAGGCCACGTGCCACCTAACGCCCGCTAATGAGCGGGATCGTCAGTTCACAGTTGATTCCTACGGCTCGCATGCAGATGGAGGTCTTCGTCAGCCTGCGACCCAAAGCTCATAAAAAAGCGCTGCACAGAAGGTATCCTGCAGCGCTTTTTCAGAAGTGCGAAGAATACGTGGCGCGCGTCCCACCTATCCAATCAATCAATCCGCCGTAGGCACTTCCCGCCAGTTCACCAGCCGCAGCCCGCTACCGGGCGGAGGGTTGAACCCGATCTTGTCCAGGTTGCCGCGCACATCTCCCGAGATCAGGCGCACCTTGCCATCCACGCCCACAAACTTGAGGTCGGTAATCGCGGTGGTCGACTGCACGAACGCAGCGCCGCTGGCCAGGGCCGTGCGGCCGCTGTTGTAGTCGATGGCGTAGATCCGGCTCTGGCCCGACGGGCTGCAGGCATCGCCGCTGGTCAGCAGCGACGAGAACGCCACGATGCCGTTGAAGGCGACCGGGCTCGCCACCATGCGCAGGCCAATGCTGCCTTCCGTGCCCAGGTCGAGGTACCAGCCGCGCGAATCGGCGGGAACGACGGTGCCGCTCACGAGATTGGTGACAGCGGTGAGTTCGCTGCGCGTCACCGGCATGGTGCTGTCGGCCGGCTTGAAGGCGGTATCGGTTCCGTCGATCACGGCATAGAAGCTCTGCGTTGCGGCGGAGTTGATGTCGCTCGCATCGAGCAACTGGCCGGTACCGACCATCACGTAGCGCTTGCGCGTGGTGGGGTGAATCTGCACCAGGGGACGCGAGGTGATGGGCTGGGCCACCGGGGTGGTTGCTCCATCGGTGAAGAGAGCGATCTTGGCCGGTGCCGGGTAGGCCGTGGTGGTGCCCGCGGGCGCGGTCACGTCGAAGCGCCACAGTTGTCCGTTGAGATCGCCGACGTAAATTGCGTCAGCCGTGCCGTCGGTCAGGTCGGTGATGAAGGCGGTGGCATGGGTCAAGCCGTTGGCCGTCGCACCGGTGCTTACCTTCTGCAACAGCGCGCCGGTTTCCGGATGCACGAAGTAGAGGTAGCCGTTGCGATTGGTGTTGTCGTTGTGATAGCCAGAGGTCAGCACCACCACCCAGCCGTAGCGCTTGGTCTTGAGAACCAACGGTGCGCCGTAGCTGAAGCCCATGTCCGTATCGGTGAACTCCCACAGCACTTTGCTTGCGAGGATGGTTTCGTCGGTGATGGTGCCGGGGTCGGTCACGTCGAGGGCGTAGAAGCCCTTGCCGCCCTTGCCCAGGCCGCCGACCAGCAGCGAGCGCCAGTCGGAGCCGGTGGCCGCGAAGGTGCCGCCAGCGCGGTCGAAGTCGACGTCGACCACCTCGGGCGTTGCATCGACGTAGTACTTGTGCAGGTAGTTCGGGTTGCCCAGTTGGGCCAGGCCGTCTGCGGCGGGCGTGGCCGGGGTGCTCGGGCCGTTGAAAAGGGCGCTCGGCACGTAGGCGAACTGTTCGCGGCCGGCATTGGTGCCGCTGAGTTCGCCGCGGAATGCATGCAGCATGCCGTCGTTCGCGGCGGCGTAGACCATGGTCGGGCGCGTAGCCTTGGCCGTCTTGAAGGCAGCGTAGCCGCGGTTCACCGCGTCGGAGTAGGTCGACGCGGGCGGGCCAACCGGCTTCACCTTCGAGTTGACGATGTCTCCCAGCAGCTTGCTGCGAAGCCGGTAGGGCTTGGTTCCGTCGCTTGCCGTCTTCTCCTGGCTGCGGTCGCCGCGCAGGTAGTTCAGGTAGTTGGCGCTGTCGTCGCCGGTTACGTAAGGTGTGTCGAGCGCAGTGGCCTGGCTGCCGGTTCCGGTGGTGAGATTGCCGATTCGGAAGGCCACGCCCGTCGTGCCATTCCATGTGGCAATGCGCCGGTCGGTGTTCCAGCCGGTGCCCCCGAACTGCGTCGCGAGCGTGGTGGTGCTGTTCCATGCCGCCGTGAGCGAAGGCGTACCGTCGGTCGCAAAGCTGATGCTGCTTGCGCTCACCACTCCGGTCCAGTCCTGCGCGTCGTACTGCGAGGCATATGAAGCCGAACCGGTGGCCGAGACCTCCAGGGCCGAGAGCGAGAACGAGGTGGTGTACGCCTGAATGGCGTTCACGATCCGCTCGAAGGCTTGCGTCAGGCCCCTCACCAGCGTGTCGGGCTGGCCCGCCGCAAAGTAGTTGTCGGGCCGCGGCTGTGTCAGGTTGGCGGCACGCGCGTCGGTCAGCGTCTCGCCACTGGTCGACCACCAGTCCAGCGGAATGGTGCCGGCGAAGGTGTAGGGGTCGAAGTCGGCGGGCAGCTTCTTGGTGTCCAGCCCGCCGAATTTGGCAGCGAGATAGAACTGGTTGTTGAACTGGAAGGGCTGCTCCAGCACGTCCACCCAGTAGGTGCTGACCGTCTGCTTGCCGATGGTGTTGGCTCGCCCTGCCACATCAGGACGGATGTCCTTGGTGTTGGAGTCGAACGCAAGGCCGGCAATGTAGGCGGAATTGTTCCGGCCGCTGTAGTCATTGGAGTTGCCCAGGTTGCCCAGGCCCTGCAACGCGCCGACGCGGTTGGTGGCCGTGACTGCATTGACCGTGTTGTCGTCCGCCACCTCGGTCTGCATGGTGGGCTCGCGGGTACGGTAGGTGGTGTTGCCGGCCACGTTCTTGTCGACGTGGGTGTAGATGTCGCCAATGCCCAGCACGAAGTTGCGCTGGCACGAGTACTGGATCGGGTCGCCCCAGTTGGTGATCACGGGGAAGCCGTCGACCCAGCTGGTCTTCGTTGCCGCGTCCGCACCGCCCATCGAACTCCAGGCCGCGACGTTGTCGAGGTTCTTGTAGTACCGGATGACCGCGTAGTACAGCTCACTGACCGGGTCGTAGTTCTTGTAGTCGCCCGGAAGGATCTGGCCGAACTTGTTCAGGTAGTTCATCACGCCGCTGTCCGCGATGCTCACGCCGGTGGCGGTCGCGGTCGCGGTCGCGTCGGCAGCATCGGGATTGCGGATGAAGGTGCCGTCGGTCTCGCTCCACTCCTTGTTCGCGTTGGCCGCGGGCGCTTGGCCGGGAGTCGGCGCGGTGGGCCCGACAAATTTCTGCCGGGCGCGCAGCACGCCGCCATCGCGCTGGTCGCTGCTGTCGTTCAGGTAGCCGAAAGCGCTGAAGCGCATTTTGTCGGCGTATTTCTGGATCAGGCCTTCAGGCTTGTAGTTGGAGCCATAGGCCTTGCAATTGGCTTCGAGTCCGCCGGCCGCAGCCGAGGGGTCGCACACCTTCACGCGCATCGTGAAGTCGCCATCGGCTGGCCCCGCCTCGGTAAACGGCTTGAAGGTGGTCGATGACGGAATGCGCCACTGGAACTGCATCACCGCACCGCCGCCCTTTTCGTAGTACTCGATCTGCACGCGGAACTGCTGGCCAGCGGTGAGGGCAATGGTGGCCGAGTCGTCGGTGGCCGGGCCGTGATCGGTCCAGTTGTCGATGCGGAGGTCGCTGTTCTCGAATTTGCCGTTGCCGGTCTTGACCCAGACTCGCACGCCATCGTCGCTGATGGTGCGGAAGGTGTAGTTGCCTGTTTCGGGCGCTGTGTAGGTTCCGCTGAAGCGCGCCGAGAAGTTGTCGGCGTTGATGCCGGCCACCGGATTCCCGTTCCCCCAGTCGTGGTCGGCCGTGTCGTTGGTGACGGTAGAGGCCACCGGGTTCTTGAGAGTGATGTTGTTGAAGTACTCGGCCGACATCGTGCGGCTGCTGCCGCCGCCTGTGGCGGTCATGCGCATCTTGAAGCCGCGATTGGTAATGCTCACGCCCAATGCGGTGGCATTGTTGAAGGGCGTCGCACCGGCAATCGCGGATGCCGTGAGGTTACGATCCGGAAAGAGGCTGCGGTTGCCGTGCCAGGCTTTCTCGAGAATCGTGGTGGTGGCCGTGTCGACCACACGCCGGCCGCCGGTCATGGCCCAGCGGAACGGATCGATGGTGGCGGTGGACGCCCAGTTCAGGAAGTTGCCGCTCCACTTGTCGTCGTTGGCGCCCGTGCAGGTGCGGTTGGTTGCGGCGCCGGCGGGGTAGAAGTAGCTGGAATCACCTTTGTCTGTGGTGCTTACGCCATTGGCCGTTTCGTCGACCTGGTACAGGTAGCACTTGGCCGGATCGAAGTAGCCCAGGTAGTTGGTGCCGCTGGAGTAATTGCCGACGTGGGCCGTGCGCGATGCCGTGGGCCATTCCACCGAAAGCGCCAGTGCCAGGTTGCCAGGAACCTCCGATGTGGAGAACACAGGCTGGTTGGCAAGCGGAATCGCGGAAGCGACCATCGCGCTGCCGAGCGCCAGGCCGAGGCCGGTGGCGATGGTCGCGCGGCATACCGCGCGAACGGACGAACGAATTCTTTTTTTCATGATTCGCCTGTGCCCTATTCGGGCTTGGTGAAGGAGGCTTGCAGAAACACCTGCGTGTCGCGCGGACCGTCGACGCGAACCGACACGCGGTAGATGGGCGGGCTGGGAACGGACGGGCCGGGCGTGGCCAGTTGGCTCTGGTCGCCACCCGGCGTCTCGGTTTTCGACGGCGTGTACACGCAGCCGCTTTTGCCGATGCTCGCGAAGGTGCCGGTGGCATTGCACATGCGGTCGATCACGTACCGCACGGTGACGCCGCCGTTGCCCGTGATGGGGGTGCCTGTTGGTGTGAAGGCATTGCCCACCACATCGGGCCCGGTCAGATTGGTTTTCTGCAGCAGCACCTGCGGAATGCCCTTGGCATTGGTGGCAAGCTGGATCGCGCTGTAGTTTGCTGCGGGCAAATTGGTGGAGGTCGCTCCCGACGCAGCGAGCGCGCCACTGGTCTGGAAGTCCCGCATGGCCTTTGCGATGGCGAGTTCGCCCTGGTTGACCAAGTCGCGCTTGAAGGCGAGATTGCCTGCCCCGAACAGCGTGGTGTCCATCGATCGCATGACGGCCACGCCGCCTGCGAGCAGCACCACCAGGATGATCAGGCAGAACAGCAGAACCACGCCGCGCTCGCGGGCGGGCGCGTGCATATTGAAAAGTGTCTTCATGGGAAGGGCAGCAACAGCATGTTGCGAAGCGGGATGGTGGTGTCGATGACGCGGTAACGGAAGTTCCGGTCCTCGGCCGCGATAGTCAGCGTGCGCTTGCGATCACTGGGAAGGTCGCTGAAAACTTCTAAGCTGGCCGGTGTCACGGGTTCCTTCTCGTACAGGCTGCCTCGCATGACCAGCGCTACGCGCGCCGCCACGATGTGGCGCATGCGATCGGGCGCGAGCATGAGGGCGCCGATGGCGTAGTCCGCAGCGCCAGGATCGATCCATGAGTCGACGACGCCGTTGCTGTCGGTATCGACGCCGTACACCGCGTACAGCGCCACGACACCGTCGGCCAGCGCCTGCATGGCCGAGGCGTCGGTGCCCTCGTCGCTGCCGGTGCCGGCTGCCCGCAGAAGGTCGTAGGCGACCAGCGTGCGATCGGCGTTCACGCCGATCAACTGGAACTGCAGGTTGTTGGCTGCCACATTCCCAAGCGGAGAGAAAAGCGCCGTACCTCCCGCAGCGAGCGTGGCAAGCGAGGTGGTGGTGCCGGACGAGGTGAAGTAGCGTCCGCCGATGGGCAGGACTTCATTGCCCGCCGCGGCGAACGCGGTCGCGTCCGTCACGTCCACTTGCTCGATCAGGCAGTCGGAGTCGAACGTTCCGTTGTCCAGGCTCACCAGCCCGATGTCGCCGTTGGCCATGCCGATGGTGTTGTCCAACCGCAGGTTGTTGTTGTCCGGAAAGCCGGAGCGGATACGGCGCGGCACGTCGCCCGCCGCTGCGTTGCCGCCCATGACCACGAGGGTGTCCGAAGCGCCGGCGGTGGCGCCCTTGGCGATGAGAAACGGCGCAACCCGCAAATTGCCCGCGTTGGCGGCTCCGGCACCGCCGAGCAGCGTGTCGAACGGCGCCGGAAACGCGGATGCGGTGCGGGGCAGGATGGTGGTGGCGGCGGAGCCGATCCTGCGCGCGGCGCTCAACCGGCAGCCGAATACCCCGCGCATGCCGGTCTGCGCGAAGCCGGATCCGGCGCTCCGTAGCAGACGGTCAATCGCGTAGGCGGCATAGGAGCCGCTCTGGTTCATGTCGTTGGTCGAGGTGGTACTGCGCTTGTGTGCCTCGCCGAGCGTGACCGCGCTGGTTACTGCCAGCACGACGACCAGGCCGATGACCATGGCCACCAGCAGTTCGATCAGCGTCAGGCCTCGCTGAGTGGCGCGACCGTCAAGTTTGGATGGGGCATTCATGGTGGGGGCAGCGCAACGCGCGTAGTCAGACGGCTATCTTGTTGGCCGCTTGGGCGCTGGGGCGGACGCCATGTGATGAGGATGTCGACCGTGTTGGTTGCGACGTTCGAGATCTGGACGCTGCCACCAGGCAGACCGCCGGCTTGCGGGTTGCTGGCGCGGTCGTTCCACGAAGGCTCTCCGACGTCGGGGTCGATTGCCACCGTGCGAGTGGTCCACATCGTCGCCGCGATGTCGTTGGCGAGCAGGGCGGCGCGGTTGCGGTCTTCCGCATCGAGCGACAGGCCGATCGCGCGCGTCTGCAGACCGATCAGGCCCAGGATGCCCAGCGAAAACAGCAGGACCGAGACCAGGACTTCGATCAGCGCGACACCAGCTTGCGAGGCACGCACGGAGGAGGGTGAGGGGCGTTGGTGCTTCATCACGCGGGGCATCCATCGGGATGGGTGTTGGAAAGCGTCTTGGCCGGATCGCAAAGGCGGACCTGCCCGCCCAGTGCGACCAGCACCCGCATCGCGCGCACGGATTCGACGTCGGGAATCGTGATGTTGTAGGCCGCAGCTGCGGCGCTGCATGCCACGCCGGTACCAGGGGTGGGGTTGTCGACAACGCGCCCCAGGGAGTTGAAGCACAGCGTCGCAGGGCCGGTGATCCGGACATCTGGGGCCAAACCGATAAGGGTGCCGCCTTCGATGAACGTGGGGTCGGTTGACTCGCCTGTGAGGAGCGGCACGAAATTGACGGACCAGTTGGCGCCATCTTCCACCGCCGCGAGACCGTCTGCCGGGTTCGTGTCGGCTGTCAGCGAAAAGACGGTCTGGCGGCTGCGTCGAAGAGACTCGGTCTGGGCAAGGCGGAGGCCGTTTTGCAGCGCATCGGCGACAGTACGGATGCGGCTGTTGCGCATCCATTCACTCATGGCCGGGAACGCCAACATCATCAGGATGCTCAGTAGCGCCACAGTCACCATCAATTCGATGAGCGTGAAGCCGCGTGCGGCGCGCGGCTGACGGATTGGCGCCTTCATCAGCAACCCGACTTCTTTGTCGTCCAGCCGGTGGGGCAGGCCGTCCAAGTCGAGCCCGCCCTGATCGCGGTGGTGCGGGTGTTCTGCTGGTTCACGGTGAACGTGAAATCACCGGTGGAACCGGTGCCCGCAGCCTGCGCCGTGAACGTCGTGGCCGTTAGCGTCGGACAGGAGATGGTGAAACTACCCGCCGCAGCCGGCGCGGTGCACGGCGAGGTGAACCCATTCACGGTCTGGTAGGTTCGGTTGTCCTGGAAGTGACGCTCCATGTTGGCGCGCAACGCCGAAAGGGCGTTATGGGCTTCGACGAGCTGCCCGCGAAGCACGTAGTCGCGGTAGCTTGGAATTGCGATGGCGGCCAGAATCCCGATGATCGCAACGGTGATCATCACTTCGATCAGCGTGAAGCCGGATGAGCCGCGTCGCGATTGAGAAGCGTGACACAAAAAGCTTGCTTGTTTCTTCAAGAGACACCTTTCAGACCCGATTTCGGGCCTTCCGCCAGAGGGGCGGCAACAGTTGCAGACAGTTGTCAAAGAATGTCTCCAATTGTGTTTTTTTGCAAAACCGCTCGTCCGCGCTCCGCAGCCATTCGTCGGCTTGACCGTCGGCACAATCGGCGGAATGACTTCCAGCGCAGCGCCAGCCCTTGAGGCGACCGCCCTTCCATCCAAAGCCGCCGCCACCGTTCGCGCAGGCTTGGTGGCGTTTCCGTTTCTCTGCCCGCTCGTGGCCGGTCCCTCGGTTCAGGCTTGGCAGCTATTTGCAACTTGGACCTGCCTCGCAGCGCTGCTTCTTGCAATACCTCCCAGCGCGCCGGCGCGGGGCATCTGGGCTTGGCTGGCGACCGGAATGGCGGTTGTCGTGCTTTCCTCCCACGGCTCGCCTGCCCTTTGGCTGCCCGCAGTCGTGGTGCTGGGCGCAATTGCCGCCGCAGCCTGCGTGGGCGCTGGCATCGCTCGGGCCGGCCCCTCCGCCGCCGCGGTTCTGGCCACGGGCATCCTCGCGGCCGGCCTCGTCAGCGCCGTCCTCGGCCTGCTCCAGTACTACGGGCTGGCCGAACCGCTGGTGCCCTGGACCACTACGCCCGCGCTCGGCCAGGCATACGGCAACCTGCGACAGCGCAACCAGTTCGCCACGCTGATCAGCATGGCGCTGGTGGCGGCGCTCTGGATTTACGCCGCGCAGCCGTCGCTGCAGATCAGGCGTTGGCTGGCGGCGGCTGCTTTGCTGCTGTTGGTGGCCGCGGCGGCCTCAACGTCGCGCACCGGCCTGCTTCAGCTGCTATCGATCGTGGGCGTCGCAACGTTGATCGCGTGGCGCGAACGCCGTAGCGCGCCTGAAAGCGACAGGAAGCATTTCAGCCTGCCGCCGCCGCTCGTGCTGCTGGCGATGATCCCGATCTATTTCGCCATCGCGTGGGTGCTGCCCCAACTCACCGCCAGCGAAGTCGAAGGCATGATGCGCCGCCTGCAAGAAGGCGCCCCAGGCGACCACACGCGAGTGATTCTCTGGCGCAATGTGCTCACGCTGATTTCCGAGCATCCGTGGACGGGGTGGGGCTGGGGCGAGCTGGCCTTCGCGCACTACAGCACGCTGTATTCAGGGCCACGGTTCCCGGAGATCCTGGACAACGCGCACAACCTTCCGCTGCACCTGGCCGTGGAGCTGGGCATACCGGCATCGGTGCTGATCTGCGGTGGTTTCATCTGGATGGTGCTGGCAGCGCAGCCCTGGCGCGAGCGCGATCCGGCGCGGCTGATGGCGTGGGGCATGCTGGGTGCGATCGTGCTGCACAGCCTGCTGGAATATCCGCTCTGGTATGGGCCGTTCCAGCTGGTGTTCGGGCTGTGCCTGGGAATGCTGTGGCCGGCGCGAGTTGCTTCGTCGCGGCAACGGCTCAAAGCCAGGTGGCTTGACACGCCGGTGTTGCCCGCCGTGGCGGCCACTGCGCTGGCGATTGTGGTCGGCTATGCCACCTGGGACTACATCCGCATCAGCCAGATCTACCTGCCGCGCGACGAGCGGCTGCCGGCCTATGAAGACGACACACTGGCCAAGGCGAAGAAGTCCTGGCTGTTCGCAAGGCAGGTGGGTTTTGCCGAACTGACGCTCACGCGGGTGACAGCTGCCAATGCCGCCGAAATGCATTCCCTGGCCGCGCGCACCCTGCATTTCTCGCCCGAGCCGCGCGTGATCGTCAAGCTGATCGAAAGCGCCGAACTGACGGGGCGGGACCAAGAGGCCTGGGAACAGGCGGAGCGCTTCCGAATCGCCTTTCCGGTGGAATACGAGCGGTGGCTGAGGGGCCAGCCAGTCGACGCGCGGTCGCCCTAGATTTACCTGGCTGGCAGGCTAACCAGCGACGTAGCTCCCCGACTTTCCGCCGTGCTTTTCCAGCACATGCACGTCGGTGATCCGCATGCCGCGGTCCACCGCCTTGCACATGTCGTAGATCGTGAGCAGCGCCACCTGCACGGCGGTCAGCGCTTCCATTTCGACGCCTGTCGGCCCCACGGTTTCAACCGTTGCCGTGCACACCACCTGCGGCGCGTTGCCTTTTTCGGCCAGCGCAAACGCCAGCGCCACGCGTGTGAGCGCCAGCGGGTGGCACAGCGGAATGAGGTCGCTGGTTTTCTTGGCGGCCTGGATGCCGGCGATGCGGGCGATGCCGAGCACGTCACCCTTCTTTGCCGTGCCCGACTCGATCAGCTTCAGCGTCGCGGGCTGCATCTCGATGCGGCCGGTGGCCACGGCTACGCGGTGGGTGGCGGGCTTGGCCGCGACGTCGACCATGTGGGCTTGGCCTTGGGCATCGAAATGTGTGAGGGAGCTCATGTTGAACGTTCGGTGTGGAGGTGCATCATACGAGCCCGAGCCATGGACGAGGAATGCCGCGCTTGACTCCTTTTGCCAAGAAAAAAAGTTCTGCCGCACCCGCTTTGCGGTCGTTGTGCGCTACCGTTTTAATAGCGTGCCAGGTTGTGCTGCCGGTGCCTGCCCGCGCGCAGCTGCAGGTGCTGCCGGGCCTGGGCGACGGCGGCGAAATGACGGCCAGCGCCGAGCGCCAGCTGGGCGACCAGATTGCGCGCGAGCTTTATCGCGACACCGACTACATCGACGACCCGGTGGTCGGCGCCTATGTGCAGGAAATCTGGCAGCGGTTGATGACCGCCGCGCGCGAGCGCGGCGAGCTCACGCCCGAGCTCGATGAGCGTTTTGCCTGGGTCGTTCTGCTGGGCCGCGACCGCAACATCAATGCCTTTGCGCTGCCGGGCGGCTACCTAGGGCTGAACATGGGCCTGATTGCCACCGTGGGCAGCCGCGACGAGCTGGCAACGGTGCTCGGGCATGAGCTCTCGCACGTCACGCAACGCCACATCTCGCGCATCATGAGCAGGCAGGGCAAGCAGATGCCGCTGATGCTGGCGGGGCTGATCCTCGGCATGATCGCGGCCAGCAAGAGCCGCAACGCCGATGCGGGCCAGGCCGTGATCATGGGCAGCCAGGCGCTCTTCATGCAGAATCAGCTGAGCTTCTCGCGCGACATGGAGCGCGAGGCCGACCGTGTCGGTTTTGGCGTGATGACCCAGGCGGGCTTTGCACCGCAGGGCGCGGCGACCATGTTCGAGAAGCTGCAGTACGCCGCGCGCCTCAACGACAACGGTTCGTACCCCTATCTGCGCAGCCACCCGCTCACGTCGGAGCGCATCTCCGACATGCAGGGGCGCTTCCAGTTCCGCATGGACACGGCCCCGGCCATGCCTTTGGTGATGGACCACGCGATGATTGCGGCGCGCGCGCGGGTGCTCACGCGGCCGGGTGTCGATGTGCTGCGGCTTTGGGTCGACGCCGCCTCGAGCGGCGAGTTCGCCAGGAGCAGCCCGGCCCAGCAGGCCGGCACGCTCTACGCGGCAGCGCTGTCGGCCAAGGAGCTGCGCGATTTCAGATCGGCGCGTGCACTGGCCGAGCGATTGACTGCGCGCACCGCCGAAGAAGCATCCGCCGCCAAGCTGGCGCGATGGCTCAACGCTGAAATCGAGCTCGCCGGCGGCGGTGCTCCCAAGGCCGTCACCCTGCTCGACGTGAAATCCAGGGAGCGGCCAGAGATGCTGCTCGCGGCCGAGGCCGCCGTGGCCACCCGCCAGCCCGCGCCCATGGTGCCCGTGCTGCGCGACTGGGTGGCCACGCATCCGCGCGACGCCACCGCTTGGCGGGCGCTGGCCAATCTTTACGGTGCGCAGAACGACACCCTGCGCGCCGTGCGGGCCGATGCGGAAGCGAACGTGGCCATCCTCGACTACCCGGCCGCACGCGACCGCTTCAAGGCTGCGCAGGAGCTGGTGCGCAAGCCCGGTGCGCCCATCGACCACTACGAGGCGTCGATCATCGACACCCGTGCGCGGGCGGTGGAAGCGATGGTGAAACGGCAGGCTGAAGAGCCGCCGCTGCGCTGAGCCGGGTCGGGTGACGCGAGCGGGAGCTCTCGCTTAGCGCTTCGAAAGAAGCCCGCCCAGCGCGGCTTCGATGACCAGCCCCAGCAGCGAATAGATCAGCGAGCCGATCAGCGCCGCGACGAAGCCGCTGACCTGAAAGCCGCCCAGCAGGCCCGATGCGGCCCAGAACAGCAGCGCATTGATCACGAACAAAAACAGCCCCAGCGTGACGATGGTGACCGGCAGCGTCAGCACCACCAGCACTGGCCGGACGATCATGTTGAGCAGGCCGATGACCGCGGCGGCAATCAATGCGGAGCCGAAGCTGTTGACCTGGACGCCGCTGTAGAGATAGGCCACAGCCAGCAGCGCGACGGCGCTGAGCAGCCATTTGATGATGATTCGCATGCGCCGCAGGATACCCCAGCGGCTCCAAAACAACGAGCCCCGGGCGTTGCCGCACCGGGGCTCGTCAGGGGACGTTTCGCAGCGTTGAACCGGCGGCTTATTCGGCCAGTTCGTTCGCAAGCACCAGCAGCGCGCCCATGCCCATCACGGCACCGGGAAACGCCCAGCCCGACTGGCGCGGCGGCGTCTGCTCGTGCGTGACCGGCTCCAGGTCGACACCGATCTTGGGGCGGCGCGCATCGACCACGTGCGTGGCCGCATGTTCGCGCTTGAGCTGCTGCGTCAGTTCGGTCAGCGGGCCCTTGGCAAGCACCGCCGTCACCTGCCCGCCATTGCGCTCCAGCATGGGCAGCAGCTGCGCCTGCACCTTGCTGAACCACTTGGCGCGCCAGTTTTCGCGCGCGCTGTGGCTCACCCACTTGCTGATGCGGTGCGTCATGCGCGGAGCGCAGGCCACCAGTACCCAATGGCGCGCCACGACGCTGCCGGCGTCCGGTGCGAGTTCTGCGAACTGCTCGGCGGCATAGCCAGCGTCGTCGACATAGAGAATGATCTTTTCCATGAGGCGCTCCTTCAAGTAGTTAGAGTGGCAGAGACTGTTCCATAGAGGAAGAGCATTTTCTCCGATGGCGGCTGCGGGCGATCAGCTCGTGGTCGCGGCTTCTTCGGCGTGCTTCGGGCGGCGCATGGCCACCAGCTTGCCGATGACCAGCACCAGCAGCGCGCCGGCAATACCGGCGGCGTACCTGACGGTGTCGCTCTGAGGCACCTTCGGCACCCAGGTCCAGGCCGCGGTGTTCGACAGCGCGGGATCGGACACCGCCATGGTGCCCGCAATCCAGCCCAGCAGCATGCCGCCGATCGTGATGATGATCGGGAAGCGGTCCATCAGCTTGATGACCAGCTGGCTGCCCCAGACGATGATCGGAATGCTCACGAGCAGGCCGAAGATCACGAGCGGCATCTGGTGGCCCTGGCCGGCACCTTGAGCGGCGCCGGCAATGGCGATCACGTTGTCCACGCTCATGACCAGGTCGGCCACGATCACGGTCTTGACGGCGGCCCACAGCTTGTCGCTGCCCTGGATGTTGCCGTGCGCATCGTCATGGTCGGGGGCCAGCAGCTTGACGCCGATCCACACCAGCAGCGCGGCGCCGACCAGCTTGAGGAACGGAATCGCCAGCAGCGTGAGCGCGAAGAAGATCAATATCACGCGCAGCACGATGGCACCGGCGGTGCCCCAGAGAATGCCCTTGGTGCGTTGCGCAGGCGGAAGCTTGCGGCAAGCCAGGGCGATGACGACGGCGTTGTCGCCACCGAGAAGAATGTCGATCATGATGATCTGACCGACCGCGACCCAGAATTCCGGGGCCATGAACTGTTCCATAGGTTCCTCTTGTCTTCGCGCGCCATTCGGCCATCCATCCTAAGAGGAATGGCGGCAGTTTGGCGCATTCGTTCGTTTCGATTCATCCCGTGCGGGCTGTTCGAAGCATGACGAAGACCGGTGGTGGAACCGGGAATTCAGGAACGCTTCGATCAAACCTGCACAGGTTCAAATCGAAGGTCTTGCTCGACAGCGCATACCGGCAGGCACGCGTTGCCCGACAGGCCGGAAGTGTTGTGCTTCGTATTGACGACCTGGCGTTTTCCGCCGTCGTGGACGGCAGTCGGGAGCTACTCCCCTTCGTGGGGGGATTAGATCATCGAGCCCCCCGCCCTGGCAACCAAAAGTTTTCTGCGCGTTGGGGATGACGCGCCAAAACGCGCGCGAACAGGGGCGCCGGTGCTCCATTTTTGGTAGCGTACATAACCTTCGGCGGCTGCGGGGCATTGCCGGACTATGATCGCCGCTCGCTGTTTTTTCTCTCCCATGGCCGCCATTCACATCACAGACATCGAGGCCGCCATCAACCATTGGCGCGAGAAGAGTCCCTCGCCCGACGGCATCACGCTGGCGCCCGAATTGCGCGCGCTCGCGGAGGTTTATGCGCTCATGGTGTTCCACCATGAAGACGAGGTCGACGAGCAGGGCTTCCCTGAAAAAGCCTGGGCCGCCTGGCTCGACTGGTACCACAGCACGCCCGACACGCCGTGCATTGCCATCTGCTCCACGAGCCAGGGCGACGACCAATGCAAGGGCTGCGGCCGCAGCTTCGACGAGGTGCAGCACTGGCCGGCCATGTCGCCGGCCGAAAAGCGCGTCACGTGGCGCCGCATCACCATGGAAGACACGGCCTGGCGCTTCAACAAATACGCCGAGCGGGCGCGCGAAGCCGAGCCGCCGCAATGGCCGGACGAAGATCCCGCCGAGCCCCTCGGCCCCGACGACACGCCCTGAGAGAGGCCACCGCATGCGCCGCCTCGCCCAAGCGCCCAACCTTGCGATTGCGACCTTGTGGGTGCATGCCTTGCGCGAGGAGGGCGTCGAGGCGACGGTCCAGCGCGAATTCCTGGGCGCCGTGATGGGCCAGCTGCCGCCCGACCAGTGCCTGCCCGAAATCTGGATCGACGATGAAGCCCAGTTCGAGCGCGCCCGGCAAGTGCTGCATGCGGCGCAGCATCGGCCGCAGCGCAACTGGCAGTGCGCCTGCGGCGAGCGGATCGAAGGCGGCTTCGAGCAGTGCTGGCACTGCGGCGCAATGATGCCGGCGGCCTAGCGCCTGTTGAATGCTTACTTCCAGCGCAGCAGTTCGACGTCGATGCTGTGGGTGCCGTCGCCCAGCGCCAGCGTGTTTTCCTGGATGGTCGCCTGCAGCTGCATGCTGCGTTGCGCCAGCGCGGCCAACGCTTGCGAGGCCTCCGTCGGCACGCGATAGACAGACAGGTTCTGCGGCCGCGTGAGTTTGTTCTCGATGCCGCGCCACCAGATCTCGGCGGCATGGTTGAAGCAGTAGACGATCACTTCGTCCGACTTGCCGCAGGCCTTGATGATGGGCTTGTCCTCGGGCTGGCCGACCTCGACCCACAGCTTGGTCTCGCCCGTGAAATCGCGCAGCCACACATCGGGCTCGTCCACGTTCGACAGACCCGCGCCGAAGGCCAGCGTGCCGTCGCCCTGGCACACGTCCTGCAGCTTGTAGGCATTGAGCGCGAGCGCGACGAGCCGGATCATCATCCGCTCGTCGGTCTCGCTCGGGTGGCGCGCCAGGGTCAGCGCATGGTCGGCGTAGTAGCCGTGGTCGATGTCGGCCACCGCGAGGGCGGCCTTGAAGATGGTGGATTTGAGGGCCATGGGTGCGCGAGTGTATGCGCCCCCACGGGCGCCGTCAGAACGCCACCGAGGCCTGCAGGTACAGCGTGCGCGGCTGGCCCACGTACTTGCCGCCGTTGTTGTCGACCGAGCGGTTGTAGTAGCGGCGGTCGAACAGGTTCTTGACGCCCACGGCCAGCTTCAGGTTGCTCATCGAGGGGCCGAAGTCGTAGCCCGCGCGCAGGTTCATGGTGGCGTAGCCTGGAATGTTGCCGAGCCGGCCTGTCGAATCTTCCACCGTGATGTACCGCGCACCGTCGTCGGGCGAGCCCGGCGAACGCTGCTTCGATTGCGCGTACACGTCGGCGTTGAAGGTCCACGGCCCGCGCTCGTAGCGCGCGCCGAGCGTTGCCACCTGGCGCGAGTAGAACGGCAGGTCGCGGCCGGCAAAGGCGCCCGCCTTGGAGGTGGCCTGCGTGTACGTGTAGGTGGCCGATAGCGACAGGCCCTTGAGCGAATTGCTCAGGCTGCCCATGTCGTAGCGCAGCGCCGACTCCAGGCCGCGGTGCCGAGTGGCGCCCAGGTCGGTCCACTGCCCGACGTCGCCGGTGATGGAGCGGGCCAGCTGCAGTTCCTTGTCGAAATTGATGTTGAACAGCGTCAGCTCGCCGCTCCAGGTCTCGCCCTTGTAGTGCGTGCCGATTTCGTAGGTCTTCGCCTTCTCGGGATGCAAGCCGGTGGTGGACTGCGCAAGCTGGGCGTACTGCTGCGGGCCGAACGACACGCCGGCGTTCGCAAACACCGACCAGCGCTCGCTCATGCGGTAGAGCACCGACAGCGTCGGCAGCACTTCGTTCGAATCGATCTTCGGATAGATCGCGCCGGTCACGCGGTTGTTTGCCACGGTGAAGACATCGTTGTGCGAGCGTATCGACTCGTAGCGCACGCCGGGCGTGATCGTCCAGTTGCCGAAGTCGATGCGGTCGTCGATGTAGAAGGCATGCGCGGTCGTGCCGCCCTTGCTCGTCTGGTATGCCGGCTGGGCGCGCGTGTAGGCGTTGTAGCCGGGCGTGGGCGTGTAGTAGCTGCTGCGCGTTGCCACCTCTGAGGCTTCTTCCTTGAGGTAGCGCACGCCCACGCTCACTTCCTGCACCACGCTGCCCGAATCGATCAGGCGCGAGTAGCGGGGCTCGATGGCAAAGGTCTTGTAGTCGCGCGGAGCCGTGGTGAGCCGGCGCTTGCCGGTGTTGGCGCCGGTGCCTTCCTGCTCGAGGTAGCTGCTGCGGTACGAGTCCGTGTAGTAGGTCAGCATCTCGAACTTGTTCACGCCGTCGTTGTGCGTGTACTTGATCGAGCCGTCGGTGCGGCGCCCGGAAAATTCGTCGAAAGGGCGGTCCGACTGGAACGGATTGACCGCGAACTGCGCCGTCGTCAGGCCGCCGGGCATGCGGCCCTTGCCTTCGAAATGGTGCAGCGACACGGCAATGTCGTCGGTCTTCGAGATGCGATACGCGCCCTTCAGCATCAGGTCGTTGATGCTGGTGTGGTCGTTGCTCTGGCGAAAACCGTCGCCGTGCGTGCCCGAGTACAGCAGCGCAAGCCCCAGGCCGTTCTCGTTGGTGCCGCCCATGAACAGCGTGGGCGTGGTCTTGACGCCGCCGCCATGGCTGGCGCTTTCGACACCCACGCCGATTTCGCCCGCAAACTGCTTGGGAATCGCCCGCGTCACGAAGTTGATGATGCCGCCCACGTTCTGGGGACCGTAGCGCACGGAACCCGCTCCCCGCACCACGTCGACCGCTTCCAGGCTGCCGAGCGACAGGGGTGCCAGCGACAGCTGCGGCTGGCCGTAGGGCGCATAGGCCAGGGGCACGCCGTCCAGCAGGATGGTCGAGCGGGGCGACAGCCGCGAGGTGAGCCCGCGCACGCCCACGTTGAGCGAGATGTCGCTGCCGCCCGTGCCGTTGCTCTCCTGCACCTGCACGCCGGGCACCTGGCGCAGCACGTCGCGCACGCTGCTCGAGCCGCTTTCCTGGATCTGCTTGCGCTCGATGATGCTGCGCGCGCCCGGATGCTCGAGCACCTTGGTCTCGCTGGGCGAGCCGAGCCAGTCGCCGGTAACGGTCACGGCTTCCAGAGATTTCGCGCCCGATGCGGCATCGGCAGGCTCAGCCTCGGCTGCAAAGCTCTGGAAGCTGATGGGGAACAGCGCCATCACCAACGCGGCGCATTTTTTTCGCTTGAACAAGGTTTCTCCTCGGATATCGATAAAAACGGAAGCTGCGGCTATCGCGCTCAGGATGTGGTGCGGGTGCTGCCGGAAAGTGCCCGGTCGCGGGCCGCCGCCGCGGCGACGGCGCGGCGCCGCCACCAGAGCCAGACGCCGCTCACGCCCAGGCCGCAAAGGGCAAAGCCGAGCAGCACGGTGGCGGCCTGGTGCACCAGCCCGCCCAACTCGCCGGTGTGCAGCGGATAAATCACCACCACCGCGCCGTTGCCCACGTCCAGGTCCTGCCAGCGGCGCACCGCCAGCACCTCGCCCGTCAGCGGATGCAGCCAGGCCGAGCCGATGCCGTTCGGATGCGGGTCGTCGGGCAGCCGGAAGCGCACGCGCAGCGGCCGGTCGGGTTTGGCCGGCACCTGCACGTAGCCGATCGGCTGGCCCGGAAACACCTGCTGGGCGCGTGCGATGAGCTCGTCGAGCGAAAGCCGGGGGCCTGACGCGGGGCCCTTGGGCACCACGGGCGGCTTGACCTGCTGCTGCCCGACCGCGGCTGAAATGAAGTTGCCGAGCGGACGCCAGGCCATGTAGGCGCCCGTGAAGACCGATACCGCGATCAGCAGCCCGAGCACCGCGCCGCCGGTGCGATGCAAATCGAACAAGCCGCGCAACAGCCCGCGGTTCAGCACGATGCGCAGCGAAGGCGGCCAGCGCGTGGGCCACCAGAGCACCACGCCCGTGACCAGCAGGAAGAGGTAGGCCAGTGCCACGAAGGCCAGGATGCCCTTGCCCGTGTCTTCCAGCAGCAGGCTGCTGTGAAGTTCGAACAGCAGGTTGTAGGCGCCTTCGTGAGACCCGCGCCGGCCTTGCTCAGCCCCGGTTGCCGGGTCAAGGTAAAGCGTGCCTTCCCACGGCCCGCGCACGTACACCCAGAGCGTTTCGCCGGGCTTGCGCGGCGGCCGCAGCGTGAAGTTGGTGGTGGGGCCGAACTCGGCCAGGATGCGCTGGCGCAGCGGCTCGAGCGGCAGTGCGGCCCGGGCCGTTGCTGTTCCCGCATCGGCCGCGCTTCGCGCGACGAAAAAGGCGGGATGCGCGTAGCGATCGATCGGCAAGGCCACCACCAGCACGGCGCCGAGCAGCGCCGTGAGGGCGAGTACCGGTCCGAGCGAAAGGCCGATCCAGCGGTGAATCTTGAGCCAGAGGCGTCTCAGGGGGGCGCGCATGAACAACGGGGACTTCGAGGCGTCCCGTCACGGTTGTTGGCTGGCGCGCCGGTCACGGCGCGTTGGCTGGAAATTTCGGCAAAAGGCGAAAGCGCCAAGCGAACAGCCGCCCTCGGGCGGCTGGTGCATCGGTGCGGAGAGCCTCAAATTCTACTGGCGAGCTCCGCGGCCTTGCCCACGTAGCTCGCAGGCGTCATGGCCAGGAGCCGCTCTTTTTCGGATTCCGGAATCTCGAGCGAGCGGATCAGGCCGTGCAGCGCCTCGGCGGTGACCGTCTTGCCGCGCGTCACTTCCTTCAGCTGCTCGTAGGCGCCCTGCACGCCGTAGCGGCGCATCACCGTCTGGATGGGCTCGGCCAGCACTTCCCAGGAGGCGTCGAGGTCTTCGGCCAGCGCTTCTTCGTTGAGCTCCAGCTTGCCGAGCCCGGTGGCCAGGCTCGCATACGCCAGCGTGGCGTAGCCGAAGGCCACGCCGATGTTGCGCAGCACCGTGCTGTCGGTCAGGTCGCGCTGCCAGCGGCTGATCGGCAGCTTCTCGCTCAGGTGGCGCAGCACCGCATTGGCCAGGCCCAGGTTGCCCTCGGCGTTTTCAAAGTCGATCGGGTTGACCTTGTGCGGCATCGTCGAAGAGCCGATTTCTCCCTTCTTGAGCCGCTGCTTGAAGTAGCCCAGGCTCACATAGCCCCAGATGTCGCGCGAGAAGTCGATCAGGATGGTGTTGGCGCGCGCCACGGCGTCGAACAGTTCGGCCATGTAGTCGTGCGGCTCGATCTGGATGCTGTACGGCTGGAAGCTCAGACCCAGGCCCAGCGGCGCTGGCGTTTCGATCACCTTGCGGCTGAACGCCTCCCAGTCGAAGTCTGGCCAGGCCGCAAGGTGGGCGTTGTAGTTGCCCACGGCACCGTTCATCTTGCCGAGCAGCTGCACCGCGGCAATCTGGGCGCGGGCCTTCGACAGGCGCACCGCCACGTTCGCGATTTCCTTGCCCACGGTGGTGGGGCTCGCGGTCTGGCCGTGCGTGCGCGACAGCATCGACACGCCGGCAAACTGGTGCGCCATTTCGCGCAGCTTGGCAATCAGCCCGTCGATGGCCGGCAGCACCACTTTTTCGCGGGCGGCCTGGATCTGCAGCGCATGGCTGGTGTTGTTGATGTCTTCGCTGGTGCAGGCAAAGTGCACGAACTCGGCGGCGGCCAGAAGCTCCGGCCGGGCTTCGAACTTGGACTTGATCCAGTACTCGACCGCCTTCACGTCGTGGTTGGTGGTCTTTTCGATTTCCTTGATGGCCAGTGCGTCGGCCTCCGAGAAATGGGCGACCAGGCCCAGCAGGTACTTGCGGGCGCCGCCCGTGAGTGGCTTGAATTCAGCGAAGCCGCAGTCGGACAGCGCAATGAACCACGCCACCTCGACCTGCACGCGCCGGTGCATGTAGCCCTGTTCGCTCATCAGCGGGCGCAATGCCGCGAGTTTGGCCGCATAGCGGCCGTCCAGTGGGGAGAGGGCGGAAACGGTGGAGAAGCTCATGCCCGAATTTTAGGCGGCCCGCGCCGAGGCCCGTTTGCGACAGTTCGAAGCTGCCTTTTTCAGCGTTCCCCTAAAATAGCCACGAACAATCGTTATCAAAGCAAAGGGAGAGAGCCTTCATGAAACTGATCGGATCGGCCGCCAGCCCTTATGTGCGCAAGGTGCGCGTGGTGCTGGCCGAGAAACGGCTCGACTACCAGTTCGTGATCGAAGATGTCTGGTCCGCCGACACCACCATCGCCCACTCGAACCCGCTCGGGAAGGTGCCTTGCCTCATCATGGAAGGCGGCGAGGCGATGTTCGACTCGCGCGTGATCGTCGAATACCTGGACACGCTGTCCCCCGTGGGCAAGCTCATTCCGCAGCAGGGCCGCGAGCGTGCCGAGGTCAAGACCTGGGAAGCGCTGGCCGATGGCGTCATGGACGCCGGCGTGCTCTGGCGCCTGGAAGCCACCTGGAGCGGCCGCGGCGACGGCGAGCGCAGCGCCACCTGGATCGAGCGCCAGCGCGCCAAGGTCGAGGGCGGCATTGCCGCCATGGCCAAGGGCCTGGGCGACAAGCCTTTTTGCAGCGGCATTCACCTGAGCCTGTCGGACATCGCGGTCGGCTGCGCGCTGGGCTGGGTGGGGTTTCGCTTTCCCGAGATCGACTGGCGCGGCGAGCACCCGAACCTCGGAAAGTTGTACGACAAGCTGATGCTGCGGCCCAGCTTCATCGACACGCAACCATGAAATGAAAAAGGCGCCCCGGGCGCCTTTTTCAATTCCGGGGCACCGTGTGCGGCGCCCCCTTTCGTGGGGAATACAAAAATGCTGCGAGGCGCCCCGACGCGAAGGAGGGAGGGAGGGAGGAGGAGAAGAATCACCTCGGGATTTCGACCAGACGAGAAACGCCTGGAAGACCTCGCAACATGAAAACCGGAGGACATTTGCTGTCCACGTCTTTTATGAGGACAGTGTGCCAGCGCGGTTCCCGGTTCAGTGGTAAACGTTTGTGACGATCAGTTCACGCGTACTACAAGACTCCGATGCGAGAAGGAGCAGCTCGGGGCTCTCGGTCAATTGGCGGCGAGCTGGCTCTCCACCACCTTCACGAAAGCGGCCTCGTCGGGCGCGGTCATGCTCGACCAGGCCTGAACCACCTTGCCGTCGCGCCCGATCAGGTATTTGTAGAAATTCCACTTCGGCGTGGTGCCGGAGGCCAGCGCCAGCTGCTTGAACAGCGGGTTGGCGTTGGGGCCGCGCACCGAGGATTTCGCAAACATCGGAAACTTCACGCCGAAGGTGCTTTCACAAAAATCGGCAATCTCCTTGTTGGAGCCCGACTCCTGGGAGAAATCGTTCGACGGAAAGCCCAGCACCACCAGACCGCGCGAGCGATATTTGCTGTCCAGCGCCTCCAACCCCTTGTATTGCGGAGTAAAGCCGCAGAAGCTCGCGGTGTTGACCACCAGCACCACTTTGCCGGAGTACTGGCACAAAGACTGGGGTTTTTCGTCCTGCAGCCGCGGAAAGGTGTGTTGCAGAGTGGCCGGGCAGGCCGCGTCGGCGGGTGCGGTGGCCGGAGCCGCAGATGGGCCGGCAGAGGGGGCCTGGGCACCCGCCGTACCAGCGGCAAGCAGGCAAGCCGCAAGCGCGGCGGCCTGTGCAAGGCGCATCGGCACGGGCGATCGGGTGGGGGTTGGCATAGGGGCTCCTGGTACAAAAATGGGGGTATGTATCCGTGCCGTCAGGGGGCGCATGGCCGCATCATCGCGCGTCTGTCACGAGCGCGCCAAGCAGGCCGACTAAAATCGGCGGCCTTAGAAAGATTTTGATGCTTTATCCGGAACTCTTCAGACAACTCGAATCTGTCCGCTGGGACATGGACAAGGACATTCCCTGGCAGTCGTTCGATGCTTCGCTGCTGTCCGAAGAACAGGCGCAAACCATCAAGATGAACGCCATTACCGAGTGGGCGGCGCTGCCGGCCACCGAAATGTTCTTGCGCGACAACCGCCACGATAGCGATTTTTCCGCTTTCATGTCGATCTGGTTCTTCGAGGAGCAGAAGCACTCGCTGGTGCTCATGGAGTACCTCAAGCGCTTCAGCCCCCAGCATGCGCCCACCGAGCAGGAGCTGCACGAAGTGCGCTTCGACTTCGACCCAGCGCCTCCGCTCGAGACCCTCATGCTGCACTTCTGCGGCGAGATCCGCCTCAACCACTGGTACCGCCGCGCGGCCCAGTGGCACACCGAGCCGGTCATCAAGCACATCTACACCACGCTGAGCCAGGACGAAGCCCGCCACGGCGGCGCCTACCTGCGCTACATGAAGCGCGCTCTGGAAAAGTTCGGCGACGAAGCCCGCGCCGCCTTCACCAAGGTTGGCGTGCTGATGGCCAGCGCGCGCCGCACCGCGCAGGCGCTGCACCCCACCAACCTGCACGTCAACAAGGCGCTGTTCCCCAACGACACCATCCAGAGCCGCATGCCCGACCCGGATTGGCTCGAGCACTGGCTGGACAAGCAGATCAAGTTCGATGCCGTCTGGGAGGGCAAGGTCGGCGAGCGCATCCTGCACAACCTGAGCCTGCTCATGAACCGCAGCTTCAAGACCGTGCAGGAGCTCAACCGCTACCGCAAGGAAGTCTCCGCCAACCTCGGGCCGAAGGCCGAGTACCAGGGCGCTTGAAGGAATAAAGGGGCGCGTCCCGCGAAATGGCCTGTCACAAACCAGGCCGCTCGCCCGTCTTGTGACCATGGACGACGCCACCCTTACCTTCGACAGCCACCGCCGCCGCCTTCAGGGCATTGCCTACCGCATGCTCGGCACCGTCGCCGAGGCCGAAGAGGTGGTGCAAGACGCCTGGCTGCGCTGGCACGAGGCCGACAAGACCGGTTTCGACAGCGCCGAAGCCTGGCTGGTCACAGTCGTCACACGGCTTTCCATCGACCGGCTGCGCGCCGCCAAGGTCCAGCGCGAGCATTACATCGGCGCCTGGATGCCCGAGCCCACGCTCACCGATGCCCCCGCCACGCCGGAGCAGCTGCTCGAGCGCGCCGACAACGTGTCGGTGGCTTTCCTTGCCGTGCTGGAGCGCCTGGCGCCCGAGGCGCGCGCCGCCTTCCTGCTGCGCGAAGTGTTCGACGCCGACTACGAAGAAGTTGCCCGCACCCTCGGCAAGAGCGAGGCCGCCTGCCGCCAGCTGGTGCACCGCGCCAAGGCGCAGGTGCAGGAGGCGCGACCACGCTTCCAGGTCTCGCGCGAAACCCACCAGCGCCTGCTTCAGGCCTTTGCCGATGCGGCGGCACGCGGCAGCCTGCAGGACCTGAAGGCGTTGATGGCCGAAGACGTCGAGCTCATCGGCGACGGCGGCGGCAAGGTGCAGACCTTCAGCAAGGGTCTGCGCGGAAGCCAGCGGCTGGCACAGCTTTACTTTGCGCTCTGGCGCCGCATGGGGCCCGCGGTGCGCATGGAACTGGTGGACATCAACGGCGAGCCGGGGCTGCTGCGCTTTCTCGACGGCCAGCTCGAATCGGCGCAGACCTTCGAGATCGAGGGCGAGCGCATCGTGCGCATCCGCGCCCAGCGCAATCCCGACAAGCTGGCGCGTATCGCGCAGCTTTTTTCTTCGAAATAGTCCGCGCGGCGTGTCACAGGGCCGGGTGATGGCCCGTCTTCAGTGGGTAGGAAGCAGATCTTTCAAACCCAAGCCACTGGAGCATTCTCATGAACACGACCCCGCGCCTGAACTGGTTCAAGACCATCCCCAAGACCTTCGAAGCCATCCTGGCCGTCAGCGCCAGCATCGACTCGAGCACCGTCGGCAAGACGGTGCTCGATCTGGTGTTCGCGCGCGTCTCGCAGATCAATGGCTGCGCCTACTGCCTCGACATGCACGTGCGCGACCTGCGCAAGCAGGGCGAAGGATGGCAGCGCATCAACAGCCTGGCGACCTGGCGCGAAGTGAGCTTTTTCAACGAGCGTGAACGCGCGGCGTTGGCGTGGGCCGAATCGCTCACGCGGCTGGCCGATCATCACGACGAGCGCGAAGCCGAGTTCGCAGCCTTGAAGGCGCAGTTCAGCGATGTCGAGATTGCCGAGCTCACCGTGGCTGTCGCGCAGATCAACACCTGGAACCGCATCAACGTCGGCATGCGCGTGCCTGTCGCTGCCAAGGCGCTGGACTGAGCGTCTCTTTTTCAGCGGCGCTCGACGACCATCGGCGCAATGCGCAGGCTGTCGCGCAGCTGCGTGACAGCCTCGCCGGCTTCATTGCGCGAGGCAAAGGGTCCGGCCTGCAGCCGATGCGTGCCGGCCTCGCTGAAAACGCGCAGTTGCGGCGCCAGTGAAGGCAGGCCGCGCGCCGCCTGGCTGCGCAGGCTTTCTGCACCATCGCGCTCGCGGAAGGCGCCGAGCTGCACCCAGAAGCCCGCGAACGCGGCGGATGATGGTGCGGCTGCCGGCGCGGCCGGTGCCGTCGGTGCGGACAGGGGGGCCATTGGCGCAAGGTCAGTGACTACCATCGGCTGGCGCGGCGGCGGCGCGGCATCGGCCTCGAGCATTGGCGGCGCGGCTTGCGCCACGGCTTCTGTCGGCGTCATCGGCGCCATTGGCGTTTGCGGCACGACCGGCATCGTCGAGGCCTCCGGCGCATTCATCGCCACCGGCGCCACCCAGGCCGAAGGCACGGCCACCGATGCAGCCGCCGCACGCCGGGGCGGCGGTGATGCCGCAGGCGCCGCGGCATACGCGATTCCCGAGTCCCGCCGCCAGGCGCCCGTGCGGATGTCTTCGTTCGTGATGCGCTCGATCTCCACCGGCGCCACGCCGCGCAGCAGGTCGAGCTTGAGCGCCGCCGTGTAGCTCAGGTCGATGATCCGGCCGTCGACGAAGGGGCCGCGGTCGTTCACCCGCACGATCACCTCGCGCCCGTTGGCCGGGTTGCGCACCCGCACGTAGCTCGGCAGCGGCAGGGTCTTGTGCGCGGCCGTCATGGCGTACATGTCGTAGGGCTCGCCGCTGGCGGTCGACGCGCTGTGGAACTTGCGGCCGTACCACGAGGCGATGCCCGATTCGCGGAACGGCCGGTCGTCGGTGATCGGCTGGTACGCCCGGCCCAGCACCGTGTAGGGCTTGCTGGTGCCGCCGCTGCTGCGGATGGCTTCGATGCGGGGCTCGGCATCGGGCACGCGGTCGAGGTCCGACGGAATGTTGGTGCCCGGGCCGTCGCGGCCGCTCAGCGCGCCGCCGCCGCTGCGGGTGCCGCTCGCGCAGCCCGCAAGAAGAACGGCGACGGCCACCGCGCACCCAGCCAGCGCGGTGGTGGCGGAGGAAACAGCTCGCTCAGCCAAATACAGCCTTCCACAAGGCCAGCATGGCATCGCGCTCGGCGGCCAATGCAGGCGGGGTGACCTGGGTCGGTTCTTCATTGAGGCGTGCGCGATGCTGCACACGGCGCAGTTCGCGGTACGCCGCCGCGGCCTTGCGGCCGACACCGGCGGGCAGCAGGCCGGCCTCTTCGGCGCGCACCAGCAGCGCGATGTTGCCGACATTGGGAATCAGCTCCGGGTGCTCGCCCGAGGCCGAGAGCACCAGAAACTGCACCGCAAACTCGGCGTCCACCATGCCGCCCGGACTGTGCTTCACGTCGAAGCGGTCGGCCTTCACCGGCCGTGCGCCGCGCACCTTGTCGCGCATGGCAATGATCTCGGCCTTCAGCGCCTCGCGGTTGCGCGGCGACACGATCACGGCCTGGCGCACGTCGTCGAAGCGCGCGCCCAGTTCGGCGCTGCCCAGCACAAAACGCGCGCGGGTCATGGCTTGGTGCTCCCAGGTCCATGCCGTGTTGCTGCCGCGGCCAAGCTGGTACTTTTCGTAGGCTTCGAAGCTGGTCGTCAGCAGGCCCGAATTGCCGTTCGGCCGAAGCGCGGTGTCGATCTCGAACAGGTCGCCCTCGCGCGTCTTCACCGTGAGCCAGTTGATCAGCTTGCGCACATAGGCCGCATACACCTCGCCGGCGCGCTCGTCGTCATCGTCGTAGACGAAAACGATGTCCAGGTCGCTCCCGTAGCCCAACTCTTTGCCGCCCAGCTTGCCGTAGCCGATGATGGCGAACTGCGGCGCTTCGCGGTGGCGGTTGCGCACATGCGGCCAGCACCAGCGGGCGGTCACGCGCAGCGTGGTGTCGGCCAGCGCGCTCAGGTCGTCGGCCACCTGCTCCACGGTAATGCGGCCGTCCACGTCGCGCGCCAGCGTGCGGAACACCTCGGCGTGGTGGGCATGGCGCAGCAGGTTCAGCAGACGCTCTTCGTCCGCTTCGCCGGTGCGGCTGAGCGAGGCGTGGCGTGCTTCCAGTTCGCGTTCGAACTCGGCCGCCACGAAGCGGCCCGAGAGCATTTCGTCGCTCGCGAGTTCGTCGATCACGCCCGGGTGCTGCATCAGGTAGCGCGCCGGCCACTTCGCGGCGCCCAGCAGCCGCAGCAGCCGCTCCTGCACCGCGGGGCGCTCGACCAGCAGCGCCAGGTAGCTCTCGCGCCGAAGCAGCGGCTCGATCCAGTCGGCCCAGCGCAATGCGGCGTCCGCATGGCGCGGCGTCTGCCCCGGGCCGTCGCCGTCGGGCTCTTTCAGCCACTGTCCGGTGCGCTGCACCAGCTGGCGCAGCCGGGCCCGGGTCTCTTCGCGCAGGGCAAGCACGCGGGGCTGTTCGCACCAGTTGCGAATGCGATCCGCAAACGCCGGCGGCAGGTCGTCGAGCAGATCGGCCAGGTCGGCGGGCGCGGCGGCCTTCTTGCCGCTGCACTTGCCGTTGCAGGGCTTCTCGCCGCCGAGCAGCTTGTCGAACTCCTGCGCCACCAGTTCGCGGTGCGTATCGAGCTGCTCGAGAAAGGGGCAGCAGTTGGCGTAGCCCATGGTCTGGGCAATCCAGCGCAGGTCGTCATCGCCCACCGGCAGCATGTGGGTCTGCTGGTCGTCCAGGTACTGGATGCGGTGCTCCACGCGGCGCAAAAACTCGTAGGCCGAGGCCAGCGCATCGGCGGTTTCCTGCGGCATCAGGCCGGCGCGCGCCAGGCGCTGCAGCGCGTCGAGCGTGGGCCGGGTGCGCAGCTCGGGGAACTGACCGCCACGCACCACCTGCAGCAGTTGCACGGTGAATTCGATCTCGCGGATGCCCCCGCGCGACAGCTTGACGTCGTTCGCGCGCTCGGGTCGGCCCGCGCTGCGGCGTGCCGACTGCTCGCGAATCTGCCGGTGCAGCGTACGCAGCGAATCGAACACGCTGTAGTCCAGATAGCGGCGGAACACGAAGGGCAGCACCGTGGCGCGCAGGCCTTGCGCATGGCCTTCGGACACGATGTCGCGCGGCGCCACCACCCGACTCTTCATCCAGGCAAAGCGCTCCCACTCGCGGCCCTGCACCTGGAAATATTCTTCCAGCGCGTCGAGCGAGACCACGCTCGGCCCCGAATTGCCATTGGGCCGCAGCGCCAGGTCGACGCGAAACACGAAGCCGTGCTCGGTGGTGTCGCCCACCAGCGCGTAGATGCGCTTCACCGCGCGCGAAAAATACTCCTGGTTCGACAACCGGCCGCGGCCGTCGGCATCGCCGCGGGTTTCGCCGTCCAGGTCGTACAGGTAGATCAGGTCGATGTCGCTCGACACGTTGAGCTCGCGCGCGCCGAGCTTGCCCATGCCCACCACCCAGAGCTGCGCGCGCTGGCCTTCGGGACCGAGCGGCGCGCCATGCAGCGCGTCGAGCTCCTGGCAGGCGTCGCGGCACGCGATGTCGAGCGCGAACTCCGCGAGCTCGGTCACGGCGGTGGTTACCACGGCGAGCGGTGCCTGGGCATCGCAATCGAGCGTTACAAGCCGTTCCATCACGAGCTGCCGCACAATGCGCAGCGCATCGCCGACGCTGTCGCCGCGCCCGCGCAAAGCCTCGTAGGCCTTGGATATCGACTCGCGCAGCGGCGCGCCGGGAGGAAGCAATGCAAGTTCGGCCGCATACCTGCGGCGCAGGCGCTGCACGAAGCGCGAATAGGAAGAAAACGCGAGCTCGATCGCGATAGGTGGCGTGGGCGTGGTTGGCAACTGGTTCACACTGATATTGGTTTCCGTGGAACCCCTCTGATGGCTGGCGGTCATAATTCCCGACACAGCGCGATCCTCAATGAACGACACGGCGTCTCCCCCTTCACGTCTGCTCAAGATCACCGCTGCGACGGCGCGCTGGCTGCTGGGTTTACTGATCGCTGCATGGCTTCTGCTTGCACTGTCAGTGGTTGTCCTACACGCGTGGATTGTGCCGCGAATCGGCGATTACCGTGGTGCCCTGGAGGCACAAGCCAGCAAGGCCATCGGGGTACCTGTGCGCATCGGGTCGATCACCGCCCGTTCGGATAGTCTGTTTCCTGCCTTCGAGCTGCGCGACGTGGTGCTGCATGATGCCAGCCAACGCGAAGCCCTGCGCCTTGTGCGGGTGGTGGCGAGCGTGTCGCCGCGCTCCTTGTGGCGCCTCAATTTCGAGCAGCTCTACATCGAGGGGCCGCAGGTCGACGTGCGCCGCGACGTGCTGGGCAAGCTGCACGTGGCCGGCCTGCACATGTCCAACGACACCACCGGAGAGACCCGCGCCGCCGACTGGTTTTTCGCCCAGCGCGAACTGGTGGTCGAAGGCGGCACCGTCCGCTGGACCGACGAGCAGCGCCAGGCCGAGCCCCTGTTGCTGACCGATGTGCGTTTTGTGGCCCGCAACGGTGGCCGCCGCCACGGGCTGCGGCTCGACGCCACTCCGCCGGCCGGCTGGGGCGAGCGCTTCACCCTGCGCGGCCAGTTCCGCCAGCCTCTGCTCTCAGTGCGCTCGGGCCGCTGGCAGACGTGGGACGGCCAGCTTTACGCCGACCTGCCCTACATGGACGTGACCCGCCTCGGCCGCTACGTCTCCATCGACGCGCGCATCCGCGAAGGCAGCGGCGCGCTGCGCGTCTGGGCCGACGTGAAGGACGGGCAGATCGTGGGCGGCGCCGCCGACCTGGGGCTCAACCGCGTCGATGCCTCGCTGGGACGGGGATTGCAGCCGCTGGTGCTGCGCTCGGTCACCGGCCGGCTTGCCGGCCAACTCAATGAAGAGAACTTCGAATTCTCGACCGCCGCGCTGCAGTTCGACACCGCCGACGGCATGCGCTGGCCCGGCGGCAACCTGTGGATGCAGCACTCGCCCGCGCGCGGCCGCACGCCGGAGCACGGCGCCTTGCGCGCCGACCGGCTCGACCTGGCCGCGCTGGCCCTCATTGCCGACCGCCTGCCGCTGGGCGAGGCCACGCACCGTGTGCTCGATGCCTATGCGCCGCGTGGGCTGGTCGAGCGCATCGACCTGAACTGGCAGGGTTCTTTGGGTGCGCCCGAGCGCTACCAGGCCAAGGGGCGCGTCAGCGGCCTGCGGGTCGCGTCGCAACCCGCCCCGCCCGTGGTTTCCGCAGCTCCCAAGGCCGGCGCCCCGGCCCCCCCCCACGCGCACGCCGGCTCGCCCGGCTTGAGCGGCGCCACCATCGATTTCGACGCCACCCACAACGGCGGCACCGCCGCGCTGTCCATGGCGCAGGGCACGCTCGAGTTTCCGGGCGTTTTCGAGGAGCCCGTCATTCCCATCGACCGGCTGGCGGCCCAGCTCCAGTGGAAGCTCGACAAGGGCCATGCGCAGTTGCAGGTATCCAAGCTGCGCTTCGCCAACGCCGATGCCGAGGGCGAGGCCGAAGCCAGCTGGCGCACCAGCGATCCCGCCATTTCCGCCGGCCAGTCGCTCTACCCCGGTGTGCTCGACCTGCAGGGCAAGCTGACCCGCGCCGACGGCACGCGCGTGTTCCGCTACCTGCCGCTCGACATTCCCCAGCACACGCGCGACTACGTGCGCCAGGCGGTCACCAAGGGCACGGCCAGCAGCGTCGACTTCCGCGTGCGCGGCGACCTGCACGACATGCCCTTCATGGACCCGAAGCAGGGCGAGTTCCGCATCGTGGCCAAGGTGGCCGATGTCAACTACGCCTACGTGCCGCCGGCTTCCGCCACCGCGGCGTCCACCGCCTCCAGGGCCGCTGCTTCGGCCCGGCCCGGTACGCCCGCGGCGGTCTGGCCCGCCCTGACCGGCGTCTCGGGCGAGCTGGTGTTCGAGCGCGCGGGCATGCTGGTGCGCAACGCGCGCGGCCGGCTGGCGGGGGCCACCGGCATCGAGGTCACCAAGGCCGAGGCGCAGATTGCCGACATGTCGCACCATGCCTCGCTGCTGCGCGTCGATGCCCAGGCCAAGGGGCCGCTCGGCGAACTGCTGCGCGTGGGCGCGCCGCTGGCCGGCGAAACCGGCGAGGTGCTGTCGCGTGCGCGCGCCACCGGCACGGCCGACTACCGGCTGCACCTCGAACTGCCACTCGAGGACATGGACGCGGCCAAGGTCCAGGCCAGCATTGCGCTGTCGGACAACGAGCTGCAGCTGGCGCCCGAGGCGCCGTCGTTCACGCACGCGAAGGGCGTCGTCGGCTTTACCGAAACCAACTTTTCGCTGGCCGGCCTCAACGCCAGGCTGCTGGGCGGCGACGTCCGCATCGAGGGCCGCGGCCGCTTTGCCGGCGCCAACCGCGAAGTAACACTCAAAGCGCAGGGCACCGCAACCGCCGAAGGCCTTCGCAGTGCGCGCGAGGCCGAGTGGCTGACCCGCATCGCGGCCAAGGCTACGGGCAGCACGCCTTACGCGGTCACTTTCTCGATGCGAGACGGCGCGCCGGAGTTCCTGCTCACCAGCACCCTGCAGGGCCTGGCGCTGCAATTGCCCGCCCCGCTCGTGAAGACGGCGGACGAGCAGATGCCGCTGCGCATCGAAAAGAAAGTGCTTCAGCGCGAAACCCGCGCGGGCGCCGGCATTGCGGTGCAAGACCAGCTTTCGTTGGAGCTCGGCCGCATCGGCAGCGCCCAATATGTGCGCGACATCTCGGGCGCCGACGCGCGCGTGCTGCGCGGAAGCATCGGCATTGGCCTGGCGCCTGGCGAAACGGCCAGCGTGCCCGACAGGGGCGTGCTGGCCAACGTGAACGTCGCCAAGCTCGACATGCCTGCGTGGAAAGCCCTGGTCGGCGACACCGCAACCAATGCGGCTGAAGCGGGTGGCGCCGAGCGACCCGAAGACGCGGCCATGGGCTACCTTCCCACGCGCATTGCCGTGCGCGCGCAGGAGCTCGGCATTGCGGGCCGCACGCTGCACAACGTGGTGCTGGGCGGCACGCGCGACGGCTCGCTCTGGCGCGCCAACATCGACGCCACCGAGCTCAGCGGCTATGCCGAGTACAGCCACTCGCAGGCCGGGCGGCTCCATGCGCGGCTCGCGCGGCTCAAGATCGCGCCAACCGAGGCGACGCAGGTCGAGACGCTGCTCGACGAACAGCCCGGCACGTTGCCCGCGCTCGACATCGTCATCGACGACTTCGAGTTGCTCGGCAAGCGGCTCGGCCGCGCCGAGATCGATGCGGTCAACCGCGGCGGCGCCGGCCGCGAATGGCTGCTCAACAAGCTGAGCTTCACCATGCCCGAGGCGAGCTTCGCGGCCAAGGGCACCTGGGCTGCCGTGCCGGGCGGCAGGGCCGGACGCGTCGAGCAGCGCCGCACCGCCATGACCTTCAGGCTCGACATTGCAGATGCCGGCGACCTGCTTGCGCGCTTCGGCATGCCCGGCGTGCTGCGGCGCGGCAGCGGGCGGCTCGAGGGCGACGTCAACTGGCGCGGTTCGCCGTTCTCGCTCGACTACCCCAGCCTGGGCGGGCAGCTGCAGGTCAACGTGGGATCGGGCCAGTTCCTCAAGGCCGACCCCGGCCTTGCCAAGCTGCTTGGCGTGCTGAGCCTGCAGGCGTTGCCGCGCCGGCTCACGCTCGACTTCCGCGATGTGTTCAGCCAGGGCTTCGCCTTCGACTTCATCCGCGGCGACGCGAAGATCACGAACGGCATTGCGAGCACCAACAACCTGCAGATGAAGGGCGTCAACGCCGCCGCGCTCATGGACGGCTCGGCGGACATCGTGCGCGAAACCCAGGACCTGCGCGTGGTGGTGGTGCCCGAAATCAATGCCGGCACGGCCGCGCTGGTGGCCACCGCCATCAACCCCGCCATCGGGCTGGGCACCTTCCTGGCCCAATGGGTGCTGAGCAAGCCGCTCGCAGCCGCCGCCACGCAGGAGTTTCACATCGAAGGCACCTGGGCCGACCCCAAGATAGCCAAGGTGCCGCGGTCCATCCTGCCCAATCCCCTGAATCTTCCCGCGCCGGCGCCCGCCGCCGAAGGCCGGAAAACGGAGACCACGCAATGAAAGTCGCAGCCATCCAGATGGTGTCGGCCATCGCCCGCGAAGCGAACCTCGCACGCGCCCACGACCTGCTCGCGCAAGCCGCGGCGGACGGCGCCGAGCTGGCGGTGCTGCCCGAGTATTTCTGCATGATGGGCGCGCGAGACACCGACAAGCTGGGCCTGCGCGAAACCGCCGGCGCCGGCACGGTGCAGGGCTTTCTTGCCGATGCGGCGCGCGAGTTCGGCCTGTGGATCGTCGGCGGCACGCTGCCCATCGAAAGCAACGATGCGGAGCACGTGTTCAACAGCTCGCTGTGCTACTCGCCTGATGGCCAGTGCGTGGCGCGCTACGACAAGATCCACCTGTTCTACTTCGACAACGGCACCGAGCGCTACGACGAGCGCCGCGTCATCGCACCGGGCGCCAAGCCCGTGGTGTTCGACCTGCCCTCGCGTGACGGCCACCGCTGGCGCGTGGGCATGAGCGTTTGCTACGACCTGCGCTTTCCGGAGCTGTACCGCGCGCTTGCCAAGCAGGGCGCCGACCTGCTGCTGGTGCCCAGCGCCTTCACCCGCACCACCGGTGCCGCGCATTGGGAGGTGCTGCTGCGCGCGCGCGCCATCGAAAACCTGGCCTGGGTGGTCGCGCCTGCGCAGGGCGGCACGCACGAGAACGGCCGCCATACGTGGGGCCAATCGATGGTGGTCGACCCGTGGGGCACCGTGGTTGCGCAGCAGGCCCTCGAAGAAGGCGTGGTGCTGGTCGACATCGATGCCGGGCAGACCGGGCGCATGCGCGCGCAGCTGCCGGTGCTCTCGCACTGCGTGCTCTAGATGCAGGATGTGCTGACCGCCGCGTCGCCACGGTGGGCGCTGTTGGCGTTCGCGCGCCTGCGCTCGCTGTGGAAGCGCTGGTTTCTTTGGCTCATTCTGGCCGTGCTGGTGTCCGCACTGCTCGTTACCGTGGTGTGGCTCGCGGGGCGGCATGAAGTGGAGCAGGTGCAGGCGGCGCTCGACCGCGACACGGCCGATGCGGTGTCCGACCTTCGCATCGGCTTGCAGCGCAATGCGCAGAGCCTGCGCGCCACGCAGGCTTCGGGCCTGGACCGCACGCATTGGCCCGAGGCCGCGGCCACCTTGCTGAGGGAGCATCGCGAGTGGCTTCGCCTCGAGTGGCGCGACGCCGCGCTGCGTCCGCTGGAGTCGGCCAACACGCCCTACCGCATGCGCCTTATCGACGAGGAAAGCCGCGGTGCCGACCAGACCGACGTGGCGCTGGCCTGCACCGCCGCGCGCAAGCTCGGTGCGCCCGCCTATTCGCCGAGCCACTTCGTGCCGGTGCTCGGCGGAGGCGGCGTCGAGGTGATGGAGCTCTGCGTGCCCATCGACGCGGGCGGTTTCCTGGTCGCGAGCTACTCGCTGCGCGACACGCTCATCGAACTGGTCGGCCCCACGCTCACGCGCGGGCAAGAGGTGGCTTTTACCGAAACCGACGGCACGCGGCTGGTGGCGCTCGGCACCTCGCGCCGCACGGGAACGCGCGTTTTCACCTCGCAGCAACTCATCGACTTGCCCGGTGCCGCGCTGATGCTGCGCGTCGACGGCTGGCGCGCGGCGCCCGATCTTTTTCCGAACGTGCTGACGGCGCTGGTCACCGGCATTTCGATCGCGCTGGTGTCGGTGCTGGTGCTGCTGGCGCGCGACACGCGCCGGCGCCTGCGCGCCGAACGCGACCTGGCCGATGCGCTCGCCTTTCGCAAGGCGATGGAAGATTCCGTCATTACCGGGCTGCGCGCACGCGACCTGCAGGGGCGCATTACCTACGTCAATCCCGCGTTCTGCGAGATGGTCGGCTTCAGCCCCGAAGAGCTGATGGCCGGCAGCGGCGAATCGTCCGAGGTGCCCTACTGGCCCACCGAGCTGGCGCACGAATACCAGCAGCGGCAAGCCAGGCGCCTGGCCGGCGGCATGCCGCCGCGCGAGGGCTTCGAGTCGGTCTTCATGCGCAAGGACGGCACGCGCTTTCCGGTGCTCATCTTCGAGGCCCCGCTCATCAACGCGCAGCGCGTGCAGACCGGCTGGATGAGCGCGTTCATCGACATCAGCGAGCAGCGCCGCATCGAAGAACTCTCGCGTGCCAGCCAGGAGCGCCTGCAGGCCAGCGCACGGCTTGCCACGGTGGGCGAAATGGCATCGCTGTTGAGCCATGAGCTCACGCAGCCGCTGGCCGCGATTGCCAGCTATGCCACCGGCTCGCTCAACATGCTCGGCCCCCATGCCAAGGGCGAGCAGGCCGAAGTGGCCATGGCTGTGCGGCGCATTGCCGAGCAGGCCGACCGCGCCGGCCAGGTGATTCGCAGCGTGCACGACTTCGTGCGCCGGCGCGACCGCACGCGCGAGGCCGTGGCGCCCCAGGCACTTGTCGATGCGGTGCTGCCGCTGGTGCGGCTGCAGGCGCGCAAGCTCGGCGTGATCATCGAGGTGCTGCTCGAAGACCGCCTGCCGCAGGCCATGTGCGACCGCACACTGGTCGAGCAGGTGCTGCTCAACCTGGCGCGCAACGCCATGCAGGCCATGGACACGCCGGACAATGCCGGAGAACGGGTGCTGCGGCTGCGCGTGGCGCGCGCCGTGGCGGTAGGCGGCACGGGCGTGGAAGACGCGCGGCGCTGGCTCGAGTTCTCGGTGGCCGACCTCGGCAGCGGCATCAGCGAAGAGGTGGCGAGCCGCCTGTTCACGCCCTTCTTCACCACGCGCGCCGACGGCATGGGGCTTGGCCTCAGCCTGTGCCGCACCGTGGTGGAGCAGCACGGCGGCGTGCTGATGTTCGAGCCCAACCAGCCCCGAGGCACGGTGTTCCGCTTTACCCTGCCGGCGGCATGACCCTTGCAGGTTTGCCGCGGCCACATTTTTGAAACGACTGATATGCAACCGCTGATCGACGGCCTCATCTTCATCGTGGACGACGACGCCAGCGTGCGCGAGGCATTGGCCTGGCTGCTGCGCTCGCGCCGACTGGAGAGCGAGCACTTTGCAAGCGCCGAGGCCTTCGAGCAGCGCCTGGCCGAAGGGCCGCTGCCTCAGCAGCCGTTGTGCCTGCTGCTGGATGTGCGCATGCCTGGCACCAGCGGGCTGGTGCTGTTCGACCGGCTTGCGGAGCGAGGCCTGCTTGATGCCATGCCCGTGATCTTTCTGACCGGCCACGCCGATGTGCCGACCGCGGTGGACGCAGTGAAGCGCGGTGCCTTCGATTTTTGCGAGAAACCGTTCTCGGACAACGCGCTGGTCGACCGCATCGAGCAGGCGCTGGGTGCTTCGCTTCGGGCGCTCGAGGTGCAGCGCGTGCGGCGCAGCCTGGCCGGCCGCATTGCCGAACTCACCGAGCGCGAGCGCGACGTGATGCGGCTCGTGGTCGAAGGCCTGCCGAACAAGCTGATTGCCGACCAGCTCGCGATCAGCGTGCGCACGGTGGAGGTCCACCGCGCGCGCGTGTTCGAAAAGATGGAAGTGAAGTCAGCGGTTGAGCTGGCCAACCGCTTGAGAGATCTCTAAGAGATCAGCTTTTTTCCGCGACGAAGATTTCGACGCGGCGATTCTGCGCACGGCCGGTGGCGGTGCCGTTGTCGGCCAGGGGCTCGCGCGAGCCGCGGCCATCGGTGGTGATGGCGGTGGTCGAAACGCCGCGCGCCACCAAGTGGTTGCGCACGCTGTCGGCGCGGCTCACGGAGAGGCGCTCGTTGCCTTCTTCGCTGCCGGTGTTGTCGGTGTGGCCCACCACGCGCACGCTGGCTGCGGTGGCGCTGCGCAGGCCTTCGGCGACCTTGTCGAGCACCTGGGCGAGGTTGCGCTTCACGTTGGAGCGGCCCACGTCGAACGAAAGCTCGTTGGGAACCACAAGGTGCAGCTGGTTGTCCGCGGTCTGCTCGATCGCCACGCCCGTGCCCTTGGTGGAATTTTCCAGCTCGGTCTTGAGCGACGCCAGGCGCGCGGTCCAGCTGTTGGACGGCGCGGCCGACTGGGCATCCGGTGCGGTTGCAGCACCCGGCGCAGGCGATTGCGAAGCGCAGCCCGCAATGAACAATGCGGCCGCAGCCGCACCCGAAACAACAAACTTCCTCATGAGTTTTCCCTCTGGATTGACATTGAAACGATAACGATGGGCGCCGGCCGCTCCCGCCCGGCCGGCTTTTTTCTTCTTGTCTGGCTTACTTACTTATTTTTCTATCTACTGGCGAGTTCAGCCTCGCGGTGCGCGCTCGCCCACAAAGATTTCGACGCGGCGGTTCTGGGCCCGGCCGGCATCGCTGTTGTTGTCGGCAATCGGCTCACGCGAGCCGTGGCCTTCGATGCGGAAGGCCGCGGCACTCACGCCGCGTGCCACCAGGTAGTCGCGCGTGCTGGCGGCACGGTCGACCGACAGCGGGTTGTTGATGGCGTCCGAGCCGGTGTTGTCGGTGTGGCCGATGATGCGCACCTCGGCGTTCGGGTTGTTGCGCAGGCCGCTTGCGAACTGGTCGAGCACGGGCGCGAAGTTCGACTTGATGTTGGAGCGGCCCACGTCGAACGACACATCGCTCGGAATCTGGAGCTTGAGCTCGTTGTTCGGGGTTTGCGTGACCGCAATGCCGGTGCCTTGTGTGGCGGCTTCCATCTGGCGCTTCTGGTTTTCCATGCGCTGCGACCACAGGTAGCCGCCGAGCGCGCCGGCTGCGGCACCCACAACGGCACCGGTGCCGATGGCACCGCGGTTGCCGCCGGTGGCGGAGCCGATGGCCGCACCGCCCAAGGCGCCGATGCCGGCACCGATGCCGGTGTTGCGTTGGGTGTCGGTCATGCCGCCGGCACAGCCGGACAGGACGAGGGCGGCGGCGGAGGTGGCGAGAACGAATTTTTTCATGGCTTTCCCTTTCAAGGATGAATCAGGCGGGCCACAGCTTAGCTTCGGCAAGCATGCGATGGTACGGCCTTAGCGATCCGCCGAAAACAGGAAAACCTTTCGCCGCGTCCGATGAATGCTAGGATGATTGCTACTAAAGTAATAGCTAATGGGTTCTTCTCCGACATTTCCCTGCGACTTGCGGCTACGCAAGAAATTCACGCTTCTGGGGGGCGGCCCTGCTTGGAGGACTCGTTGTCATCGGCGGTCTCATCTTCTTCGTGCAGCTCACCCTTCTTTCGACCGGAAAACATGGTCCACCAGACGATCAATATGAGCACGAGCCCTGCCCCGAGGGCTTCAAGCAAAATCAATCCCATGAGAAATGGACTCCAGTGGCTGGTAGGGCTCGCGATCGTAGCAACGATGGCGGGCTGCTCGCTCAGCCCGCGCGCACCGGAAACCCCGGCGCGCCCCACCGTAACGCCCCCGCGCGACCTCGGCCCCCTGACCGGCTCGCTGGCGCATCCCAAGAGCCGATGGGTGCCCGTCGGCTGGTCGGAGCTTCCGGGTTTCAGCGACGATCCGCTGCACGAAGCCTGGATTGCGTTGCTTGCCAACTGCGCGCGCCCCAATGCCGCCTTTGCACCGCTGTGCCGCGACGTGCGCCAGCTGGCCATTGCGACGCCCGAAGAGCAGCGCCAGTGGATGACCGACCGGCTGCAGCCCTACCGGGTCGAGTCGCTCGCGGGCTCCAGCGAAGGCAAGCTCACGAGCTACTACGAGCCGGTGTACGACGCCTCGCGCGTGCCCACCGCCACCTTCAACGTTCCGATCTACCAGGCGCCGGAAGGCCTGGTGCCGCGCCGCCCCTGGTACACCCGGCAAGAGATCGAAACCCTGCCCGAGGCTCAGGCGGCGCTGCGCGGCCGCGAGATCGCGTGGATGGCCGACCCCATCGATGCGCTCATGCTGCACATCCAGGGCTCGGGGCGCCTTCGCATCACCGAAGCCAACGGCGTGCAGCGCACCGTGCGCGTGGCGTTTGCGGCCACCAACGAGCAGCCTTACAAGAGCGTGCAGCAATGGCTGATGTCGCAAGGCGTGTCGAAGGTCGGCAAATGGCCTGACGACACCAAGGCATGGGCCGCGCAGAACCCGCAGCGCGTGTCGCAATTGCTGTGGAGCAATCCGCGCTATGTGTTCTTCCGCGAAGAGACGATGAGCGAGCTGGACGCTTCGTTCGGCCCCCGCGGCGCGCAGGGCGTGCCGCTCACGGCGGGGCGCTCGATCGCGGTCGACCGCGAAAGCATTCCGTACGGCACGCCGGTGTGGCTCGCCTCGAGCGGCCCCGCCGCACAGCTGCAGAAGCTCGTGGTCGCGCAGGACACCGGCAGCGCCATCGTCGGCGCCGTGCGCGCGGACTACTTTGCCGGCACCGGTGCCGATGCCGGCCGGCTGGCTGCGAGCATGAACCAGCCGCTGCGCTTGTGGGCGCTGTGGCCCAAGCAGTAAGACATAGGACGTAAGCGAGCTGTCATTTCGGATTCACGGCGATGTCACGGGGGCTTCCTAGCATGGGGTGTTTTTTTCCACCACCCCACGAATTCCTCCAATGTCAGACCGCATCGACTTCAACGACGAAGACTCCAATCGTTCCGCCAACCCCACCTTCGACAGCGTACTGGCCAACCGGCTCAACCGCCGTGGCCTGCTGCTGGGCGGCGTTAGCGCTGCCGTACTGACCGCCTGCGGCGGCGGTAGCGGGGGCGGTGGCGTGGGGTTTCCGATTCTTCCTCCGGCACCCGCACCGGCCCCGGCACCCGCGCCAGCTCCCGGCCCGGCCCCTGGCCCGGTCGAAAAGCTGCTGGGCTTCGGCGCCGTGGCGAAGAGCCTGGCCGACAACGTCGTCATTCCCGTCGGCTACAGCGCCAGCGTCATCTACGCCCTCGGCGATCCGTTGTCCGGCACCACGCCGGCCTATGCGAACGACGGCACCGATACCGACTTTGAAAACCGCGGCGGCGACCACCACGACGGCATGGAGTGGTTTGGCCTGGGCGCCGACGGCAAGCGCTCCGACTCGAGCATCGACCGCGGCCTGCTCGGGGTGAACCATGAGGCGACGACCGACGAAACGCTGGCCTCGTTCTTCCTGCACGCCAACGGAGGCACCACCACGCTGCCCCGCCCGGCCGCGGAAGTGGACAAGGAAGTCGCCGTCCACGGCATCGCAGTGCTCGAGGTGCGCAAGGACGGCGCCGGCAAGTGGAGCTACGTCCAGGATTCGGCATTCAACCACCGCGTGACGCCGCTGACCGAGATCGACATCGCAGGCCCCGCCAAGGGCGACGCGCTGATGAAGACGAAGTACTCGCCCACCGGCGTCAAGACGCGCGGCACGCTCAACAACTGCGGCACCGGCAAGACGCCGTGGGGCACCTTCCTCACCGGCGAAGAAAACTGGGTGAACTACTTCACCCGCGCAGCGGGCGATGACACCGCACGCGGCAACGACAAGAGCGTGACCTCGCTCAAGCGCTATGGCCGCACCGCAGGCACCGCGAGCCGCCACGGCTGGGAATCCGCCGGCGCGGACGACAAGTACCAGCGCTGGAACATCAGCAAGACCGGCGCTTCCACCGACGGTACCGACGACTACCGCAACGAGATGAACGGCATGGGCTTCGTCGTCGAGTTCGACCCGTACAACAAGTCGAAGCTCGGCGTGAAGCGCACCGCCCTGGGCCGCTACGCACACGAGAGCATTGCGTTCAGCAAGCCGGTCGTGGGCCAGAAGGTGGCCTGCTACATGGGCGACGACGCGCGCAACGAATACTTCTACAAGTTCGTTTCCGATGCGGTCTGGTCAGAGGCCGATGCCAACCCGGTCGATCCGCTCGCCACCGGTGCCAAGTACCTCGACCAGGGCACGCTCTACGTGGCGCGCTTCGATGCCGACGGTGCGGGCACCTGGCAGGAGCTGTCGCTCTCGAACCCCGCGGTGGCAGGCTTTGCCGGCTATTCGTTTGCCAACCTGGCCGATGTGGTGGTCAACGCGCGCCTTGCGGCCGATGCCGTCGGCGCCACCAAGATGGACCGCCCCGAGTGGTGCGCCACCAACCCGGCCAACGGCGAGGTGTACCTCACGCTGACCAACAACAGCAACCGCCGCATCGAGCCGGCCTCGTCTTCGCAGCTGGCTCCCGATCCGGCCAACCCGCGCGTCTACACCGACATGAAGGGCGCGACCGCGCAGTCCGGCAACCCGAACGGCCACATCCTGCGCATGGCCGATGCCGGCGGCAATCCGGCGAGCACCAGCTTCCGTTGGGACGTGTACGCCTTCGGTGCCGAGTCGGGCGCCAATGCCGATACGGTGAACCTCTCGAAGCTCACCGGCGACCAGGACTTCTCCAGCCCCGACGGCCTGGTGTTCAGCCGTTCGACCGGTATCTGCTGGATCCAGACCGATGACGGCGCCTACACCGACGTGACCAACTGCATGATGTTGGCCGCCCTGCCGGGCCAGGTCGGCGACGGCGCCAAGAAGACCCTGACCTACCAGCGCGCGGACAGCACGCAGTACACGGTCGACACCATGATCGGCAAGCAACCGACGGCGGACACGCTCAAGCGCTTCCTGGTCGGCCCTTCGGGCTGCGAGCTCACCGGCCTGTGCGAAACGCCGGACGGCAAGGCGATCTTCGTCAACATCCAGCACCCCGGCGAAAGCACCAAGCAAGCCAACCTGGCGGACCCGTCGAAGTACACCAGCCAGTGGCCTTCCAACGCAGGCTACGGTGCAGGCAAGCGCCCGCGTTCGGCAACCATCGTCATCACCAAGGACGACGGCGGACGCGTCGGCAGCTGAGGACGGCCGGCCGTGAGCCAGCCACCCATGCGGGTGGGTGGCTTACCCTTTGAACTTAAGCGGCGCTACCGGCAACGGCAGCGCCGTTTTGTATCTGACCTGCTTGAGCGCAAAGCTCGAGCGGATCTTCTCGATGCCCGGAATCGGCGTGAGCTGTTCCAGGATGAATTTCTCCAGCGCCGCCATGTCCGCCACTGCGATGCGGATCAGGTAGTCGCTGTCGCCCGTCATCAGGTAGCACTCCATCACTTCGTCGTGCTCCGCAATGCGCTGCTCGAAGTCGGCGAGCGACTGCTTGCTTTGCGTGGTGAGGCTGATCGAGATGAACACATTGAGCCCGAGGCCCAGCGCCTTCGCATTCGCGAGCGCCACATAACGGTCGATCACGCCGCCGGCTTCCAGCGCCTTCACGCGCGCGAGGCAAGGCGAGGGCGACAGCTGAACGCGGCGCGCGAGCTCCACGTTCGACAAGCCGCCGTCGCGTTGCAGCTCGTCGAGGATGCGCAGGTCAATGGTGTCGAGTTGCACGAAATGCGGCGTTCGGTTGGTTTTCAGGAATTTTATGCTGCGCTGGTGCCATGGGTATGCCCAGGCCGGTAGCTAATTCTTGCCGTTGCGGCCTAAAGTGCCGGCATGAATGCCCCGATTTCATCCGACCAGATGCGCGAGCTGCTGCTCGACACGCCGCTTTCGCACGACCCCGACCCTGCCGAGACCGCCGAATGGCGCGACGCGTTCCTGGCGCTGGCGCAAACGCATGGCCCGCAGCGCGCACGGCAGTTGCTGGTGGAGCTTGCCCGGCTTGCGCGGCAGCAACGCATCGGATGGCAGCCCGAACTCGCAACGCCCTACGTCAACACCATTGCGGTGGAAGACCAGCCGCCGTTTCCGGGCGACCTGGCCGTCGAGGAGCGCTTGGCGTCGCTCATGCGTTGGAACGCGCTTGCAATGGTGGCGAAGGCCAACCAGGCGTACGGCGAACTGGGAGGCCACATTGCCAGCTATGCCAGTGCGGCCGATTTGTTCGAGACCGGCTTCAATCACTTCTTTCATGCGCGCGATGAAAAGCATCGAGGCGACCTGGTGTTCTTCCAGCCGCACAGCGCACCCGGCGTCTACGCACGCGCGTACCTCGAAGGCCGCCTCAGCGAAGAAGACCTGAAGCACTATCGCCAGGAACTGACTGCGCCCGCTTTCACCCAAGGCAGCGGCGCACGCGGCTTGAGCAGCTACCCGCATCCCTATCTGATGCCGGATTTCTGGCAGTTTCCGACTGGCTCGATGGGCATCGGCCCGATCAGCTCGATCTATCACGCGCGCTTCATGCGCTACCTCACGCACCGCAACCTGCTCGACTGCGAGGGCCGCAAAGTGTGGGGCGTGTTCGGCGACGGCGAAATGGACGAGCCCGAATCGATGAGCGCGCTGACGCTCGCCGCGCGCGAGAAGCTCGACAACCTCGTGTGGGTCGTCAACTGCAACCTGCAGCGCCTCGACGGCCCGGTGCGCGGCAACGGCCGCATCATCGACGAGCTTGAAAAGCTCTTTGCCGGCGCGGGCTGGAACGTCATCAAGCTCGTGTGGGGCAGCGACTGGGACGGCCTCTTCGCGCAGGACGTGAGCGGCGCGCTCGCGCGCGTGTTCGCCCACACCGTTGACGGCCAGATGCAGACCTTTGCGGCCAAGGACGGCCGCTTCAACCGCGACAACTTCTTCGGCCAGAACCCCGAACTCGCGCGCCTGGCCGAAGGCATGACCGACGAGCAGATCGACCGCCTGAAGCGCGGCGGCCATGACTTGGTGAAGATCTACGCCGCCTATGCCGCCGCGGCCGCGCACAAGGGCCAGCCCACCGTGATCCTCGCCCACACCAAGAAGGGCTACGGCATGGGCAGCGCCGCGCAGGGCAAGATGACCACGCACTCGCACAAGAAGATGGGCGACGTCGACCTGCTCGAATTCCGCGACCGCTTCAACCTGCCGCTGACCGATGCGCAGGCCATTGCGATGGACTTCTATCGCCCGCCCGAAGACAGCGCCGAGATGCAGTACCTGCGCAGCCACCGCGCCGCGCTCGGCGGCGCCATGCCCCGCCGAGAGACCGCATGCGACGTGGTGCCAAAGCCCGACATCGCAAGCTATGCGCAGTTTGCGACAGCAGCAGCAGGCAAGGAAATGAGCACCACCATGGCCTTCGTGCGCATGCTGGGCAACCTCATGAAGGACAAGGCGCTCGGCCCGCGCATCGTGCCCATCGTGGCCGACGAGGCGCGCACCTTCGGCATGGCCAACCTGTTCAAGCAGGTCGGCATCTATTCGAGCGTGGGCCAGCGCTATGCGCCTGAAGACATCGGCTCGGTGCTGAGCTATCGCGAAGCCACCGACGGCCAGATCCTGGAAGAAGGCATCAGCGAAGCCGGTGCCATTGCCAGCTGGACGGCAGCCGCCACCAGCTACAGCGTGCACGGCCTGGCGATGTTGCCCTTCTACATCTACTACTCGATGTTCGGCTTCCAGCGCGTGGGCGACGCCATCTGGGCCGCGGCCGACCAGCGTGCGCGCGGCTTTTTGCTGGGTGCTACCTCGGGCCGCACCACCCTCGGCGGCGAAGGGCTTCAGCACCAGGACGGCAGCAGCCACCTCGTGGCCGCGACCATTCCCAACTGCAAGGCCTATGACCCCGCCTACGCCGGCGAGATGGCGGTCATCGTCGACGCGGGCATCCGCGAAATGATGGTCGAGCAGAAGGACGTGTTCTATTACGTCACGCTCATGAACGAGAACTACGCGCAGCCTGATGTGCCGGAGGGCGCAGAGGCGGGCATCCTGCGCGGCTGCTATCGCTTCGGCGTGTATGCGCCGGCTTCAGGCAAGGCGAAAACGAAGAAGGTCGTCACGCTCATGGGGTCGGGCGCCATCCTCACCGAGGTTATCAAGGCTGCGCAGCTGCTGGCCGATGAAGGCATCGAGGCCGAAGTGTTCAGCGTGACGAGCTGGAGCGAGCTTGCGCGCGATGGCCTGGCTTGCGAGCAGCGCGCGATTGCGGGCGAGAAAGAAGCCGGCGTGCCGTTCGTCGCGCAGAAGCTTGGCGCCGGAAAGGGCCCGATCATCGCCGCCACCGACTACGTGCGTGCCGTGCCCGAGAGCGTGCGCGCCTATTTGCCCGAAGGCCGCCGCTATCTCACCCTGGGAACGGATGGGTTCGGCCGCAGCGATACGCGTGCGGCGCTGCGGGAGTTCTTTGGGGTGGATGCGGGGAGCATTGCGCGGGCGGCGCGGTATGCGTTGGGGTGAGCGGATCGACTGCTGCTATTCCTGCTTGGGAAAGTCGTTGTTCATCACCCGCCCGACGGTGGCGAACAGCTCCTGGCGCACGCCCTCGTAGGCTGCCTTGTTTTCCTTGAGCAAGGTGTCATACGCAAAGTAGGTGGGACCGCCTCGGTTTGACATGACGGAGTTCCACGTGATGGGCTGCAGCTTGTCGTCGCGCAGTGCGTACTCCACCGAGATGATCGGCCGGAAGTCCGCGGTCAAGCTGGGCGCTCCGTAGCCGGCGGTGATGCGCAGCAGCATCACCTCATAGCCAGGCGTAGCCGTCAGACCCGCGAGTTCCATTTTTCGCGCAGCGCCCGTGGCGCGATCACTTGGTGTGAGCTTGACCTCGCGACCTGTCGCGCGCATGGCTTCGGCCAGGCGTTCGGCGTATTCCCGATGAAGCGTCAACTCGCCCTGGCTTTCTTCTATCGCCTGCTGAAAGCGTTTGCTTCGGCTCGCGACCTGGTCCATCGAGTTGCTGCGGCTGGCAACGTCAGCGCCAATCGCCACCAGCACTCCCACAGGCCCGAGCAAACCACCGAGCCCGACTGTCGGCGTCGCGCCGGTATCCAGAACAGCTAGTTCGGACTTGGCGTTGTAGACGATCTCGACCCGGGGGTGTGACAGTGGCTCGGGCTCTTCATTGGTCGCTTGCTTGGACCGACCGGCGCAAGCGACAAGCATGACTGCGATGGTGCAGACGGTGATGATGCGTTTCATGGCGCTCCCTCTCATTTGAAATTTTGGAATTTTTAAGGCGGACTCAGTTGATCTCAGGCTGCTGCTCGGCGCGCGGCGGTTCAACGTCTGTCAAAAACTTGCGTTGAGGTTGAACCCGAAGGTGGTCCTGGCCGTGCGATACCCCTCGGGCTTGCGGATCGGCGCGCCCATGAAGAAGTCATAGCTCAACTTGCTCCACTGCCCCCGCACGCCAATGACCGCACCCGCGAGGCTGCGACCCAGCAGGTCGACCGTCGAGCGCCCGCCCACATGCCCGTAGTCGGCGCCGACATACAGCTCCGCCCCGCTCTGACCCATGGCCCACCCAACATCATTGCGAATCAGCCAGCCCCGCTCGCCCATCAAGCTCGTCTCGCCATCGAAGCCGCGCACCGTGTAACGCCCGCCAATCGAGAACCGGTCCTGCGGCGTCAGCGGCGTGCGGTTCCACTGCGCGCGGATCAATCCCGAATAGCGCAGCTTCTGCTCGCCCAGCTTGAAGGGCGCATTCAGGCTCACCTCGGCCGTGTACAGCTTCATGCGCGAAGTGCCTTCGCCGAACTCTTCTTCCGGCGCCGCAATGGAACCGAAGCCGCCCGTGCCGTGTTTGAACGCCAGCGTGCCCTCCAGCGTGGCCTCGCCGATGAACTCCTTGTGATTGAGGCCGAGCTCCCAGCCACCCACCACCCGGTGCTGCACATCGACCTCGGTGTCGTCCACGAAGTTGCGCGACTCACGCCGGAAGCCCTTGAGCGCCAGCGTCGTCTTGCGGCTCTGGTCGCGGTACAGCAGGCGCGAGAGCTTGACCTCGGCGTTGTTGGTCTTGCCCGCATACACATAGTCCTGGTTCAGCCCGGCCACGCTCTGGTGGTACTGGCTGTTGGAGGCGGTGAACCCCAGCATCCAGTAGCCGTACGGCAGCGAGTAGTGCACCGTCTGGCCCTCGGTGCCGTAGCTCGGCTCCGAGAGAAAGTGGTTGTTGATGCTGTGGTTGGCGCTCAGGTAGAACAGGTCGTTCAGCCCGAAGGGGTTGTCCATCGACACCGTGGCGCCGGCCTGGTAGCGGCCGGTGGCCTCGGTGCCGCTGTCGTCCAGGCTCAGGGCCACCCGCCACTTCCTGGCCTGCACGTACTTGACCACCAGGTCGCTGTCGCCCGGCTTGGCATCGGGCGCGGTCGAGGGCTCGATCTGGATGTCGGCCTCGGCCGTGGGCGCGCGCTTGAGGTTCTCCAGCCCCTGCTCGATGTCGCGCAGGTTCAGCAGATCGCCCGACCGGGCCGGAATGGCCGACTCCAGCAAGGCGCCGCTGTCCAGCAGCGTCGCGGAAGAATCGGGCGTCAGGCGGATGGCCGCGATGCGCCCGGCCACCAGCGAAAGGGTCAGGGTGCCGGTGGACAGGTCCTGCGGCGCAGCGAGTACCCGGGTGGTGACGAAGCCGCGGGCGATGGCCGCCTGCTGGGCGCGGGCGAGCACGACGTTCACGCCTGCCGTGCCGAGACACCGGCCAACCGGGGAATCGTTGCCGTCCGGCCCAGACAGATCAGAGACCGCCCACTGGAAGGCCTCGGCCTGCTCGCCTACCAGCAGCACGCGGTCGATCCGAAAGCACGGGGCTTCGGTCTCGGGAATGCGTGCCACCGGTGCGGGCGGTGCCGCCTGCGGGCGCTGATCGACGGTGCGCTCGTTCTGCTCGCGCAGGGCGCGTTCGCGTTCCTGTTGGCGCTGTTGCTCGATGAAGGGCTGGGGGGTGGTGGGCGTTTGCTGGGCCTGCGCCCACAGCGGCGCCGTCGCCATCACGGCGAGCAGCAGATTGCGATTCAAGTCGATCTCCCTAGTTTTTAGCTTCAGCGCTATACATCAGCCGCCTCTTATTGCGTTCGGGGCAAGGCAATTAACCGATCTACTCACCATTGCAGAAGTTCGAACTGTCCAGTTCTCGCTCACTAGATAGTTTCATGCGCACCGGGTGCACGAGGCGAACGCTGGTCATGAGTTGTCCTATCCGCGATTGAATCAGCGGATGTCAAGTTGCCGTCATCTGACCGGTGCCTCTCATTCAAAGCACTACAGGCAATTCAAACTCCGGGGCCGTTGTACAGCGGCGCAAGCCTTCTTTCGCTTTGACGCCGATTTCTGCATTTGAACTGCTTAACGGCAAGCGCAGCACTTCAGGGCCGTCATTTGATATTCCCTTATAGCCATCCAATGAGCTGTGATGGTTTGGATAAAAGACTAATGCTTGATTATTCAATCCCACGGAGCAGGCGATCATTCGCTGGTATAACGCTCTTTTATCCTTATATCCATAAGTTTTCATCTCCGATGCAATTCGCTCTTCGACTTTTTTCTTAACAATGGGCAGCACCCCTTTCAGCTCATTCGGCGGAATCTTTTTGGAAGCCAGTAGGGCTTGTCGTACGCCTTCGCCCAATATTTCCGAATCCACGCCGAATTCATAGTACCGAACCGGCTCCTCCGGATCGGCAAAATGAAGCCCACTATTCGACATGGAAACTACACAGTAAAAGTCTCCATTGAAAAAAATTGTTGCCGCAGGCGACTCGTTTGCGAATTTGATCATGATTTAATTAGAGTTACCAATATTACCACGCCTTTGCTGCTAGCATAATTAATGGAAGATTGGATTTGCCTCAACAATGCCGGAGATGTGTTAGACGGAATTCCCAATTCCATTACCCTTTTATTTATATCCCCAGAACGCAACTCGAAGCCCGGCACACCGTCGCGGGTAAAGTTAGCCATTTGATCGACATACTCGTTGATCCTTTTCGTGGTTTGAGTGGGACTGCCAAGATAGCTTGAGCCAAATGAATCAAGGGTTTTGGTGCTTACAGCGGTGCCACTCGATGGAACAAAATGATCAAACGTCGAAAAATTTGTTTTGAAAATATTTAGGTCAATCGCATCGGAAGGCAATTTCCCTTGAATGTAATTTTCAAATGGAATCCCTTGACTTGCGTTTCCACGTCCAAATACAACCCCCGTATCAGCAGCTTCGCCCAGTAAATTGGATGGAGAAATATACTTTTTTGCCGTGGTTAATGCCGTACCTTGTGCTGCTACCTCATCTATAGCCCGCGTCACTACCCTGGCTTCCGTCGCAACCTTGCCAACAGCCAACACCCCAATTCCACCAATCCCTGCCCCTCCAGTCGCTTCTGCCGTCAGAACATCTGCAGCAGCAACGCCAATCGTATTAACGCACAATGGGACATTGGCCAAACAGGTCGTCGCCGCACCGGCGATACTTCCACCCATTGCCGTAGCAACCTCGATAGCAGCAGGTCCCGCAACAGCGCCTGCAACCAAGCCTAACGCCGCCAACTGTCCTTTGCCTTGCGCTATAGAAAGTGCTTGATTGCACTGGCTTTGGCTGATCCCCTGGCAATTCTTCGCGCGCCAGCTAGCAATCTCCTGTGCCAATCGCTCATCCGTGACTGCACTTCCTGCGATGGAGCCGCTCCTGATCACGTTATCTTGGTTCGCTCCAATACTGTTCAATACAGCGATTTCCCCGGGAGACAGATCCGCATATGCTGGAACACTTTGAAAAAGCGCAAGAATGGAACTCCCGGAATCCGTTGTTTGGCCTTCAAGGTTCTTGATATTCTCCGACGAACCTACCTGGATGCTTGCCTTGACAGCGTCAATGTTTTCGTCGGAATAGCCTTTGATTTCTTGAATAATTCGACGCAGATCGCTGACCGAGCAACTCCCATTCGAATTGCAAGCCGCAATCTTGTCTTTCAGTGCGTCGTATTGAGTGTGCGTCAAGAAGTTGTTAAAAACTTCGTTGGCTGCCGCTGCTGCGCCGGCAGCTCCTCCTAGTGCGCCGCCGATCGCGGTGTTCAAACCCGCCACTACTGCATCGTGCGCCGGCCCGGTGAGTCCCAGATCCGTGATGACCTGACTCACATCCGTAGCCAAGTACGAGCCAACGCCTGCGCCGAGAGCGCCGCCCACACCGCCGGTCAGGCCACCGATGACGCTGTGTCCTGCAGCGCGACATAGCCCGTCAGAGCCCCAGCAGGCCGCACCTTCCGCATCTCTATTTTTGACCGCTGCATCACGCTGCGCGTCAGCATAAGCGCTCCAGGCGACGGCTGCCTTTGGTTGAAAATCTTGTGTGAGTTGCGCCTGCGCCTGAGCATTCCTGATGATGGCTTGGGTGTTCCAATCCCGAATCAGGGTGCCGGCGCTGGTGTTGTCACCGGTTCGCACGGTCTGATCGCCCGCGATGCCGCTGATGCCTGATCGGGTCGTGCTGGTCTGGCTGCTGCTGACGGAACCGAATCCAATGCCGTTGGGCCTAACGTAGGGCTGCGATTGCTGATTCCGCGCGGACTGTTGCTGCTGAGTGGCGTTGGGATCCGGGGTCTGCCCCACACTCGCCGCTGCGCCGGCCGAATAGCTGCGCCCGCTCGACTGGCTCACGTTCTGCAGGTCCGTCATTGTCAACTGCCCACCCGTGTGGAAGCTGTTCTTCCCCGCATCGATCGCAGCTTGCGTGCTCTCGATCACGGCGCCCGTGAGATTCGTGTTGCCCTTGACGTTCACATCGAAACCACCGTCCCCCGCCTTGATGCCCGATTGCACGGCCGGACTGATGAAGACGCCGTCAGCTTTGGCGCCCGCCACGTTGGCGCTCGCGGTGGCTACGGCGCCATAGCAGATTGGCGGGATGCACAGGCTCACTCCGAAGCCGCTGCTGGATTGGCGGCTCTGGCCCACGCTCACATCCTGCAAGCTGGCGATGTTCAGGTCGCCGCCCACATCCGCCGTCACGCGGTTGCCTTCGATCGTCGCTCCATTGAGCGTGAGATTGCGGCCACTGGAAATGTTCACGGCGCTGCCGCCGGAGACCTGGGAGGCGGTGTAGCTAATGCCGTTCTGGTTGTCACGACCCTGGCCGTTTTGCACGCCCAACTGGATGCTGAAACCGTTCTGCGCCCCTGCGCCGAAGGTCACCCCTACGCTGGTGCCATGGCTTGAGTTCTGGCCCACCGTCATACTCGTATTCTTGCTGGCCTCTAGAGTGATGTCGTTGTCCGCCGCCATGCTGACGGTGTTGCCCGCCGCGATGGTGGAGCCGACGGCGTGGATGTTTGAATTCTGTCCCGCGCCGGTGGCGACGATGTTGACGTTGTTGGCCCCCGTGACGCTGGAGCCCACGGCCGTGGTGCTAGTGCTGAAACTGGTGCCTTGGCTAGTGTTGCGGCTCGCGGTCACGCTAACGCCGTAGCTCAGGGTGCCCAAGTTGCTCATGTCGGTCAGGCTGGGGCCGCTGCCGCTCAGGGCGCCGGCGAGCGTGCTGCCCGCGTCGTACGCCTGCTTGCCCGCCATGGCCAGGTTCAGCGCACCCAACACCTGCATGCGGCCGTCGCCGCGAGTATCTTCCATCGCCTGCACGGTGCTTTGAGCATTACGGATCATGTCGGTGCTCACTCCCATGAAGCTGGCGCTGCCGCCCAGCTTGCTGCTGGAACTGCGCTGCACGGTCATGCTCTGCTCTGTGTTGTAAGCCTCGTTGATGGTGACGTTCTTCGCAAGGATACTGACGTCGCCACCCACCAGGGGACCAGCCTGCCCTGCGGCCATGACGCTACTGGCAGTCTGGCGATATTCATTGCCGGCCATCAGGGTGATGTCGCCTGTCAAGCTGGCCACCTGACTCGCTTGCTGGGTGGTGCGGCTGGTCGTCTGGGCTCCGAAGTCCTTGATATGGCCCAATCCCGGTGCCGACCAGGAGCCGATGAAGCCGCTCTTGGCGTTGGCCGAGGAATTGCTGCTGAGTTCGGTGTTCTGGGCGCTCTCGATGGTGAGGTTGCGCCCGGCCATCATCGTGATGTTCCCGTCGGCCACGACGGTCGCCGCCTGCAAGGTTGTGTCGCGTCCACTGGAGGTCTGCAGACTGCCGGCCGAGATGGTTGTGCCGACGGCCTGTGTCTTGATGTCGACACTGGTGCTGTTGCCCGAATTCTTGCGATTGCCGTAGCCGCCGACCGGTCCGCCGGCATCGGAGGCAAGTGCCCAGGCTCTGGACAAACCTGTGCTGCTGGTGCGCTGCTGGCTGGCATGCAGTTCGGTGCTGCTGCTGGTTGCGGTCGTGAGATTAATATCGCGGCCCGCAGAAAGGCTCATAGCCTCGTCTGAGCGCAGTTGTGCGGCCTGAAGGTTGATGTCGTTGCCAGCCACGACGGTCACTGTCTTGCCGCTCAGGCTACTGGAGAGTACGTCCGTGGTGGTCGTGCTATCGAAGGTGCTGGAACTGCTCTTCTTGAACAGGCCGTTGGAAGACTTCTGCGTGGCCGTGGTGACACTGGTGGTAGCCTGGCCCGCGGTCAGGTTGATGTCGTTCTTCGCGGTGGCGACCAAGGCGCCGTCGAGACTGGCCACCGCGCCGGCGCGGATGTTCAGGTCATTGCCGGCCGCGAGGCGCACGTTGTCCTGGCCTTGGATGACCGAGCCCACCTCGCGGCTCCCGGACGAAATCCCCGCCCAACCATTGCCCGTCCCCGCGATGGTGTAGCCCTCGGTGACGGTGCCAAGATTGATGTTGCGCCCCGCCGCGACCGACACGCTGCCGTCGCTGACCAGCGCAGCGCCGATGAGATTGGTATCCCGCCCTGCTGAGGCAATCAGCACGCCGCCCGGGTTGGTCACATACACGCCGGCAACACGGTCGATGGCGGTATTGCCGCTCGCACTCTGCGTCGTCGTTTCGATGTTGATGTCGCGGCCGGCGGTCAGCACCGCAGCATCCCGCGCCGTGATGCTGCCGCCGATGTTGTTCAGATCGTTACGGGCGTTGACACCGATGTTGCCCCCGGCAATCCGACCGCCGAGGTTGTTCACGTTCTCGGCATCGATCTTGACCAGGGTCCGACCGGCGATGGTGCCCGTGTTGGTGACATCGCCCGAACTCTTGATGACCGTGGCGTCCGCGCTCAGCAACGCCCCCGAGCCGTCGATGTCGCCGGGCCGCACGCGCACATACACCTGCGGCACCAGCACGCGCTGCGTCGTGCCATCCGGCAAGCTCACCGTCTGCTCGACGAGCCAGACGATGTCGCTGGTCAGCTGTGCCATTTGCGCCGCGCTCAGCGCCACGCCCGGGCGCAACCCGTACTGCTTCGCAAAAGTCACACCGGCGTCCATCAGCGCCATGTACTGGTCTTCGTCGCTGTTGAAGCCATCCAGGTAGCGGTAGCCCGTGAGTTGCGCCACCTGTTCTCGAATCAGCTTCTGCTCGTAGAAGCCATCGCCCAGTCGCTTGAGGGTGTTGGTCGGGTCTTGACCAAGGCTGTTCAGCAGGTAATCGCTGCTGAGCCAGTTGTGGTAGTTGGCAAAGCGCGGGTCGGTCTCGATCAGGTAGCTGCCCGGGCCGGCACGGAGGTTGAACAGACTGGCATTCGGAATACGCACGTTGGGCATGCTGGTGCGCACGACCATCGGGACGGTCCGACTCGCGCCGGCCTGGGCCGACGAAGCCGTGCCGGTCGCAGCGCCGCTGCCACCCACGTCCGTGGCACCCGTGCCCGACTGCGTTGCCGTGGTGCCATCGGGCCCGGTCGCCCCTGTGGCATTGCCAGCGTTCTGGCCATCGACCTTGACCGTGTCGCCCACGTTCGCCGGCACTTCGACAATGGTGGCCGGACCTTGGCCGCCGCCCACCGCGCCCTTGCCGGTCGCACCGCCTGCACCGCTGCCGACCGGGGCGACGCCCGCGTTGTAGCCGGCGGCCGCATTGATGTTTTCCTGGTACTTGTAGGCGCCCAGGGAAATGGTTTGCGGCGGAAGGATGAGCGGCACGTTCGGTGCCTGCACCTGGTTCTTGTTGTCGATCACGATGGCGGAGCCCGTGACCGTGCGCGTACCCGTCAGCTGGTAGGACTGGTAGTCGGTGGCCGTGATCGTCCCGCCGGCCAGCACTTGGCTGTTCTCGTTGTACAGGCGCCCGTTGACGTTCATGCTGCCGCCCGCCACCAGGTGGGCGGGGTCGATGTTGATCGCCGTGTCTTCGGTCGTCGTGATGGAGTTGTGCCAGACGGCGTAGCCCCCAATGCCGACGAGCTCGCCGGTGGCCTTGAGATAGACGAAACCGTTGACGGCATCGACATTGACTTCGTCCATCGGATAAGTGGTGGTTCTGCCGGCACCGCTGCCCACGAGCGTGTTGGGTGCGACGCCGGTCAGGGTGCTCGGCGTCACCGTGGGCGTGCCCTTCTGGATGTGGACATCGCGGTTGTTGACCTGCGCCATCGAGAGGGACATGTCGCCCAGGGATTCGATGTCGGCGCTCAGATTGTTGAGCACCGCGCCCTGGCCGATCGCCTTGCGATTGGCATCGAGCGCCCCGCCGATGTTCATCGAGCCTACGCCCAGGCCGCCGCTGAAGATCAGCGAATGCTCGCGGTTATTGATCGTGCCCGCGCCGATGTTCAGCGTGTTGCGCGCCGCAATGGTTGCCGCCTTGGTCGCGCCATTGGCGGTTTCGGCATCGTTCTCGAGCGTGCCGGCGCCGATGGAAATATCGTTGCCGTAGATGCGCCCGGTGCCGATGTTCTTCAGCGTGCTTGCATTGATCTGCGTGGCACCGCGGCTGTCGATCAGCCCGCGGTTGGTCAGCGTACCGCCGGCGTTAACGATGGTGTTCGTCCCCGACATCTCCGCATTCGCCGTGTTGTCCACGTTGTTGCCGCCCACCGTGAGCGTCTGGCCCGCCAGCAGCTTGCCGTTGTTCGTGAAGTTGCCGGTGGTGGTGTAGGTCAGGTTGCCGTTGGCAGCCACCTCGCCGTTGTTCACGATGTCCTGCTGGAGCGCAATGCTCAGGTTCTGGCCCGAGACGGCCCGGCCGTCGCCGCTGAAGGTCGCGACATCGATCTTCAGGCTCTTGTCGGCCACCAGCGTGCCGCCGGTATTGACCAGGTTGAGCGTCTTGGCGCCGGGGTTGGCTGCATTGGGATCGACGATGGCGAGCGTGTCACCGGCCGAGATCAACCCGTTCGTGTTGTTGACGGTGCCGCCGCTGGTGATGGTGGCGTTGACGTCGGCACGGATGGCGCCCGAGCTGTTGTCGAGATTGCCGGCGCCAATGGCCACATTCAGGCCTTCGATGCCCTGTTCGGTGCCAAGCGTGCCCGTGTTGACGATGCTGCCGGCGTTCAGCGTCGTCGTCGCCGCCGAGCGGATCAGGCCGCTGGTGTTGGTCAGCGTCCCGGCGTTCACGGCCAGGTCGCCCGCGGCCAGGGTTCGGCCGCCGGTGTTGTCGTAGCCTGCCCCGTTGGTGTTGATGGCGACGGTGGACTGCCCGAGCACCAAGCCTCCGCCCATGTTGGAGAAGCCCTGGGTGCTGGCCGTCACGGCGTTCTTCGCGCCGATGAAGCCGGCGTTGTTGTTGACCGCTCCGGTGGTCAGGTTCAGCGTGCCGCCGCTGCTGATGCCTCCCTGGCTATTGATGTACCCGGCCGCATTCGTGTTCGTGAGCAGCTGGCCATTCGTGTCGATGGTCATCGCCCCGCCCGACTGGATCAGGCCGGCAGCGTTGATCAGCGCGCCGGAGTTCACGGCCACCGTGCTGGTGGCCGCCAGCGTGCCTTGCGTGTTGTTCAGCGCATTGTTCTGCCCGTTCGCGCGTGTGTTCACCGCCAGGCTGTTGCCGAAGACCTTGCCCCCGACATTGTTCAGCCCGCTATTGAGCAGCGTGGTCGCGGCGCCGGCCTGCAAGGTGCCGCCGTTGTTCGTCGTCGCGCCCGTCGTCGTGACGTTCAGGTTGCCATTGACCGCCGCTGCGGTTCCGCTGCTGTTGTCGAGCGTTCCGGCCGCAAGCGTGGTGTTGCCGTTCGCGGCCAGTGTGCCGCCCACGTTGGTCGCGGCCCCGCCGGCGGTAACGGTCAGGTCTTCGGCAGCGGTCACGCTGCCCGCGTTGTTGTTCAGGCTGCCGGCCGCGATGGTGGTGGTGCCGCCCGCACCGATCACGCCCTTGCTGCTGTTGTCGAGCAGGCCGCCCACGGTCAAGCCGAGGTCGGAGGTCTCGGCGGCACGGAGGATGCCGCCCTGGTTGGTCAGGCTACCGACCGCGACAGTCGTGTTGCCATTGCTGGCCAGCGTGCCGCCGCTGTTGTCCATGGCGCCTACGATGGTGATGCGTGTGGCATCGGCGCCGGTTTGCACGATCTGGGCACCAGTGCGGTTGCCGAGCGACCCGGCGTCGATGGTGATCTGCTTGGCACTGATCGCGGCCTTTGCGCCGTCCTGGTTGAAGGCGCCCGACATGGCGACCGTCAGCGCACCATTGGCCGTGACCTGGCCGTTGGTGCCGGTGTAGCTGCCGCCAGCGATGGCGAGCGTGCCGACACCGGCATGCTCGATCTTGCCGCCGGCGTTGGTGATGTTTGCGCCACCCAGGCTCAGGTCCTGCCCATTGCTGGCGATGCGTCCGCCGTTGTTGTTCAGGGTTCCGGTGGTCGCAATGGTGGTCGCGCCCGTGCCCGTCTGCACGATCTCGCCGCCGTTCGTGTTGGCGAGGTTCGAAAGCTTCAGGTCAAGCTGTTTCGCGTTGAGTTGGCCTGCGTCGTTGACAAGGGTCTGCGGCGCCTTGCTGTTGGCGGTGACGCTCAGGGTTCCCGGCGTGACGACTGTGGCTTTGCTGGTGATCACGTCGCCCTGCGTGGCCGTGATCGCGATGTTCGCGGCGCTGGTCTGACCGGCCGAGACATCGACACTGGCGCCTTGCAGCGCGGCATTGCCGGCTGCCAGGTTGGTGCCGTGTGTGGCGAGCGCCCCGGAGGCCGTCACACTCAACTCGCCCGCCGTACCGAGCTTGCCATCGCTCTGGACGCCTGCACCGAGCACGCCGGTGCTGCCGCCTTGCAGGCTGCCGGTGGTGATGGTGGTGTTTCGTCCGGCCGTGATGCTGCCATCGTTGGCCAGCAGGCCCCCCACTGCCACGGTGGTGTCGTTCGTCCCGCGCAGGGTGCCGCCCGCGGCGTTGCCCAGACTGCCGGCACGCAGGCCGAGGTCGGTGGCTGCGCCTATGTAGCCCTGGCCGTTGGTCAAGGCCCCGGTCACGTTCACCTGGGTCGCGGCCTGGGCCGACTGGATCGAGCCCTTGTCGTTGGAGAGCGAGCCGGCGCTGAGTGTCAGAGCCTGATTGGCCGCCAGCGTGCCGCCCGTGTTGTCGGCGGCGCTCTGGACGTTCATCGCCAGGCGGTTCAGCCCGGAAACGGTGCCGCCGCTGTTGTCCAGACTGCCGGCATTCAATGCGGTGCTGCCATTGGCGGCGATGGTGCCGCCGCGGTTGCTGGTGGCGCCGCTCGTGGTGCTTGCGACATCGCCCGTGGCCGTGACGCGCCCGGCATCGTTGGCAAGGCTGCCGGCTTGCAGGGTCGTGTTGCCGCCCGCGCTGATCTCACCCTGGCTGTTGTCCAGCAGACCCGTCACATTGACGCTCAGATCGGATGCCTGGGCGGCCTGCAGCGTGCCGCCCCGGTTGTTCAGGCTGGCTGCGGTAAAGGTGAGGCTGCCGTTGCTGGCCAGCGTGGCGCCGCTGTTGTCGATGGCGCCCGACGTCGTGATGGTGGTTGCGGCCGTGCCGGTCTGCACGATCTCGCCGCCGTTCGTGTTGGCAAGATTGGAAACACGCAGGTCCAGCTGATTGGCGCTGAGCTTGCCGCCCTGGTTGACCAGCGTCTGGCCAGGCTGTGCGTTGGCGGTGACGGTCAAGGTGCCCGGCGTTGTGACCGTGGCCTTATCTGTGGTCACGTTGCCCTGCATGGCCGTGACCGTGATGTTCGCCGCGCTGGTCTGGCTGGCCGAGAGATCGACGCTCGCGCCCTGCAGCGTGGCATTGCCTGCCGCAAGGTTGGTGCCGTTGGCGACCAGGGCGCCGGCCGTGGTCACGACCAGGTCGCCCGCCGCACCAAGCTGGCCGTCGCTCTGGATGCCGGCACCCAGCACGCCGGAGGTGCCGCTTTGCAGGCTGCCGGCGGCCACCGTCGTGTGCCGTCCGGCCGTGATGTTGCCGTCGTTGGCGAGTGCGCTGCCGACCGCGACGCTGACATCGTTCGCACCGCGCAAGCTGGCGCCATTGGCGTTGACGAGTGAACCCGCCTGCACCTTCAGGTCGGTGGCCGCGCCGATCGTGCCGCCGCTGCCGTTGGTCAACTGGTTGATCACCGCCAACTGCACCCCGGCCTGCGCCGACTGGATGCTGCCCTGGGTGTTGTCCAGGCTGCCCGCGCCGAGCGCGACGCCCTGGTTCGCCACCAGCGTGCCGCCGGTGTTGTTCACCGCGCCCGCCACATTGGCCGTTAGCGCGCCCGTGGCCGAGATCGTTCCGCGCGTGTTGTCGGCGCTTCCACCGACTGTCAGGGTGGCGTCGGTCGCACTGGTCAGCTTGCCATCGACGTTGACCAGGTCGCCGGTCGTGGCGATGTTCAGGCTGCCCGCATTGAGCGTGCCGCCAGTGTTGTCGAAGCGATCGACATTCGCGCTGAAGCCGTTGCTGACATTCAGCGTGCCGCCGTGGTTGTCGAAGGTCGGCTGGCTCACGGCCATGCTGGCGACGCTCAGCGTGCCGCCGTTGTTGTTGGTGTTCGCGCTTTGCAGGCTGATGGGCCCGCCGGCGTAGATCTTGCCGCCGTCGTTGCGGACCGTGCCGGTGACGGTGATCGCACCCGGCGACGGTGGCACGTACGGGGCGGGCGTGATGGTGCCGCCGGAGCCGGTCTCCGTGCCGGTGCCTGCTGTGGGCGTGGTCGGGCTGGTGGTGTCGCCCGTGCCAGTCCCTGTGCCGCCCGTGCCGCCGCCCGTTCCGGTGTCGGGCGTGGACGGCGCTGGCGCCACGGGCTCCAGCCCGATGACGCCGCCGGTGGTGTTGCTCAAGGCCGGCGCGCTCAGCGCGAGGCCGGCGCTGCTGGTCTGGCGGATCGTGCCGCCGCGGTTGTCGAGGTCGCCCGCCGTGCTGGCCAGTTCCAGCCGCGCGCCTTCGAGCGTGCCGCCGGTGCCGTTCAATGCATTGGCCAGGTCGCCCTGGGTCGTGACCTTGAGGTTGCCGCCGCTGACCACGCGGCCGCTGTTGGCCAGGCCCGAGGCCGAGAGGTTCGCGTCGGCGGTGGCCTGGATGGTTCCGATGTTCTCCAGGCGCCCGGCGCTGGTGACGACCAGTTGGCCCGCGCCCATCAGCGCGGTGGCACCCGGCGCGGCCTGGATCGTGCCGGCGTTGCGCACGCCCAGGCCGGCCTCGGTGCCGATGAGCGTGATCTTGCCGGCGTACATGCCGCCGAGCGCGGCCACGTCCAGCGCAAAGGTGGGCGCCGTGCCGGTGCCGCTGGTGGGCGTGACCTGGCTGTGGTCGGCGCTCACGGTGTTCGCACCCGTCACCACCTTCAGCTCGCTGGCCCAGATGCCCGCGTTGGCCTCGACCGCACGCGCGAGGATCGCGGCGTAGTCCGTCTTGCTGGCGTCCAGGCCCGCACCGTCGATGGTGATGGTGCCGCCGCGCACCAGAAAGCTGTCCAGGCCGCCCACGGCATTGAACTGCGGCGTGCCCGTGGTCAGCGTGGCGCGTGAGGCATTGATGAAGCCGCCGCCGTTGACGCTGATACCGGCCGGGTTGGCGATGATCACTTCGGCGCGCTGCCCCGCGACTTCGATGTACCCGCGCAGTTGGCTCGGGCTGCCGCCGTTCACTTCATTGAGGATGATGCGCGCGGGGCCGGTCGCGAGATACGGATTGCCTTGGACGAACCCACCGAGCTGGCTCTGCACGTTGGTGCGGCTGTTGTTCAGGATGGCGCCGTTGGGCGCCACGTTGAACTGCTGGTACACGTTGCGCGAGACGCCCGCGGCGCTGGGCGTCTGGATATTGATGAGCGGCACGCCGTTGGGCGCGACCATCACGGTGGGGCGCAGGTTGGCGGGAACGTTGGGCGCGCCGACGATCTGGGCTTGGGCGGGTGAGGCCGAGAGCATGCCCGCGAGCGCTGCGCCCACGAGCATGGGCGCCAGGGCTGCCGCACCTGCGGCAATTGCGCCGCCGGCGGTGGCCTTGGACGTGCCTTTGCCCGTGCTCTTGGCCGTTTCTTGAACGACCATGCGCAGCCCGCGCTTCGCATTGAACACAATGCGGTGCAAATTTTTATTCATTCCCTGATCTCTCCGCGTGACAGCAATGCACGCCGCTTTGGAAGGCGTGCGACCCGTCGGCACCGATGCCGACGAATGGGATTTTCTCGTTACAAAGAGTTAACGAATGTCAAAATCAATGGAAGAGCGCAGATAGGCAGAGGAATCGTCAGATTTTTCACACGTGCAAAGAGCATCAGAACAACACTCGTCAATCGTGTGTAACCCGTAAGTTCTAGGAGTCCGGCGCAAGGGCCTGCGTTAGAGTCGCAGCCCACCGCCCCACGCGTTCATGACCGCACGATTTCAATCCGTCGCTCCCACAGTCCGCCTCGCCGACCAGGTGGCCGATGCGTTGGCGGCCGAGGTGCGCAGCGGGCGGCTGTCGGCAGGCGACCGTCTGCCGACCGAGGCCGCGCTGGCCGAGCAGTTCGGCGTGAGCCGCACGGTGGTGCGCGAGGCGGTTTCGCGGCTCAAGTCGCTGGGGCTGCTCGATTCGCGCCAGGGCAGCGGTGTGTATGTGCGCGCGGCCGGCGTGGAGCCGCTGCGCTTCGAGATGCCGCATGTGGCCTCGCGCGAAGCGGTGATCCAGATGGTCGAACTGCGCCGTGCGCTCGAGGCCGAAGTGGCCGCGCTCGCCGCCGAACGGCGCACGCCTGAAGACGTGGAGCGCATCCGTGAAGCCATCGAGGCGCTGCATGCCGCGGTGGCGGCGGGGCGCAACGGCGCCGACGAAGACGTGCGGTTTCATCGCGCCATTGCCGAGGCGGCGCGCAACCCCTTCTTGATCGGCACGCTGCAGTACCTGCGGCAGTTTCTTCATGGCGCCACGCGTGTCACGCGCGCCAACGAGGCGCGCCGGGCCGACTTTGCGCGCGAGGTGGCGCAGGAGCATGCGCGGATCGTCGAGGCCATCGAGGCGGGGGACCCGCTGCGCGCGCGAGAAGCCGCCAAGTCCCACATGGACAACGCCATTCGCCGCATCGAGCAGGCCGACCCTGCCTTCTGGCAGCAGGAGGGCGCGCAACTCGCCCGGCCGCTGGTCGAAGGCTGGCCGGCGGGCAAATAGAGAAGAGAAAGAAGAAAAGGAAACGAGGTGTAGCTTGCGGGTTTACCCGAAGCAGATCGCCTGTTTCAGATTTGTATGATGACCTGACAAATAAGGGCGGCGCGCCGCATGCACCGCCCAAGCGAGACCCGGTTCATCATCCAAACGACTTCCTCCAATGACTTCAACACTCCACGCGCCGCTGGCTGCCACTGCGGACACGCCGGCCGATGTCGCGCTCGAGAAGCGTGCCTACACCAAGGTGTTCTGGCGCCTCATTCCCTTTCTGATGCTCTGCTATGTGGTCGCGTATCTCGACCGCGTGAACGTGGGCTTTGCCAAGCTGCAGATGGGACAAGACCTGGGCTTCAGCGAAACGGTGTTCGGCCTGGGCGCCGGCATCTTCTTTCTGGGCTACTTCCTGTTCGAGGTGCCGAGCAACCTGCTGCTCAACCGGGTGGGCGCGCGAATCTGGATTGCGCGAATCATGATCACCTGGGGCGTGCTTTCGGCGTGCTTCGTGTTTGTGGAAACGCCGACCAGCTTCTACATCCTGCGTTTTCTGCTCGGCGTGGCTGAGGCGGGCTTCTACCCCGGCGTGATCTTGTATCTCACCCATTGGTACCCGGCGCATCGGCGCGCGCGCATCATCGCGGTCTTCATGTCGGCCATTCCGGTGGCGGGCATCTTCGGCAATCCGCTCTCGGGCTGGATCATGGATGCGTTCCACGGCGTGTCGTCGATGGAGGGCTGGCAGTGGATGTTCATCATCGAAGCGATTCCGGCCGTGATCGTCGGCGTGATGGTGCTGGTCTACCTGGACAACGGCATCCAGCAGGCGCGCTGGCTCGACCCCGAAGAAAAGCGTCTGCTGCAGCGCGAGGTCGAACGCGACCAGGCGCACGGCGCCAAAGGGCCGCACTCGGTGGGCGCCATGTTCCGCGATGCGCGCGTATGGTGGATGGCGCTGATCTACTTCGCCTTCGTCATGGGCCAATACGCGCTGACCTTCTGGCTGCCGACGCTGGTCAAGGCGACGGGCGTGAAGGGCAACCTGCACATCGGCTTGTTGAGCGCCATTCCGTTCATTTGCGCCATCGTCGCGATGAACCTTTTCGGCCGCAGCGCCGACCGCCGGCAGGAGCGCCGCTGGCACCTGATCGTGCCCGCGCTGATGGGCGCCATCGGCTTCACGGTCGCGGCCTCGTACACGCAGAATACGGTCGTGTCGCTCGCATTCCTCTCGCTTGCCGCAGCCGGTGTGCTCACCTGCGCGCCGCTGTTCTGGTCGCTGCCCACCGCCTTTCTTTCGGGCACGGCGGCGGCCGCGGGCATTGCGGTCATCAACTCGGTGGGCAACCTCGCGGGCTTCGTCAGTCCCTATCTCATCGGCTACCTGAAAGACCTCACCGGCAGCACGCAGATCGGCATGTACGTGCTGGCCGGCGCGCTGGTGCTCGGGGCCATCGGCGTGTGGCTCACGCCCAAGCAACTTGTGAATCGCTGATCGAAAGAACCCCTGATGACTTCAAACACCAACAACACACCGGTCGTCGGCCTCGTGGGCCTTGGCGCCATGGGCAGCGGCATGGCGCAATCGCTGCGCCGCGCGGGCTACGAGCCGCACGTTTTCGACGTGCGCCTGGACGTGGCCCACGCCTTTGCGCGCGACGGCGGCGTGGCCTGCGACACGCTGGCCGCGCTCGGTGCGCAGTGCGACATCGTGGTTTCCGTGGTGGTCAATGCGGCGCAGACCGAGTCGGTGCTGTTCGGCGACGGCACCACGCCCGGCTGCGCGGCGTCGATGAAGCCCGGGAGCCTGTTCGTGATGTGCTCCACGGTCGATCCGAACTGGTCGGTCGCGCTCGAGGCGCGCCTGGCCGCGCAGGGCATCCTTTACCTCGACGCGCCGATTTCCGGCGGCGCCGCCAAGGCCGCGAGCGGACAGATGACCATGATGACCGCCGGCACGCCCGCGGCCTATGAAAAGGCCGGCGCCGTGCTCGACGCCATGGCGGCCAAGGTTTATCGTCTTGGAGACCGCGCAGGGGCGGGCAGCAAGGTCAAGGTCATCAACCAGTTGCTGGCCGGCGTGCACATTGCCGCGGCGGCCGAGGCCATGGCGCTGGGCCTGCGCGAAGGCGTGGACCCGGCCGCGCTGTACGAGGTGATCACGCACAGCGCGGGCAACAGCTGGATGTTCGAGAACCGCATGGCGCACGTGCTGGCGGGCGACTACACGCCGCTGTCGGCCGTCGACATCTTCGTGAAGGACCTGGGCCTGGTGCTCGACGTGGCGCGTGCCAGCAAGTTTCCGCTGCCGCTCTCGTCCACTGCGCACCAGATGTTCATGCAGGCGTCTACCGCGGGTTTTGCGCGCGAGGACGACAGCGCGGTCATCAAGATATTTCCCGGCATCGAACTGCCGGCTGCCGACAAGAAAGCCTGAACAAGGAAGACAAGCATCATGAATATTCTCATCACCGGAGGTTGCGGTTTTGTGGGTGCGCGGCTCGCGCGCACGTTGCTCGCGGGCGGCCCGCTGGCACTGGCCGGCGGCGTGGTCCAGCCCGTCGCGCGCATCACGCTGGCCGACCGCGTGCCGCCGCCCGCAGACCTGCAAGCCGATGGCCGCGTGCACTTTGTGCAAGGCGACCTGTACGAGCAGGCCGTGAGCGGCGTGCTGCCGCTGGCCGACACGCATGCCGTGTTCCACCTTGCCGCCGCAGTGAGCGGCGAATGCGAGGCCGACTTCGACCTGGGCATGCGCAGCAACCTGGACACCACGCGCGCGCTGCTCGAAGCCTGTCGCCGCGCGGGCCATGCGCCGGTGTTCGTGTTCTCCAGCTCGGTCGCGGTCTTCGGCGATTCGCCCGAGCAGCGCCTGCCCGAGGTGATCGAGGACACCACGCTGCCGACACCGCAGAACAGCTACGGCATCCAGAAGTTCATCGGCGAGCAGCTCGTGGCCGACTTCACGCGCAAGGGCTTCGTGCAGGGCCGCAACGTGCGGCTCATGACGGTGTCGGTGCGGCCGGGCCGACCCAACGGCGCGGCCTCCAGCTTCCTGAGCGGCATGCTGCGCGAGCCGCTGGCCGGCGAACGCGCGCGCTGCCCGGTGGCGCCCGAGACCGCAGTCGCTCTCGCATCGCCCGGCAACACCGTCGCTGGCATCATCCGCGCGGCCACGGCCAGCGCCGCTGAGTGGGGTGCGCGCACCGCGATCAACCTGCCCGCGTTGACGACCACCGTGCGCGAAATGGCGGAAGCGCTCGAGCGCATCGCCGGCAAAGAAGCAACGTCGCTGATCGACTGGGAGCCCGATGCGAACATCGCCAAGATCGTGACCAGCTGGCCCAGCCGCATTCACGCAGCGCGCGCCGAGGCGCTGGGCCTGAAGGCGGATGCGAGTTTTGACGCCATCTTGCGTGACTATGTGCGCGAGAACCCGCAGGCCGTGAAGTTGCCGGTAGCAAAGGACTGAGTCATGGCCAAGCTGCTGCTCGGCTGCATTGCCGACGATTTCACAGGCGCGACCGACCTTGCCAACAACCTCGTGCGCGCCGGCATGCGCGTGGTGCAGGCCATCGGCGTCCCCACGGCGCCGCTCGATGCACAGGTCGATGCCGTGGTGGTCGCGCTGAAGTCGCGCACCATTGCACCGGCCGAAGCCATCGCAGAGTCGCTCGACGCGCTGCGCTGGCTGCAGGCGCAGGGTGCGCACCAGATCTACTTCAAGTACTGCTCCACCTTCGACAGCACGCCGCAGGGCAACATCGGCCCGGTGACCGAAGCGCTCATGGAGGCGCTGCAATGCGACTTCACCATTGCCACGCCAGCCTTCCCCGACAACAAGCGAACCGTGTTCAAGGGCTACCTGTTCGCGGGCGACGTGCTGCTCAACGAGAGCGGCATGCAGAACCATCCGCTCACGCCCATGACAGACCCGAACCTCGTGCGCGTGCTGCAGGCGCAGTGCAAGCGCAAGGTAGGCCTCATCGACCATGCGGTGGTCGCGCGCGGCGCAGCGGCCATTGCAGAGCGCATCGAACAGCTGAAAGGCGAGGGCGTGTCGATCGCGATCGTCGACGCGGTCTCGAACGACGACCTGATGCGGCTCGGCCCGGCCATCGCCAAGATGCCGCTGGTCACCGCCGGTTCAGGCGTCGCTATCGGCTTGCCCGCCAACTTCGGCCTCGCACCGTCGTCGCAAGCCAGCGCGCTGCCAGCCGCGGCCGGCTTGCGCGCCGTGGTGTCAGGCAGCTGCTCATTGGCCACCAACCGCCAGGTGCTCGACTTCATCCAGCGCGGCGGTGCGGCACTGGCCATTGATCCGCTGCGTATTGCCGCGGGCGTCGATGTGGCGGCCGAAACCCTGGCGTGGGCGACACCTCTCGTCGATAAGCAACCAGTGCTCGTCTACTCCACAGCCGAGGCGGGCGCCGTCAAGTCGGTGCAGGGCCGCCTAGGCGTCGAAGAGGCCGGTGCCATGGTCGAGCGCACCATTGCCACCATCGCGCGCAGCCTCGTCGAACGCGGTGTTCGCCAACTGGTGGTGGCGGGCGGAGAAACTTCGGGCGCATGCGTGCAGGCGTTGGGCATTGCGCAAATGCAGATCGGTCCGCAGATTGACCCCGGCGTGCCGTGGTGCCATGCGCGCACTGATCTTGCGGAAGGCGCGTCGGTGCACATTGCGCTCAAGTCTGGCAACTTTGGGGGGGATGATTTTTTCACCAAGGCATTTACAGTGCTGGGATGAATTGCATGCCGGGTACTTGTTCAGGGCGCGCTCCCGCACGTTCAGGGCGCGCACCCGCCGACGGGGTACCTTTCTCCGCGAATGTCCCCCGGCCTGCGGCCTCCTCCTTTATTTCGCTGCGCAAGGCACCCCATCGACGTGTGCGTCTTAAGCGGCGGTCGTTGATCGGCGTTGCACGAGCAGCGTGCCCAAGTGCACAGGGCATCGGGTGCTCCGCGCAGCGAAATAAAGGAGGAGCCGAAGGCGGGGGACATTCGCGGAGGGGAGTACCCGGTGGCCTGTGCACGCGCCCCGAACAGCAGCGCCAACAAAACCTCCCAGGAGGTTAGGCAAAAGTGGCCCTCCAGCACATCCCACCCATCCAGTGCCTCCTGACCTTCGAAGCCGTGGCCAGGCTGCGAAATGCCGGACGAGCTGCAGACGAACTGTGCGTCACGCCCAGCGCCGTGAGCCACCGCATCCGGCAACTCGAATCGCACGTCGGCTTCAAGCTCTTCGGGCGCAGCGACTTCAGCCTCACGGCCGATGGCGCCGCCTACCTTGCCAACGTGCGCACAGGCCTTGCGGCGCTGCAAGCCATGCCCACCGGCAACGCGGCGCAGCAGCGCGCCACACGCCTGCGCATTGCCGTCACGCCCACCTTCAGCCGCCAGTTCCTCATGCCGCGGCTCGAACTGTTCCGCAACATCTATCCGGACATCGAACTCGTGCTGCAGGTGTCCATTCCGCTGCTCGACGTGACCGCCGAGCAGGCCGATCTCGAAGTGCGCTACGGCACCGGTGCGTACGCCGATTGCGAACACCGCCTGCTGCTCGAAGAAGAGGTGGTGCCCGCCTGCAGCCCGAGCTTCCTCAACGAGTTCGGCCCGTTCGACGGCTTTCGCACCGCGGCCGAAATTGCCAGTGCGCGGCTGATCCGCAGCCCGCTCGAACCCTGGGGCACCTGGTTCGCGAGCTGCGGCATCGACCAGCCCGAGCCGCACGTCGGCTCCCAGTTCAACGACCTGGGCCTGGTCTACGACGCAGCCGCCAGCGGCTTTGGCGTGGCGCTGGTGCGGCTGAAGATGGGCGCCGCATGGTTCGAATCGGGCCGGCTGGTGCCGCTTTCAGACCGGCCCGTGCCGTCGCCGCACCGCCACACCATCTGCTGGCAGCCCGGCACGCTCGATCGCTGGGAATGCGCAGCCTTTGTCGATTGGCTGGCGCAGAGCCTGCGCTGAAGAAGAAAAAGAAAAGGCGGCCAGCGGCAAAGTTCTCTCAAGCGCCGCGCAAAAAAGCTTCAACCCGGCGCCGCCGCATTTGCGTAGAGTGCGCCACACCACGAGACACTTTGCCCGACTAAAGAGGCTTGCCGCATGAACGCGCCGCTTACCCCTGCCCAGCACGATTCGCTGCAGAAATTCGAACGCCAGTCGCAGGTCGTGCGCGCCCTGCAGGCCCACCTGCCTGCGCATGCGCTCATCTGGCACGCCGAGGACACCACGCCCTACGAATGCGACGGCCTCACCGCCTACCGCCAGCGCCCGCTGGTGGTGGCACTGCCCGAAACCGAGGCCCAGGCGGCGGCCGTGCTCAAGACCTGCCACCAGCTCGGCGTGCCCGTGGTGGCACGCGGTGCCGGCACCGGACTCTCGGGCGGCGCCATGCCGCATGCGCTCGGGGTCACGCTCTCGCTCGCCAAGTTCAACCGCATCCTGAAGATCGACCCGGTGAGCCGAACGGCCGTGGTGCAGTGCGGCGTGCGCAATCTCGCCATCAGCGAGGCGGCCGCGCCTTTCAACCTTTACTACGCGCCCGATCCGTCGAGCCAGATCGCCTGCACCATCGGCGGCAACGTGGCCGAGAACTCGGGCGGCGTGCACTGCCTGAAATACGGCCTCACGCTGCACAACGTGCTGCGCGTGCGCGGCTTCACGGCCGAGGGCGAGGCCGTCGAGTTCGGCGGCGAGGCGCTCGATGCACCGGGGCTCGACCTGCTTGCATTGATCATCGGCAGCGAAGGCATGCTGGCCGTGACCACCGAGGTCACCGTCAAGCTCGTGCCCAAGCCGCAGCTCGCGCGCTGCATCATGGCCAGCTTCGACGATGTTCGCAAAGCCGGCGATGCGGTGGCGGCGGTGATTGCCGCCGGCATCATTCCCGCGGGGCTCGAAATGATGGACAAGCCCATGACCGCCGCGGTCGAGGACTTTGTGCGCGCGGGCTACGACCTGGACGCGGCGGCCATTCTGCTGTGCGAATCCGACGGCACGCCTGAGGAGGTGGAAGAAGAAATCGGACGCATGACCGCCGTGCTGCGTGACTGCGGCGCCACCGCCATCGCGGTGAGCAACAGCGAAGACGAGCGCATGAAATTCTGGAGCGGCCGCAAGAACGCCTTTCCGGCATCGGGCCGCATCAGCCCCGACTACATGTGCCTCGATTCAACCATTCCGCGCAAGCGGCTCGCGGACATCCTGCTTGCCATTCAGCAGATGGAGCAGAAGTACAACCTGCGCTGCTGCAACGTGTTCCACGCGGGCGACGGCAACCTGCATCCGCTGGTGCTGTTCGATGCCAACGACCCCGACGAGCTGCATCGCTGCGAGCTTTTCGGCGCCGACATTCTCGAGACCAGCGTGGCCATGGGCGGCACCGTGTCGGGCGAGCATGGCGTGGGCGTGGAAAAGCTCAACAGCATGTGCGTGCAGTTCACAGCGGCCGAGAACGAACAGATGTTCGGCGTGAAGCGCGCCTTCGATCCGGCGGGGCTGCTGAACCCCGGCAAGGTGATTCCGACGCTGCAGCGCTGCGCCGAATACGGCAAGCAGGTGGTGCGTGGCGGGCAACTGCCGCATCCCGACCTGCCGCGCTTCTGAAAAAACAAAAGAGACCATGGATCAAGCCCTCAGCCAGATCGTCGAGCGCATCCGCGCCGCTGCCACCGACGCCACGCCGCTTCGCATTCGGGGCGGCGGCTCCAAGGACTTTCACGGTGAGTTGCTGCAAGGAGAAATCCTCGGCACCAGCGCCCTCGCAGGCATCACCAGCTACGAACCCAGCGAGCTGGTGGTTACCGTGCGCGCCGGCACGCCGCTCGCCGAACTCGAAGCCGCATTGGCCGAAAAAGGGCAGTGCCTGCCTTTCGAGCCGCCGCACTTCGCAGGCGGCGGCACGGTGGGCGGCATGGTCGCCGCCGGACTCAGCGGCCCTGCACGCGCGAGCGTGGGCGCGGTGCGCGACTACGTGCTCGGCGCCACGCTGGTCAACGGCCGCGCCGAGGTGCTGAGTTTCGGCGGGCAGGTCATGAAGAACGTGGCCGGCTACGACGTGTCGCGCGTGCTGGCGGGCTCGCTCGGTACGCTGGGCGTGATTGCAGAGGTGAGCCTCAAGGTGCTGCCCGTCGCGCCTGCCGAAGCGACGCTCGCATTTGCCTGCAGCCAGGCGGATGCGCTGCGCCTGCTCAACGAGTGGGGCGGCCGTCCGCTGCCGCTGAATGCGAGCTGCTGGGTCGAGCAAGCCGGTGCGGGCACCTTGTACCTGCGCCTGCGCGGCGCGGTTGCGGCAGTGGAGGCCGCTTGCGCGCACCTGGGCGGCGAGCGCAAGGAGAACGCCCACGCTGCCGTTGAATGGCGATCGCTGCGCGACCAACAGCACCCTTGGTTCGCCGCCGATGACGGCACCACGGCGCTCTGGCGCCTGTCGGTGCCGCAGACCGCACCGGTACTCGCCATGAAGGGCACTGCGCCCCTCGTCGAGTGGCACGGCGCACAGCGCTGGTACAAGGCGGCGCCGGAAGATGCTGCGCGCATTCGTGGCATTGCGCATGCGGCGGGAGGCCACGCCACGCTGTTCAGGATGCCCGAGTCGCATGCGACAGGCGGAGCGATCCCCCGCTTCGACGCCATGAGCGCCCCGGCCGCCCGCATCCATCGCGCGTTGATGCAGGAGTTCGATCCGCAGCGCATCTTCAACCGTGGCCGGCTCCTCGCAGCCGAATAAAAAAAAACAAACGACGATCCACCCGCGATGCAAACCGAACTCGCCCCCGAATTCCGCGGCACCGACGAAGGCCGCGAGGCCGAAGCCATTCTGCGCAAGTGCGTGCACTGCGGCTTCTGCACCGCCACCTGCCCCACCTATCAGCTGCTGGGCGACGAGCTCGATGGTCCGCGCGGCCGCATCTACCTGATCAAGCAGGTGCTCGAAGGCAAGGAACCCACGCGCAGCACGCAGCTGCACCTGGACCGTTGCCTGACCTGCCGCAACTGCGAAAGCACCTGCCCGAGCGGCGTGCAGTACGGCCACCTGGTCGACATCGGCCGCAAGATCGTCGACGAAAAAGTGCCGCGACCGGCGATGGAGTCGGCCACGCGCTGGCTGCTGAAAGAAGGCCTGCCGTCGCCGCTTTTCGCGCCCGCGATGAAGCTCGGCCAGGCGGTGCGCGGGCTCTTGCCCGATGCGCTCAAGGCCAAGGTTCCAGCCAGGCAGGAAGCGGGCGCCTGGCCCACCGCCACGCACGCACGCAAGGTGCTCATGCTTGCGGGCTGCGTGCAACCGTCGATGATGCCCAACATCAACACCGCGACTGCGCGCGTGCTCGATGCGGCGGGCATCCAGGCCGTTATCGCGAAAGAGGCGGGCTGCTGCGGCGCCGTGAAGTTCCACCTCAACGACCAGGAAGGCGGCAAGGCGCAGATGCGCGCCAACATCGACGCCTGGTGGCCGCAGGTTGAACGCAACGAGATCGAAGCCATCGTGATGAATGCTTCGGGCTGCGGCGTCACCGTGCGCGAGTACGGCCACATCCTGCAGCACGACCCGGCCTATGCGGCCAGGGCGGCACGCATCAGCCAGCTGACGCGCGACCTGAGCGAACTGCTGCCCGACCTGGTGTCGGCGCTGAAGGCGCGCGTGCGTGCCCCCGAGGGCGTGGTGGCCTACCACCCGCCCTGCACGCTGCAGCATGGGCAGAAGCTGCGCGGCGGGGTCGAGACGCATCTGCGCGCGCTGGGCTTCGACGTGCGCGTGGCCATGAACGAATCGCACCTGTGCTGCGGCTCGGCGGGCACGTATTCGGTGCTGCAGCCTGAACTGGCGTATCCGCTGCGCGACCGCAAGCTCGGCCATCTGCGGCAACTGCAGCCGAGCGTCATCGCCTCGGCCAACATCGGCTGCATCACGCACCTGCAAAGCGGCAGCCAGCAAACGCCCGTGCGCCACTGGGTGGAACTGCTGGACGCCGCGCTGGCGGCGGCCTGAGATCGCACACCGAAGAGCGCTCTGGTCCGACTCGCCCGCAAGTCGCTTGCGCCGCATCATGGCGGCACCGATTCTTTCAAGGAGCAAGCCCCATGTCTTCCGTTCAAGCTTTCATCGTCCAGGCGAACTTGCGGCGTGCCATGCTGGCCCTTGCCTGCGCAGTGGGTGCCGTTGGCGCGCAGGCCCAGTCGGCCATGCCGCAGTGGAAGGGGGAGGGCGCGGTGCGCTACGTGTGCGGTGGCATCGGCTCGGACGAATCGAACGCCATGCGCGCGGCCATGAAGGAGCATCCGCTGGCTCTGCTTTTTGCGCGTTCCGACGGCGCTTACCTCGCGGATGTGCAGGTCGACATCAAGGGTAGCGGCGGCGCGCCTTCGCTGGCATTGCGCGCCAGCGGCCCGGTCTGCCTGGTCGATTTGCCGGCGGGCCGCTACACGGTCGATGTCGCCACGGCCGGCGGCAGCGTCCAGAGCCAGTCGGTGACGGTGGGCGGCAGCCCCAAGACCGCCAGCTTCCGGTTCTGACCGGGGTTCTTGCTGGGGCTCAGCCCGCCGCCAGCGCCGCCTCGATGTCCGGCGCGAGCGAAGCGGGCGTGTCCAGCGGCGCATAGCGCTTTTGCACCTTGCCGTCGCGCCCCACCAAAAACTTGGTGAAGTTCCACTTGATGGCCGTGCTGCCCAGGAGGCCCGGCTTCTCCTTGGTGAGCCACTGGTAGAGCGCCGCGGCGTTGCTGCCGTTGACGTCGATCTTCTCCATCATCGGAAAACTCACGCCGTAGTTGGTGGTGCAGAAGGCGCCGATTTCCTCGTTGCTGCCCGGGTCTTGCGAGCCGAACTGGTTCGACGGAAAACCAAGCACCACCAGCCCCTGGGTCGCATACTTTTCGTGCAGCGCCTCGAGGCCCGCGAACTGAGGCGTGAAGCCGCACTTGCTGGCCGTGTTCACGATCAGCAGCACCTTGCCCCGGAAGTCGGAGAGCTTCACGCTCTTGCCGTCGATCTGCCTGGCTTCGAAGTCGTAGATGCCGGTCATGCGCGTACCTCAGGTGGTGGAAGACGAAAGGCGATCATCGCCCTGTGCCGGCGTTCGCGCAAACGCCGACCACACGGCCGCCAGCACGATCAGCGCGCCGCCGGCCAGGATGCGCGGGCTCATGTCGGCGGCGCCCAGCGCCACCGACGAAACGCTGGCGAACAGCACCTCCGACAGCATGATCACCGCGGTGGCGCTGGCCGCCAGCCGGGCCGCGCCGTACTGCAGGCAGAAGTTGGCCGCCACGAAGCCCACGCCCAGCAATGCGGCCCAGCCGATCCAGCCCGGCTGCACGGCGAGGGGAGACGCAAACGCACCAAGCAGGGTGCCCGCGGCCGCGGCAATGCCGGACACCAGCGCGCAGCCGCAGAACATGGCCAGTGCGCGCGATTCACCGGGCGCGCCGTGCAGGTGGCGCAGCAGGATGTTGGTCACTGCAAAGCTGAAGCCGGCCGCCACGCCCAGCCAGTCCGGCAGGCTGGAAGGCACGGGCCAGTCGACGCCCGGCGCCTTGAGCACCACCACCACGCCGATGAGCGCCAGCGCCACGCGTGCAAGCGCACCCGCCGTGGGCCGCTCGCCCAGCACGGCCCAGCCCAGCAGCACGCTCCACAGCGGCATCAGGTAGAAAAGCAGCACCACCCGCACCACGTCGCCCTGCGTGACGGCCCAGTTGAAGCCCAGGTTGGTAAAGCCAGCCGCTAGGCCCAGCGCCACCAGCATGGGGAACGCCGCAAAGCCGCGCCAGGCGTGGCGCCGAAAGAAGGCCATCGCGAGCGAGATCGCCACGTAGATGAGGCAGGTGGTCCACACCGGGTGCAGCCCATGGCTTTCGATGTGCCGGAACGGAAACCACGAAACGCCCCATACAAAGGCGTTGAAGATGAGTGCAAGCGCTGGCATAGGGCGGAGTTATTCGTGGAACACCGTGGAACCGGCTTCGCCGGGCCACCGGTGTTGCCCCCGGTGAGGGGGTGGGCGAAGCGACACGAAGTGCGCGCAGCCTGGGGGAGGTCAATGATGCTTGTCGCTACGGGCGATGGCGAGCAGGTGCTCGACTTCTTCTGGGTATTTGCGCAGGTTGTGATGATGCCAGCGCTGGATGATCCACATGCAGCCCGCCACCACCCCGCCGAAGGCGCCGATGGCCGCATAGGCCGACAGGCCCAGCCCGGTGCAGGCGCTGTAGAAGCCGCCGAGCAGCAGGATGCAGGCCTGCTCGTTGAAGTTCTGCACCGCAATGGAACGGCCCGCGCCCATCAGGTTGTGGCCGCGGTGCTGCAGCAGTGCGTTCATCGGCACCACCAGAAAGCCGCCCAGCCCGCCCAGCAGAATGAGGAACGGCACGGCGATCCACACGTTGCCGATCAGGTTCATGCTGATCACCAGCAGGCCCATGGCAATGCCCATCGGGATCACGCGGGTGGCCATGTCCAGGCGCATGCGCATCGACGCGACGATGGCGCCCACCGCCATGCCGATGGTCACCACGCCGGTGAGCGCCGTGGCTTGCGTGGTGTTGTAGTTGAGCGCGAGCGAGGCCCAGGCCAGCACGATGTACTTGAGGTTGGCTCCGGCGCCCCAGAAGAGCGTGGTGGTGGCCAGCGAGATTTGCCCCAGCTTGTCGCGCCACAGGCGTGCGTTGCAGTGCCAGAAGTCAGGCAGCAGCGCCAGCATGTTGCGCGCGAGGCCGTGCTCCGGAATGGCGCGCAGCGGCCGCATTTCGACGCCGGTGTGCGGAATGCGCGTGTTGAACCAGGCCGCCAGTGCGTAGACGAAGATCAGCACCGCAATGGCCGCTTCGGCCGGCGAATCGATGCCGGTGTCGATGAGCGGCATGTCGAAGGACAGCAGCTGGGTGGACACCGCGTGCCCCACCAGAGAGCCGCCGAGCACGATGCCCAGCAGGATCGAGGCGATCGTGAGGCCTTCGATCCAACCGTTGGCTTTTACCAACTGCGAGGCCGGCAGCAGCTCGGTCAGGATGCCGTACTTGGCCGGCGAATACGCTGCGGCGCCGAGCCCCACGATCGAATAGGAGAGCAGCGGGTGCGAGCCGAACAGCATCATCAGGCAGCCGACCACCTTGATCGCGTTGCTGATGAACATCACCCGCCCTTTGGGCAAGGCGTCGGCAAAGGCGCCCACCAGCGGCGCCAGCACCACATAGAAGACGGCGAAGATCGGCACCAGCGCCGCTCTCTGCCATTCGGCCGCTCCCGAGCTGCGCATGAGCTCGACCGCCACGACAAAGATCGCGTTGTCGGCCAGCGACGAAAAGAACTGGGCCGACATGATCGTGTAGAAACCGCGCTTCATCGATGGGCTGGCTGGCCAGTGGGGTGCTGGCAGTAGTGAGAAAGTGTCGCGTCTTTTTGGCGAATGGGCGGTTATAGCATGGGGGTACGACCGGGAAATCAGCGTTGCCACCCTGGACGTTTCTTCCCGGGAAGATGCTAAAACCCATCTATTACCAATCGACGTCCCCCATGCCGCGTCCCATCCTTGCCACCGTTCACACCGCCGCACTTCGCCACAACCTCGACCGCGTGCGCCGCGCCGCGGTCGATGCCCGCGTCTGGGCTGTGGTCAAAGCCAACGCCTATGGCCACGGCATCGAGCGGGTGTATGAAGGCCTTCGCGGCGCCGACGGCTTTGCGCTGCTCGACCTGGCCGAAGCCGAACGCGTGCGCGCACTCGGCTGGCGCGGCCCCGTGCTGCTGCTCGAAGGCGTGTTCGACGCACGCGACCTGGAGCTGTGCTCGCGCCTCGACCTCTGGCACACGGTGCACTGCGACGAGCAGATCGACATGCTCGCGGCCCACAAGACGCTCAAGCCGCAGCGCGTGTTTCTCAAGATGAATTCCGGCATGAACCGCCTGGGCTTCGCGCCCGAGCGCTTCGGCTCGGCCTGGACGCGCCTCAACGCGCTGCCGCAGGTCGACGAGATTTCGCTGATGACGCATTTCAGCGACGCCGACGGTCCGCGCGGCGTTGCGCACCAGCTCGAAGCGTTCGAGCGCGTCACGCGCGACCTGCCGGGGGAGCGCTCCATAGCGAACAGCGCCGCCACCTTGCGCCATGCCTCGCAGACCCGCGGCGACTGGGTGCGCCCCGGCATCGTGCTGTATGGCAGCGCACCCGACTTTCCGCAGCACGACACCGCGCATTGGCAGCTGCAGCCCACCATGACGCTCGCGACCAAGCTCATCGGCGTGCAGCAGCTGAAGGCGGGCGACACCATCGGCTACGGCTCCAACTTCACGGCCGACGGGCCGCTCACCATCGGTGTGGCGGCTGTCGGCTATGCCGACGGCTATCCGCGCCACTGCAACACCGGCACGCCGGTGCTGGTGAACGGCGTGCGCACGCGCATGGTGGGCCGCGTGAGCATGGACATGATCACCGTCGACCTCACGCCCGTGCCCGACGCGAAGTTTGGCGCCGAGGTCACGCTGTGGGGCCGTTCGGCCGCAACCGGCGCCGTGCTGCCCATCGACGAGGTCGCTCAGGCGGCCGGCACCGTCGGCTACGAACTCATGTGCGCGGTGGCGCCGCGCGTGCCGTTCGCTCCCGCCGACGAATGAAGGTTCTCTCCGACTGGCGCTCTGTGCGCCTGTGGGAAACGCAGCTCGAGCGCGATCTTCATCGCAACTACAGCCTGCGCACGCACGGCATCCTGATCGGCACCTTCACGCTGCTGCTGATGTGGGGTGTGTCGGCGGTGCAGATGCACGTGCTGGATGTGCAGTCTCTGGCCGTGCGCTATTTCCTCACGCTGGGCGTGGGATATCTCGGCTACCTGCTGGTGCTGCGCTGGTGGGCCAGGCGATTGGTCGAGGGACGCCGCGCCGACTTCGACGTCGATGCGCCCGACGTCGACCTTGGCGGCGGCTCCAACAATCATCCATCCGCAACCGGCACCGCCGAGGACGGCGGCGCGCTCTCCGATGCCGCCAGCGGCGCGCTCGAGGTCGCGGGCGGGGCCGACGAAGGCGCCATCATCGTGGTGCCCGTGGTCGCCATCTTCCTGATCTGCGTGGCCGTCGTGCTCGGCGCCGGCTCTCTGGTGCTGCTTTACTTCAGCTGGGATGCGCTGCTGGCCGTGGCGATCGAACTGGCGTTCTCGTACGTATCGGCCCGCGCCGCGGTGCGTGTGGCGCGCGAAGGCTGGCTGATGGCCGCCGTGCGGCTGACCTGGAAGCCGCTGCTCGGTGCGTTGTTGTGCGCGGTGATCCTGGGCGCGGCGCTCGACCGCTTCATGCCCGAGGTCGATTCGCTGCCCGAAGCAGTACGGGTGCTGCTGAAGAAAAAGAACTGAGGCGGCCGCTCAATACAGCCCGAGCTGCCGCATCCGGAGCCGCGCCAATCCCAGCAGCGCGTCGGTGAACGGCGTGGCCACCGCGGTCAGTTCGCCCAATTCCCGCACCACGGTCACCAGCGCATCGAGTTCCACCGATCGCCCGGCCTCCACGTCCTGCAGCATCGAGGTCTTGAACGCGCCGAGCTTCATCGTCACCGCATGCCGGTCTTCGGGGCTCTGCGTGATCTCGATGCCGATGCGGCGGCCGATTTCTTTCGCTTCGAGCATCACGGCCGAGATGAAGCCGCGCACGTAGTCGTCGCCCATGATCAGGTCGGTGGTGGTGCCCGTCAGCGCGCTGATGGGGTTTACCGTCATGTTGCCCCAGAGCTTGAACCACACGTCCTTCTGGATTTGCGGCGACAGCGTGGCGTCGAAGCCGCCGTTCTTGAGCAGCTCGACCAGCTTCTTCACGCGCGGCGTGGCTTCGCCCGAAGGTTCGCCCACGATCAGCCCATTGCCGAAGTGATGCCGCACCACTCCCGGCGCATCGAGCGAGCAGCTCGCGTGCACCACGCAGCCGATCACGTTGCGCGCGGGAATGGCCTTTGCAATCGCACCGTCCGGATCGACGGCTGCGAGGCGGTGGCCGGTGATGGCCCCGCCGAATCCGCCTTCGAGAAACCACCAGGGCACGCCGTTCATCGCGACCAGCACGATGGTGTCGGGCCCGATCAGCGGGCCGATGCGCTCGGCCACGCCGGCCAGCGCGGGCGCCTTCACGGCAATGACCACCAGGTCTTGCGTGCCGAGCGATTCCGGGTCGGCCACCGCGTTGACCGGCACGCGCGTGCGCACGTCGCCGCGCATCAATGAGAGGCCGCCCTGCTGCAGCGCCTCGAGCGTGGCGCCGCGCGCCACCACATTGAGCCGCTCGCCGGCCTGCGCGAGGCCGGCGCCGATCCATCCGCCGATTGCGCCGGCGCCGTAGATGCAAATCTTCATGAAAAAGGCCGCCTCAGTTCTTGTAGCTCGGGTCGATGCGGTCGACCTGGCGCACCAGCGCATCGAACACGTCTTGCCCCGCGCCATGCTCGGGACTGAACTGCAGCGCATCGCGCGTGCAGCGCTCGGCGATTTCCTCGCTCACGGGAATGGCGGCGCCCATCGAGAAGGTCGCCATCTGGACTTCGCAGGCGCGCTGCAGGGTCCACAGGATGGCGAAGGTCTGAGGCAGCGTTTGTCCCCAGGCCAGCAGGCCATGGTTGCGCAGGATCACCGCGTTGCGGTTGCCGATGCTCTTCAGCAGGCGCGGGCCTTCGTCGGCATGGATGGTGATGCCCTCGAAGTCGTGGTACGCCACCATGCCGTGCAACTGGGCGGTATAGAAATTGGTCTGCTGCAGGCCGCCCTGCAGGCAGGCCACGGCCACCCCGGCCGTGGTGTGGGTGTGCATCACGCAGTGCGCGCCGGGCAGGCCGTCGTGAATGGCGGCATGCACCGTGAAGCCGGCCGGGTTGACCGGGTAGGTGGAACCATCGAGCACCTTGCCCTGCAGGTCGATCTTCACCAGGTTGCTGGCCGTGACCTCGCTGTAGTGCAGCCCGAAGGGGTTGATGAGGAACTGCTTCTCTCCGCCCGTCACGCTGTCGGGCAGCCGCAGCGTGATGTGGTTGTAGATCATCTCGGTCCAGCCCAGCATCGCAAACACGCGATAGCAGGCCGCAAGCTGTTCGCGCGCGGCGCGCTCGTCCGGATGGATCGAGGGATGGACCAGCGCCGATGGCGCCGCGGGAGTGGAGAGTGTGTTCATTGCAGTTCCTTCATACGGTTAGCCCTCTGCGGTGAAGCCGACTTCCTTGACGATCGGCGCCCACTTCGCGGTGTCTTTCTTGAGCAGGTCGGTCAGCTCGCCGGGCGTGGAAGACATGGCTTCCAGCCCGAAGTTGCCGAGCCCTTCGATCACGTCCTTGTGCGCGAGCGCGGTCTTCATGGATGCGTTCAGCCGCGCGACCACGTCCGGCGAGGCCTTGGCGGGCAGGAAGAAGGCGAACCACTCGCTGTGCGCCATGTCCTGGATGCCCTGCTCGCCGAAGGTGGGCACGTCGGGCGCGAAGCGGCTGCGCTTGGAACCCGAAACGCCGAGGATGCGCACCTTGCCTGAGGCCAGGTGCTGCGTGATGTCGCCGATGGGTCCCGACACGGCCGAGATGTTGCCGCCCAGCAGGTCGAGCATGGCCGGCTGCGTGCCGCGGTAGGCGGCATGCTTGAGCTCGACGCCGCCCTTCTTGCCCAGCAGCGCGCCGATGAAGTGCGGCGTGGAGCCCGCGGCGGGCGAGCCGAAATTGGCGCCGGTCGGGTTGGCCTTGGCCCAGGCCAGGAACTCGGGCACCGTCTTCACGTTGGCCGGCACCGAGGGGCCGACTGCAAAGCCGAAGTCGAAGATGCACGCGATGCTGACCGGCGTGAGGTCGACCATCGGGTCGTACGGCAGCTTCTTGTAGATGTGCGGGTAGATCGTGAGGATCGAGGTCGGCGTCTGCAGGATGGTGGCGCCGTCGGCGGGCCGGCCCTTCACGTAGCTCACGGCGATCTGGCCGCCCGCGCCGGTGCGGTTTTCGACCACGGCTGACTTGGCGTAGTCGGGGCTGAGCTTCTGCGCAATGCGCCGGCAGGTGGTGTCCGAGGTGCCGCCGGCCGCAAAGCCGGTGACGATGGTGGCGGTTTCGAGCGAAGCTTGCGCGAAGGCGTGCTGGCCCAGGCTGGCGAGCAGCGCCGAGGCGCCGGTGGTCTGCAGCAACTGGCGGCGGGTGAATGTCATGGTCTGTCTCCGGGTGTTGGTGGTTGGTTGCGGTTTACGACTCGTCGCGCAGCCAGGTGACTGCGCCCGAATGGGTCACTGCGCCCTGATGGGCAGGACGCACCGTGAGCGCGTATTTTTCCAGCAAGCCGCGGTGCGGGACCCCCGCGTTTACCTCACGTTCGGAGAGCCGAAGCGCAATTTCTTCCGCCGTGAGTTCCACCGAAATGCTGCGCGCCTCGGCGCGCGCGTCGATGGCCACCACGTCGCCGTCCTTCAGCGCCGCAATCGGTCCGCCGTCGGCTGCTTCCGGGCCCGCATAGCCGATGCACAGGCCGCGTGTGGCACCCGAGAAGCGCCCGTCGGTCAGCAGTGCCACCTTGTCGCCCATGCCCTGGCCGTAGAGCAGGGCGGTAATGCCCAGCATTTCGCGCATACCGGGGCTGCCCTTGGGGCCTTCGTTGCGGATCACGATCACGTCGCCGGGCTGGTAGCGGCGGTTCTGCACCGCCGCCTGGGCTTCTTCCTCGGAGTTGAAGACCCGCGCCGGGCCGCGGTGCACCAGCGTTTGCAAGCCCGCGGTCTTGAGCAGCGCGCCGTCGGGGCACAGGTTGCCCTTGAGCACCGCCAGCCCGCCGTCGCGGGTGATCGGGTTGCCGGCTGCGCGCACCACGCGGCCGTCGGGCACGGCGGCATCGGCCAGCTCTTCGGCCATGGTGCGGCCGGTGAAGGTGAGTGCGTCGCCGTGCAGAAAGCCTTGCTCCATGAGCGTGCGAAGAATGACGCCCGCACCGCCGATGTAGAACACGTCTCGCGCCAAGTATTGGCCGCCCGGGCGCAGGTCGGCAATGAGCGGCGTGCGCGCGAAGATCTCGGCCACGTCGTCCAGGTGGAACTTGATGCCGGCTTCGTGCGCAATTGCCGGCAGGTGCAGCGCGGCATTGGTCGAGCCTCCCGTGGCCGAAACCACGGCGCAGGCGTTTTCGAGCGCCTTGCGCGTGACGATGTCGCGCGGCAGCGGGCTGTCCCCCATCACCGCCTTCATGAGGTTCTTTGCGGCGCGGCGCATCAGCGGCGCCCGCTCGCTGAACACCGCCGGCACCATGCTCGAGCCGATGGGCGCCAAACCCAGCGCCTCGGACACCATGCCCATGGTGTTGGCCGTGAACTGGCCTGCGCAGGCGCCGGCCGTGGGCAGGCAGGCGCGGCTCATGGCGTCGAGTTCGCCGTGCGTCGCGGTGCCGGCCAGTACCTTGCCGATGGTCTCGTAGGTGTCGACCACGTTGAGATCGCGGCCATCGGGCCCGGGCATCTGCCCCGGCAGCGCCGAGCCGCCATGCACGAACACGCTCGGCACATTGCAGCGCACCATGCCCATCATCAGGCCCGGAAGGTTCTTGTCGCAGGCACCGATGGCGAAGATGCCGTCCCACTGGTGGCCGCGCGTGGAGGCCTCGACGCTGTCGGCAATCAGCTCGCGCGAGATCAGCGAGAAGCGCATGCCCGAGTGCGCCATGGTGAGCCCGTCGCTCACCGACACCACCGGGCATTCGTGCGGCGTGCCGCCGCCGGCGTAGATGCCGGTCTTGGCGTGCTGCGCCTGCTCGCGCAGGTTGAGGTTGCACGGGCTCATCTCGCCGCCGGTGTGGAACACGCCGATGTGCGGGCGTTCGATGTCCTCGTCGTCCTGGCCCAGCGCATGCAGAAAGCTGCGCGTGGTCGCGCGGATCGTGCCTTCGCGGATGGTAGCGGAGCGGAAGCGCTTGGGCTTGGGGTCGGTCGGGGAAGTCATGGCACGGGCAAGCGAAGGGTTTCAGTAGCCGTTGGGCGTGGCGGCGCCCGCGGCGTTCTTGTCGGTTTTGTCGTTCTTGTCGTTCTTGTATTTGGCCGCCAGCTGCTTCGCCGCCGCCGTGAGCAAGATGGTGTCCACACCCACGGCCACGAATTGCGCGCCGGCCGCCAGCCACTTGCGCGCCTGCTCCTCGGTCGTCGAGAGAATGCCCGGTGCCTTGCCGGCCTTGCGGATGCGCGCAATGGCGTCGGCGATCACGGCCTGCACCTCGGGGTGGTTCGGCTGGCCGACGAAGCCCATCGATGCCGACAGATCGGCCGGCCCGATGAACACGCCGTCCACGCCCGGCGTGGCCGCAATGGCGTCGAGGTTCTTCATGGCTTCGACCGTCTCGGCCTGCACCAGCAGGCAGGTCTGCGCGTTGGCTTCATGCAGGTAGCCGGGGTAGGCCTGCCAGCGCGAGGCGCGCGCCAGGGCGCTGCCCATGCCGCGAATGCCCTCGGGCGGGTAGCGCATGCCCCGCACCATGCGTGCGGCCTGTTCGGCGGTGTCGACCATGGGCACCAGGATGGTTTGCGCGCCGATGTCTAGGTATTGCTTGAGCAGCGTGGTGTCGCCCACCGGAACGCGCACCACGGGGTGCGAGCGCTCCGACTCGGGCTGCGCCGACCACGTACTGGAGATGCCCTGCAGCTGCGCGAGCACCGAACGCACGTCGTTGGGCGCATGCTCGCCGTCGACCAGCAGCCAGTCGAAGCCGGTGCCGGCCAGGATCTCGGCCACGTAGCCATCGGCCAGGCCGACCCAGAGGCCGATTTTCTGTTCGCCGGCCTGCATGGCTTGCTTGAAGGTGTTGAGCGGTGTTTGCATGGAAGTCTTTCAAGCGAAACGAAAGGCGATGCTGCCGAGCGGGCCGTAGTCGGCGTGGAAGGTGTCGCCCGGCAGGGCGGTGGTCGGCCGGGTGAACGAGCCGCCGAGCACCACTTCGCCGGCTTCGAGGTATTCGTCCCACGGCGCGAGCTTGTTGGCCAGCCAGGCCACGCCCGTGGCCGGATGGTTGAGCACGGCCGCGGCCACGCCCGATTCCTCGATCACGCCGTTCTTGTAGAGCAGCGCGCTCACCCAGCGCAGATCGACCGCATCGGGCTTGACCGGACGTCCACCGAGCACGATGCCCGCATTGGCCGCGTTGTCGGCGATGGTGTCGAACACCTTGCGCGGCGCCTTGGTGTGGCGGTCGAACTGCTCGATGCGCGCGTCGATGATCTCGATGGCGGGCACCACGTAGTCGGTGGCAGCCAGCACATCGAAGATGGTCACGTTCGGACCCTGCAGCTTCTTGCCGAGAATGAAGGCCAGCTCCACCTCGATGCGCGGCGCGATGAAGCGCTTGAAGGGAATGTCGCCGCCCTGCTCGAAAAACATGTCGTCGAGCAGTGTGCCGTAGTCAGGCTCGTCGATCTGGCTGGACAGCTGCATGGCGCGCGAGGTAAGGCCGATCTTGTGGCCCTTCACGGTGCGGCCTTCGGCAATCTTGGCCTTGACCCATTCGCGCGAGATGGCATAGCCGTCTTCCACCGTCATCTCGGGAAAGCGCTTGGAGAAGTGCTCGACCTGCACGCGCGACTTCTCGCTCTCGTGCAACTCGGCCGCGAGCCTGGCGATGGTGTCGGAAGTGAGCATGACGTTATTTGTTGAAGAGGGGATGCAGGTTGCTGTGCTTGCCGTCATACACCTGGCCCGGGCTTTCGTCGATCTGCAGCGTGATGCCGATGTGGCGCTTGTTGAAGATGGGCTCGAAATGCGCGCGAACGTCGGCCAACAGCTCGTCGCCGGCTTTTTTCTTCACGGCTTCGGAGCGCCCGCTCGCCATGCGGATGTTGAGGTACACGAAGGCGTAGTCGGCCTTGCCGTCGGCCACCGCATAGTGCGCCGCCGGGTACGCCAGCACGCGCGTTCCGCCAATGGGAAACACCGGCTTGCCGGCCTCGTCCTGCTGCTTCAGCATGGTGTCGGCCAGCGTGCGGCAAAGCACTGACATATCGGTTTCGGCTTCGATGTTGGGTGTGTACAGAATGACGAGGTGCGGCATGCCGGTGTTCCCTCAACTTATTCAATGGACATCGTCGCGGCGGTGCATGTCACCGCGAAGATGGGTATGGCCTTCATGTGCAGGATTTCGCCCTTGCCGCGCGCGGCGGCTGCCACGCTCAGGAAGGTGCGGATCTCGAAGCCGCCCTGGCCTGCTTCGCGGTAGGTGGCTTCGTCGTTGTAGTCGGCCTGCGAGAGCAATGCGTCGCGGTCATTGGCGCACCAGCGGCGCATGAACTCGGCGTCCCACTCGGCATTCACCTTGCCCGAATCGGGCGTGGCGGGCCAGTGCGAAATGCCGCCGGTGCCCACCAGCGCAATGCGTTCGGGCGCCTTGTCGCAGGCGCGGCGCAAGGCTTCTCCAAAAGCCCAGGCGCGGTGCAGCGGCGTGAGCGGCGGGCCCTGGCAGTTGATGTTCACGGGGATGACCTTGGTGTCGAACTTGGGCGTGAGAAAGTGCAGCGGCACCATGATGCCGTGGTCGAACTTCCATTCTTCCGCATAGGCCACATCCACCGTCTGCATCACTTCGCGGATCAGGCGTTGCGAAAGTGCGGCATCGCCCGGCACTTTCGTTTTTTCAATGCCGAGCCACTTCGGGTCTTCGATCGGCCCTTCATAGCTGTCGGCCATGCCGATGGCGTAGGCCGGCATGTTGTTCATGAAGAAGTTCGCGAAATGCTCGGCCGCCACGACGATCACGGCGTCGGGTTTGGTTGCGCGCATTGCTTCGCCGAAGCGGTTGAACTGCGCGTGAAACTCGTCCTTCACCGCCGGATCGGCCAGGTGGGCGCGTCCGGTGATGCCGGGGGCGTGGCTGCAAACGCCTGCAAATACAAGACTCATACGCCTGCCACCTTTTCGTCTGTGCCCGTTGTCATCGCGTAGATGCCTGCGCGCACGGGACCGTATTTGCGTACGCCTTCGCGCATGGCTTCGAGGTAGTCGGCCCATGCAATGCCCAAGAGCGGCGCGAAGTGCATGAGCAGTTGTCCGTTGCAGCCGAGCACGTAGAGCTTTCCGATGTCGCCTTTGTCTATGGCTTCACGCTCTTCTTCGTTGAAATCATAGGCTGCCAGCAAGGCTTTGCGCGTTTCGCCGGCTTCTGCGTAGCGGCGCTGCACGTCGGTGTCGCGGTTGAGGGCGAACAGGAATTTCTGCATGGCGTAGAGGCTCATTGCGATTGCTCTGCGTTGTGGTTCAGGGCTTGTGCAAAGGCCACCGGGTACTCCCCTCCGCGAATGTCCCCCGGGGCTGCGCCCCTCCTCCTTTATT